>JAPOYG010000117.1 GCA_026706755.1 Acidobacteriota bacterium
CGGCCGTGAGCCGGTTTCCGTTCCGGCTGCACATTCCTCGCAAGGGACGAATGAAGGGGATGTCCCGGCGGGTGTTGGAGTTGAGCTGATGTGAAGCGGGTGGCGACTCCTTGCCCCTGTCCGTGGTAGGACAGGGGTGGAATCAAGAAAGGAGACTGCCACCCATGGCCAAGCATGACAGGCGGAGGACCCGCCGCCAACCCCCGAGCTCGCGTTCGGTCTCCATCCAGGTGCCGTTGCCGGTGCTCGGTGTGCTGCGGGACGTCCGACAGGCGTTTCACGGCCTGTGCATCTCGACCGGGTTGCAGGTACTTCAGGCAATGATGGAGGACGACCGAGACGCGGTCTGTGGCCCGAAGGGGCGGCATCAGGCCGCCCGGACGGCATGGCGGGGCGGCAGCGTGGCGAGCCACGTCACGCTCGGCGGGCGCCAGGTATCGGTGCCCCGACTTCGCGTCCGGAATGCTGCTGGAGAGGTGCCGCTGGCGAGCTTCGAGTGGGCGGCGGCCACGGACCCATTGGAAGCGCACACGCTGGAAGCGATCGCCGCGGGCGTGTCGACCCGTCGGTATGCGCGGACGCTGGACCCGGTGCCGCGGGAGGTCGAGGAGCGGGCGACCTCGCGCGGTGCGGTGTCGCGGCGGTTCGTGGCGTTGTCGACCGTGCGGCTCCACGCGTTTCTCGGCCGTCCGCTGGGCGAACTGGACCTGCGGGTCGTGTGCATCGACGGCAAGGTCTTTCGGGACCACTGCATCGTGATTGCGCTGGGGGTCGATACCGAGGGACGCAAGCACGTGCTCGGCCTTCGTGAAGGCGCGACCGAGACGGCCGCGGTCGCCACCGGGTTGCTCAACGACCTGGTGACGCGGGGGCTGCCGACGGACCGGACGATGCTGTTCCTGGTGGATGGCGCTCAGGCGCTGCGCCGGGCCATCACGGACATCTACGGGCCGCTCGCGTTGATCCAACGCTGTCAGGCCCACAAGTACAGGAACGTCCTCGGCCATCTGCCGGCGCGGCTGCACGCGAACGTGGGCCGGGCCCTGCGCACGGCGTGGGACCTGCAGTCGGCGACGAGCGCGAAGCGCGCCCTCGAGCAACTGGCCCACTCGCTGGGGGACGGGCATCCCGGCGCGGCGGCATCGGTCCGCGAAGGGCTGGACGAGACGCTGACGGTGCTGCGTCTCGGACTCGCGGGGTCGCTGCAGCGGACGCTGCGGACGACGAACATCATCGAGAACCTGAACAGTGGAGTCGAGCGCTACACGCGCAACGTGAAGCGCTGGCGCGGTGGGCAGATGATCCAACGCTGGGTGGCGAGCGCGCTCCTCGACGCGGAGCAGCGATTCCGGCGCGTTCGAGGCCACGCAACTATGCGTCATCTCACCAGCGCTCTTGACGCATTGGTGCCCAGCGAGGTCGGCGCCGAGCGGGTCGCGTAGGGTACGATTCGATAGGAGGAACGGGGAGTCAGTCACCCGCAAAGTTCAACAGCCTGCGGGACAATCCCCGAATGAACGATGCGAACCGCGATCATCGCAACCCTGGTGCTACCGGTCGCTATCCCGATGCCGGTCGTCGCACAACGGGCCGAACAGCCGAGGGTAGAGTTGATGGCCGGCACGGCGTGGTGGGCTCTCCACGACCTCACAGCGCGCGGTCCATTCACGGGGCTCTCGACCATCGAGGCCGGCGGCACCTACTGGTTCCGGTCTGAAGGGAGTTGGGGCTGGAGTCTTCGCTACGTGCGGACACTCGGCGTCAGCGCGCACTGGCAAGGCGCGAATCCGGACACTCACGAAGCGATCAGCGCCTTCAACGGCGTCACCTGCACGCTCCGCTACCGGCGGTCCCTTGGAACCCGAGTCGGCTTCGAGATCGGCGGCGGCGTGACGACCGGGAGGTTCGACAATCTCGTCCGGACGGAACCCACGGCGCCCTGGGAGCACGTCCCTGTCGAGGGCGGCTGGGGCAGCCTCGCGGCGGGCGTTCTGATCGGCGAGGCCGTTCTGGACATCTCGCTGTCGCAGCGATTCAAGATCAAGACCGGACTCGGCTACTACTCGTACTTCCACGTCGGTTGGGGGGAATACGGACCGGCGCTAGTCCCCGTAGCGCTCGCCGTCGTCGGCTTCTGACCTCCTGCCGCGATTGCCCTCAGTCGCGGCGCTCGAGGCCACCCGGCTCGTCTCGAAGAGCTCCGCCAGATAGGGCGGCCCAGTCTGCCGTCTTCGAGCGCGCGGCCGGCGAGCCGAGTGTCAAGCCGGCGGAGGGCCGCGGCACAGGCGCGGCGCGGGAGCGGGCTCCGCGAGGCGCATGCCCCGTGACCCGCGCGGCGAACTTCCCGGCGACCCCGGTGACGTGCTCCAAGCCGACATCCTCCATGCCGCGCGTACGCCGCCAGCGCCGCACCGCCGACGTTCCAACGCGGCTCATTCATCCGCCTCGAACAGTCGACGAACGCCGCCTCGGCCCGGCGCAACCGATCATCCAGCCCCCATGGCGCTTGATCATCCGCGTGACCTTCTTGACCGGCTCGAGCCGACTACGAATCGCTCACGCGTACCACCGCGGCCACAAACCGTTCCGAGCAGCCCCGCGAGCGGTAGTCCCACAGCCGCATCGCCGGTTCCTTGACCATCCGTGCCCGCGCTACCCGCAGCGAGCTCCGGCACAACGGCGTGAACGCTCGGCGTTGGCGCTGCGTCACGTGGGTTCTCCGACCGTCGAACCCTGTCGACGCCAGCGCCCACGTGCCGAACCACGTGGAACTCGTCGAACGCGATCAGCGCCTCCGTGTGCTCGCGGCACCGACCGGCACCGTGGAGCCCGCCCGGGGCTGTCGACGCGAGGGCGCCCTGTCACGAGGTAGGCAGGCCCTGGGCGGCGCGGAGGCGCTCTGGTACAACGAAGGCTACAGCCTTGATCGCGGCGCTGCCGGCCGTCGTCGGGGCCAGACAGAGTGCCGTCGGGCCGGCCGGTGCCCGGAACCCGCCGCCTACTACGCTGCGTCGAAGTGGTACACGACCTCCTCGAAGCGGTCGCGAGCGAAGGTGAAGAGGAATACCAGCGGCTCTGTCCCGATGCAGTGCAGGGCGTGCTCGGCCTCGGGGGGAATGAAGACGGCAGTTCCCGGACCGATCTCGGTCCGGGTGTCCTCAATCTCGACCACGCCGCGGCCCCTGAGCACGTAGTACGTCTCCTCGGGCTCGTGGTGGTGCCGCGGAAGCACACCGCCGGGCGCAATCTCCGCTACACCGGTCACGAGCCCTCGGCTCGGGCCGCGCTCGCCGTCTACCAGCAGCTTCCAGCGCACCGTGCTCCCGGCGGCGATGGCCGGGTCGTCCCAACCCTCCCAGTCGACTACGGCCTGATCGACGATGACGCTGCGCCGGACGCGCTCGCAACCGGCAACGTCTCTGGCCGGATCGGCCAGCACTGTTCGATCCCGCTCACGGTCCGTCGCCGTCGAGCGCCAGCAACCCACCGAGAACCTCGTCGTCGGAGACGCCTACAACCCCACCGTACGCAGTCGCCACTGCGGCGTCAAGGGCCACGTGCGGCCTCGACCAGCTACTGCGGGCGAGCGTTGAAGAGTTCGTCGGCGTGCGCCTTCCTGAGCGCCGTCGCCGCGTCCTCCGTCGCGGGGGTCCGGACGCTTCGAATAGCCGGGACCCGGCTCGCGGACCCACTCCCGCCAAGCGGGCGGGTTGAGCCAGCCACGCGTCGTGTCGTCGTCGCATGCCGAACCAGCCGAGCCGTGCAGGGACCGCATCGCGTGCGTCCTCGGAGTGATTCACCCCGGAGACCGTACAGGTCAGAACGAGACGGTCGCGGTCATCGAGATTGTCCGCGGCGCGCCCAGCCAGGCCGCGTTCTCGGTGATGGCGGACAGGTACGCCTTGTCGAGCAGGTTGTTCGCCACGATCGCGAACTCCGTCGACCGGAGCAGGTCGCTCAGCGACTCGCCCGAGAAGCTCACGTAGGCGTCGACCAGCCAGTAGTCGTCCGCGTACCAGTCCGACCGCAGGCTGACGCGCCGCGACGACGTGTACTTGCCGGTCAGCCCCATGCCGAGGGGGCCGGTCCGATCGAGGGAGACGACCCACAACCGATCCGGCACGCCGGTGACGTCGGTCCCCGCCACGATGCCCTGGTTCGCGTCGACCAGCGGGTCGCCGGTCCCGATGTACTCCGAGTCGTTGAACGTGAAGGCGGTGTAG
>JAPOYG010000210.1 GCA_026706755.1 Acidobacteriota bacterium
CTCCGGACCACCTCGATGTCGCAGAGGCACACGCCGCCGCGGCTGCCGACGGCGATGTCGATGCCGCGCGTGCCGTGGCCCGCGAGGCGCGCGCGGTCGAGGGTCAGGGTGACGCTGCGCAGCGTGTCGCCGGGCTCGGGCCGGACCTCGGCGCGCCCCAGGCTCTCGCCCCCGTTCCGCTCCCAGACGACCGTGAACGGCGTCGTGAGCGCCGGCGCGTAGGTCAACGTCAGCGTGACCGGCTCGTCGATGTCGAACCCGTACGCGTCGTCGACGTCGAAGCCGATCAGCCCGCCTGCCACGCACTGCCGGCCCCCGACGGTGCGCGTCTCGACCTCGTTGCGATAGGCGCCCAGCCCCAGCTCGGAGTAGCTCAGCCCGTAGGTGTGCGCGATGCGCGGTCGCGGCCAGTCGACCTCGCGCACGTAGCGCGCCTCGCTGCCGTGGGCCGACACGTGCGGGGCGACGGTCCCGGGGAGCGATGCCAGCGCAATCCCGAGCAGCAGCGGAGCCGGCCAGCCGCGCGCGAGCATCCTCACGTTCCGCTGGCTCCGAGCGCCCCGACCCGGCGCAGGTGAGCGCGCCGGCCAGCCGCGCGTGGGAATCCTCACGTTCCGCTCCTTTTCAGCGCCCCCGGCAAGTGCCAGGAGTCTGCGCGGTAGATCGTGTCGACAGGCACTCCGTGCCCGCGCAGACTCCCCAAGCGCCCGCAAGGGGCGCTCCCACCGCGCAGAATCCCCCACGCTGCGCGTCGCCCATGCTACGGCGCAGACTCCCGGCCGGGCTCGCGCAGCCAGAGGATCAGACCCACGGCGAGCACCGTGGCGACGACCGTTGCCACCCCCCACGCTGCCAGGGACAACCATTGCACGGCGGAGGCCGACACGTCGAGCAGGGACGTGGGCAGCGTGCCGGTCGCCACCACGCCGAGCGCCCGCGCTCCGACCGCCAAGCCCCCGACGGCCAGGCCCCCCATGGCGATCAGCAGCCCGATCGCCAGACCGCCGAGGCCCAGGACCCCCACGGCCATCCCGCCCAGCGCGATGCCACCCACGGCGAAGCCGCCGATGGCGACGAGCCCGAAGGCGGCGTCGCCGATCGCCACGACGCCGCGCGCGACTGCGATCCGCTCGCCGTTCCCGTCGTGGGCGACGTGAATCAGCGGCAGGCCCCACACCGTCCGCCGGGAACGGTACTCGAAGCCGGGGCGGTCGGCCCGAGTCCGGCCCCGGCGCCATCCGCGGCGGGTGGGCGTCCAATCGTCTTCGGACCGGGTTCCGCCGGAGGGACCGCGGTCCCGCGACTCGGCGTCGGGAAGCGACCCGGGAATGGCCGCCACGGTCGACTGGCGGACGTCGCTGCGCAGCTCGCTCGCCTGCTGGTAGCGCCGCCGCGGCTCCTTCTCCAGGGTCCGCAGCACGACCTGATCGAGCCGGACGTCCACCTCGACCTTCTGCGACGGCGGCGGGAAACGGCCGATCGGAAGCTCGCCGGTCAGCATCTCGTAGAAGACCACGCCCAGCGCGTAGATGTCGGCGCGGTGATCCACCTGGGAGGGATGCTCGATCTGCTCCGGCGCCATGTAGTGCGGCGTGCCCAGGACGCGCGCGTGCTCGGTGAGTCGCGTGTCGGTGGACGACCCGGTGAGCAGCGCGAGCCCGAAGTCGACGATCTTCGGCGCGCCCGCCCGGTCGAGGAGGATGTTCTCGGGCTTGATGTCCCGGTGCACCACCCCCTGGTCGTGCGCGTACTGCAGCGCCTCGCAGATGCGCGGCACGATCGCCAGCGCCTCGGCCGGGGCCAGGCTGCCGCTCGCCATCGCCTGCCGCAGCGTGACGCCCTCGACGAGCTCCATCACGAGGTAGTAGAGGCCTTCGCGGTCGCCGAAGTCGTAGACGCGAACGATGTGCGGGTGGTCCAGCCGCGCCATCGTCCGCGCCTCGCGGGCGAAGCGCTCCGCGAACGCCGGGTCGTCCTGCAGGTGCGCGTGCAGCACCTTGACGGCGACGGGCCGGTCGAGCGGCCGGTGGCGCGCCCGGTAGACGGTCCCCATCCCGCCGGGCCCGATGAGCTCGAAGCCGTCGAGGTCGGGCAGCCGGCGTTCCAGCTCCTCGGGCGGCAGCGGCGTGGCGCGTCCGCGCCGGCGGTCGGCCGCGGTGGAAGCCTCCCAGCGGAGCCCGGCCCGCAGCGCGCAGTAGGGGCAGACTCCCGGCGGCGCATCGGCCGGGATCTCGGCGCGGCACTCCGGACAGATTCGCTGTGTCATACCCCTTGCTACGCGATCGCCGGCGGGTTGTTACAGGCAACCGGCGTCCGACGGAGCCGCGCGTAGCCACCACTCGTCGCCCGTCGGCTCGGCGTGGTGCCACCCACCCGCCAGAGCCCGCGCCGCCGGCCGGCCGGAACTCGTTCCCGCTCGCCGTTCACGAGCCATGGTATGCCGTGGCGCTGGGCCGCACGATACCGGCCCTCGGCAGCGACTCTACGGAGTATGCGGCACGAGAACGGCTATGATGGCGGCCACCCGGTTCCGTTCGAACCAGCGGCGACCGGGTGCCGTCGATCGAGTCATCGGGCTTTCGGAACGCACGCTCGAACGTCGAGGGGACCACGATGCGAGAGAATCACGGCAGGACGTCCCAGGATCCCGGTTCGCGAGTCGGTCACCTCGCCCGGCTGGCGTTGATTGCGCTGGCCGCCGGCGCCGCCGCCTGCGTCGCGGGCGGGGCGGGAGCACCGGCCTCGCTCGACGAGCTCGCCCAGCGCTCCCTGGCCACCCTCGACGGGGAGCTGGCGGTTCCGGGCCTGCAGCAGCCGGTCGAGGTAATCCGCGACGAGTGGGGCGTGCCCCACATCTACGCGCAGAACGACGACGACCTCTTCTTCGCGCAGGGCTACGTCATGGCCCAGGACCGCCTGTGGCAGATGGAGATGTGGCGCCGCTGGCGCGAGGGGCGGCTGGCCGAGATCTTCGGACCGGAGGCGCTCGACTACGACCGCCGCACCCGGCTGATGCAGTTCCGGGGGCCGTTCGACGAGACCGAGTGGACGAGCTACCACCCCGACGCCCACCGGCTGTTCACCGCGCACGCGGCCGGCGTGAACGCCTGGGTCGAGCAGAACCGCGACAACCTGCCGGTGGAGTTCCAGCTCACCGGCGTGGAGCCGCTGCCGTGGACGGCGGAGACGGCGGTCCTGCGCTGGGCCTCCCTCGGGGTGCCGAGCGTGCGGGGCCATGCCATCCACGAGATGCAGCTCGCCCTCGACGTCGCCCGCCACGGCGTGGAGGAGGCGAACCGGCGCTTCGCGCCCGACCCGTGGGACGAACTGGTGGTGCCGGACGGGCTCGACGTCAGCATCATCACCGAGGAGATCCTCGATGCGATGCGGGCCGGCGACGGCGATCCGTTCGTGGCCGGGCGCCTGCCGGCGCTGGAGATCGTCGAGCCGTACCGCGCCCTGCTCCCGGGGCCGGGGCTCGAGGCGCGGCAGGTCTCACCGCGGTCGATCCCCACGGAGGGCAGCAACAACTGGGTGCTGACCGGCGCGCGCTCGTCGAGCGGGGTGCCGATCCTGGCCAACGACCCGCACCGGCGCATCGAGATGCCGGCGCTGCGCTACTTCGTGCACCTGGTGGCGCCGGGCTGGAACGTCATCGGCGGCGGCGAGCCGCCCTTCGCCGGCGTCGACGCGGGCAGCAACGAGCGCATGGCGTGGGGCTTCACCTTCGCCGGCACCGACATGGTCGACGTCTACGTGGAGGAGCTGCACCCGGACGACCCGAACCTCGTGCGCTGGCGGGACGGTTGGGAGCCGCTCCGGATCATCGAGGAGGAGATTCCGGTGAAGGGCCGGGAGCCGGAGCCGGTGGTCCTGAAGTTCAGCCGCCACGGCCCCGTCTTCTACGAGGACCGGGAGAACGGCGTCGCTTACGCCGTGCGCTCGGTCGTACAGGAGCCCGGCACCGCCGCCTACAAGGGGAGCTTCCAGCTTGCCCAGGCGGAGGGTTGCGCCGACTTCTTCGAGCGCGCGATGCACTGGCTGGTCCCGACCCATAGCCTCATCTGCGGCGACGCGGACGGCAATATCGCGCTGCAGGTGACCGGCCTGACCCCGGACCGCGACGGCTGGAACGGGCGCCTGCCGGTGCCCGGCAACGGCGACTACGAGTGGCGCGGGTTCCGCGAGGACCTGC
>JAPOYG010000511.1:0-2324 GCA_026706755.1 Acidobacteriota bacterium
GTACGGCTGAAGGACAGGAGCCGGTGCTTCTACGAGGACGAGTGGTACCGCCCGCACGCGGCCCCGGACGGCCGGCTGGCGATCTCCGCGCACACCGGAGAGCAGCACGACGTCGACGACACGCTGCTCGATGCCCTGACCGACGAAATCCTGCCGTTGACCGTGGCCGGCGTGCTTCACGCGGCGCCCAGGAGAGACGAGGCGCGAACCGTCATCGTGATTGCTGACCCGGACGGCAAGCTGCAGGCGCTGGGCGCGTACAACGCAGAGCCGGTGTCGATCACGACTACGAACGGCGAGCTGCGCGAAGCGACTCCGCTGGAGCCCGGTACCCAGGCCGTGCTGCTGCACGCCGGCGCGACACGCCCCCCCTTGCCTTGAGCGGGGCGGACGGCCGACAACGAGACCACCCGCCGAACCCGACGCCGCCTCGATCCGCCGAGCCCCGAAACCCCACCAACGCCGAACCCGACCTCACGGACGCGCCGTGCCGGCTCGCGGCCCGCCGTCTCCGGCTCCAGCGACGAGACCTGCCACGCCGCGACGATCGCCACCTCGAGAAGGCGATCGACACCATCCGAACCCGACCCCGCCGAAGCGGACGCCCCCCCGCCACCCTGCACCGCCCGGGCACAGTGAGCCCCGAGGGCAAGGAGCAACGAACGCATGACGACCACACGAACGGTGGACGACCACCTGACGGCCCTGCTCGCCGAGGCCATCGCGCGCGGCGCCGAGCCGCTCAGCCACGTCTGCCGGCAGCTCGCCCGCGAGCTCGAAGCCGGAGACGCCAGCCCCGACGAGGCCGCACGCCTCTTGACCGCGGCCGCGGCGGCGGCACCACCCGCGCGCGCCACGACCGTGCCCGCGAACCTCGCGGCGCTGGCCGAGCAGATGCGCGCCGCCGAGCGGGCCTTCAGCGACACGAGCGTGCCCGGAGACCTGGTGATGATGAGCGCCACGGTCCACGCCCACCGCTGCCTGGACATCGGAATCCGCCGCGCCCAGGCGCACGGAAGGAACTGACATGCCACACAACGACGAAATCCGGTGGATACCCCTCCGGAACCTGGAGCCGTCCGACCGCAACGCGCGCACGGCGGCGGCGCCGGCGGAAGCCATGCGCGAGCTCGAAGCGTCCCTCGAAGCGCACGGGCTCCTGGAGAACCTCGTGGTGCGCACCCACGACGACGAGAAGACCTTCCACGTCGTCGGCGGCGGCCGGCGGCTCCAGGCCCTCCGGACCCTGGCGAAGAAGCGCCGGAGCCGGTTCCGGACGACGACGCCGATACCCTGCCGGGTCCTGCCCGACGACGCGATCGACGAGGAGATCAGCTACACCGAGAACGCCGTGCGCGTGAACATGCACCCGATCGACGAGTTCACGGCCTTCCACACGATGCTCGAGCGCGGCCTGAGCGTCCGCGAGATCGCCAGCCGCTTCGGCCTAACGGTCCAGGCGGTGCAACGGCGGCTGCGCCTCGGCGCCGTCGCCCCGGAAATCCTCGCGCAGGCGCGCGACGACCGCCTGACGCTCGACCAGCTCCAGGCGTTCGCGGCCACGCCGGACCGCGGCCGGCAACTCGACGTCTGGAACAAGGTGCGGAACCAGACCGGCTACACGCCGACCGCCGGCTGGATCCGCAACGAGCTGCAGCAGGGCCTCGTGTCCGCGGCATCCGCCCGCGCGCGGTTCGTCGGCCTGAAGGCGTACAAGGCCGCCGGCGGGACCGTCGAGGAGGACCTGTTCGCGGCCGAGGACGAGAGGAGCGTGCTGATCCGCGACGTCGAGCTCCTCGGCGATCTCGCCTCCAAGAAGCTGCAGAGCGCGCGGCGCGAGCTCGGCGACGGCTGGCGCTGGATCGACACCGTCCTCGAGGCCCCGTGGGACGTGACCCGGCAGTTCGGGCGCGTCAAGGGCAAGCCCGAGCCCCCGACCGACGCCGAGACCGCGCGCCTCGCGGAGCTGGCCGCCGAGATCGACCGGCTCAAGCAGGCGGCCTACGCGCTCGCCAACGACCGCGCCGGCGACGCCGAGCGCGACCGCCTCAAGGCCAGGATCGAGAAGCTCGAGTCCGAAGCAAATGCCCTCAACGAGGAGATGCACTCGCACGAGTCGTACAGCCCCGAGCTGATGGCCTGTTCGGGATGCATCGTGACGATCGGCGGCGAGGGCGACCTGGTCATTCACCGGGGCCTGGTGCGCCGCCAGGACGAACATCTCGTGCCCGCACCCCCGACGCCGGGCGCGGCCACGACCCCCGGCCCAACCGCCGAGGCCGCAGCCCCCGCCGATGGCGCGGCCGGCGGGAAGCCGGACCCGG
>JAPOYG010000511.1:2530-4170 GCA_026706755.1 Acidobacteriota bacterium
CTGCGGCTGATCCGCGCCGGCATCGTCAAGGCGTGCCTGGAGTGCGACCCGGAGCTCACCTTCGACCTCGCCGCGTACCAGATGGCCTCGGCCGTCTTCGGCGGGAAGCCGGACGGACCCCTGGCGATCGAGATCACCGTCACGCGGGACGTGCCCGATGGCGTCGACCCCGACGACCGGGAAGCCCTCGCGCGGAGGAGCCCCGGGGCGCGGATGCTGGCCGCGGAGGCCACCTGCCTGAAGCTCGACTGGCTGCAGGCCCCGACCCCGCGGGAGCGGCTGCTCCAGTTCCGCGCGCTCAGGCCCAAGGAGCGGCGCCGGCAGTTTGCCGCGGCCGTCGCCCGGGCGCTCACGCCCCAGCTCGCCTTCGACCCCGACGCGCGGCCGGAGACCGAGGCCGTGGTCGAGGCGCTCGACATCCCGTTCCACGAGCTGTACCGCCCCGACCTCGAGCACTTCTGGCGGCGCATGGGGCGCCGGGAGATGCTACAGGTCGCGGCCGAGACGCTGGGCGAGCAGTGGGCCGAGGCCCACGAGACCGACCGCAAGGAGACCCTCGCGAAGGCCATGGCCGAGGCCTTCGGCAAGAACCCCCCGCCGGCGTCGCTCAAGCTCGCCGACGACGCCCGCCGGCGGGCGCTCCGCTGGGCGCCGCCCGGATTCGAGCCCGCCCGCGCCCCCGCCGCCGACGCCGGCCCCGCCGACACCGCCCCCGCCGCCGAGCTCCCCGCCTGGATGAACGACTGACGGACCACCGAACCCACCGGCTGCCCGAGGACCGGCCACAGCGCCGGGCAGTGCCCCGGTCTGGCTGAGGCACTGCCCGGCGCCGGCCCTCGGGCGAACCCGATCCGGAGGAACCAACCGTGCACGGACCGCTACGACCACCGGACGCCACGGCGTCCGACACCGCGCAGCGCATCTTCAGCGCCGGCGCCGCGCTCCTGCGCCACCTGGAGGCAGGCCGCGCCATCGACGCCCGGGCGCTCAGAGACGCCATGACCGCCGCGTTCGGCGGCACGGACGCCGAGGGGGCCTGGCTGTGGAAGCAGGCGTACGAGGCGGGCGAGGTGGCGACCACGCTGCTGCTGCGCCGCTTCGGCCCCGCCATGATCGCGCAGGCCGCCAGCCCGGCCGGCGTGCTGGCCCTCATCGCGCGAATCGCCCGGCTCGAGCCGCCCCAGACGCGCCGCGACGACGTGCAGCAGCGCTTCCAGCAGTTCTCGACGCCGCTCGAGCTCGCCTGGTGCGTCGCCGCCTGCGCCGGCGTGACGGATCGCGACGTCGTGCTCGAGCCGTCGGCCGGCACCGGCACGCTCGCCGCCGCTGCCGCGCTAGGCCTGGACACCACCAACGGCGGACGCCTGGCGCTCAACGAGCTCACGAGCACCCGCGCGGGCCTGCTGCACCTGGCGTTCCCCGGCGCCGGCGTGAGCCGCCACGACGCCGAGCACATCGCCGACCTGTTGCCGGACCTGCGGCCGAGCGTCGTCGTCATGAACCCGCCGTTCTCCCGCTCGGCCGGCTCCTCGAAGCTCGCGAGCGGGACCGACCTGCGACACGTGGCGGCCGCCTACCGGGCGCTTCGCCCCGGCGGACGCCTGGTCGCGATCACCGCGGCCAACCGCGACCCCTCCGCC
>JAPOYG010000221.1 GCA_026706755.1 Acidobacteriota bacterium
GCGCCTCCGGCAGCGCAAAGGCGAAGATCGCGTTCGTCCGGTCGCCGCCCACCGGCACGGCCAGGTACTGCCTCCCGCCCGCCTCGTACGTGATGGGGAAGCCCGACGCCGAGCCGGGCAGCCGAGTGTGGAACAGGGTCTCGCCGGTCGCAACGTCGTGGACGTTGACGTTGCGGGCCGTGTCGCCGCTCACCACGAGGCCGCCCGCCGTGGTCAGGGCCGCCGCCCCGGGGCGGGTCAGCATCGAGTGCCGCCACAGGATGCGTCCCGTGCCGATCTCCATCGCGATGAGGAAGCCGCGGTAGGGATCCGCGTCGGGGTGGACGACGCTGCCGCGCGAAAGCCAGCCGGTGTTCGTGTAGTAGGGAGCGCCGGGCGCGTTGTCGACCTCGGTGAACGCGCCGCTGACGCAGGTCGGATGGATCGGGATGTAGAGCGCCTGCGTCTCCGGATGGTAGGCCGAGGCGCGCCAGTTCCGGATGCCGAGGAAGTCGGGGCAGAACTCGATCAGCTCGTCCTTGATCGGAAACGTCTCGGGCCGGAAGGTGACCTCGCCGGTCCGCGCGTCGACGTCGAGGACGTCCTGGTAGCCGAGGTCGTGCGCGGCGACGAAGCCGCCGGTGTCGCGGTCGAGCTCCCACAGGATGCCGAGCTTGCCCATCTTGAAGAGCGAGCGGCGGCCGTCGTGGTCGATGAGGACGCTCTCGAACACGTCGTCGAGGTCGTGCGTCTCCGCCGGCGTGAACTGGTAGTACCAGGAGAGCTCGCCCGTGTCCGCGTCGATGGCCAGCACGCTGTTGCTGTAGAGCGCGTCGCCGTCCGTGCCGCGCTGGAGGCTGGCCCACGGCTTGGCCTGCGAGGTCGACCAGAAGGTGAGGTTGCTGCCCGCGTCGAAGCTGCCCGGAATCCAGGCGTCGGCGCCGGCGCGGTACAGCAGCGGCAGGTCGCCCCACGTGTCGCCGCCCGGGTCGCCGGGGCGCGCGATGGTCGACGTCCGCCACAGCTCCTCCCCGGTCTCGGCGTCATGGGCCGAGATGAAGCAGACGTCCTCCTTGAAGCGCTCGCACCCGGTCATGCCGGCCACGACCTTCCCGTTGGCGATGATGGGGCCGCTCGTGTAGCGGTAGCCGAGGGCGTTGTCGGCCACCTCGTGATCCCACGCCACCTCGCCGGTCCGGGCGTCGAGGGCGACGATGTGGGCGTCGGCCGCGTTCAGGTAGACCTTGTCGCCGTAGATGGCGATCGACCGGCTGCGCGGGCGCAGCACCGTGTCGACCATGTCGCTCAGGTCGCGCTCGTACTGCCAGAGGCGGTCGCCGGTGACCGCGTCGACTGCCTGCACGACGTTGGCCGCCCCGGCGAGGTACATCACGCCGTCGTACACGAGCGGCGTCGGCTGGTTGACGCCCGCCGTCATCGACCACGCCCACGCGAGCTGCAGCCGGTGGACGTTGCCGCGGTCGATCTGGTCCAGCGGGCTGTAGCCCCACCCGTCGAGGGTGCGCCGCCAGTTGAGCCAGTCCGCCGGGTCCGGGTCCTGGAGCATCGCGTCGGTCACGGGCGTGAAGTCGCGGTCCTGGGCCGCGCCCGGCGCCGCGGCGAGGAGGGCGACGATCAGAACGAACGCGGCGACGATGCGGCCTCCGCGAGAGAAACTCACACGCATGGTGCCTCCTTCGGGCTCCGGTCCCGCAAGCGCCGGGGTCGCGACGCGGCCGCCGACCCGACCACTATAGGGGCCGCGCCCGGCACGGTCCAGAGATCAGCCGCGCCAGCAGGTGAGGCCCGTGGAGGGACGTAGACGACTCGCACGGCCGCTCTCCGGTATTCTGAGTGGGACACGTAGCGGCGCCCCCGTCCGGTCCCCCCGGCCGAGCAGCCAGAGCGTCCGACACCTCGTGCGCCCCCGCGACCCCTGCGTACCAATGGCCCCGGCGAGCAGCCTGTGCGCCCGACACCCCATGCCGACACTGCGACCGATACGATCGATGCGACCGCTGGCCCTCGTCGCGTGCCTTCTCCTGGCGCCGGCAGCCCTTCGCGCCCAGGCGGAAGATCGCGCGGCGGAAGCGGCTGACGAGCGAACGGCCGCCCGCTGGTCCAACGCGACGGAGCTCAGCGCCGTCCGCACCGGCGGCAACTCCCAGACCCAGACGTTCGGGTTCCGCAACACCCTCCGCCGCAACTGGACGTCGGTGCGGGTGCTCGCCCGGGTCGAGGGCGTGCGCGCGCGGACCTCCGGCGAGCGGATCCTCCAGGTGGCGCCCGGGCTGCGCTTCCGCCCCGGAGAGCGGCCCAACGACTTCGATACGGACGTCGCGCGGCGAGCCGGCACGTCGGGCGTGGAGCAGTACTTCGCCGGGGGCCGCATCCAGTGGCGGGTCAGCCAGCGCTTCTTCTGGAACGCGGGGACGAGCTGGGACCGCAACGACGAAGCCGGCATCCGCAACCGCTACGTCACATTCGGAGGCGTGGGCAACACGTGGGCGGACGGCGAGGCGGTGTCGCTGTCCAGCAGCTACGGCATCAGCTTCACGGCCCGCGAGGATGCGGAGCCCGACCCGGCGCGCGACGACCGCTTCGGCGGCATCCGCGCCGGCAGCGACTACCACCATCGCATCGGCGACGCGGTCGAGCTCGACAACCAGGCGGCGCTGAACGTCAATCTGCTGTCGATGTCCGACTACTCGCTCGCGCTGACCAGTGCGGTCGGCGTCGCGATGAGCGAGCATCTCTCGCTGCGGGTCAGCGTGCAGCACCTCTACGAGCACATGCCCGCGCTCGAGGACGCCGGCGTCGTCGCGCGGGTCGTGCTCGTCGATCCCGACGGCGTGGCGGGCAGCGGAGACGAGCTGTTCGAGACGGTGGCGGCGGGAGGCGCCGGCCTCGACTTCGGGACGGGCCGGTTTCGCAAGCGGGGGCTCGATGTCATCTTTCGAACCGCCCTCGTGATCGACTTCTGACCCAAGAGGAGCGACAGCCCGCCGCCGCGCGGCCTCAGCGGCCACGGCCAGCCTCGAGGGACGCCGCCCAGCCTCCGTGGGCCACGGCCCAGCTTCCGGACACCGCGACCCGGCCTCCGGGACCGCAACTCGTCCTCCGGGGCAGGCGACTACCAACCGGAGCGTGGATAGCGGAGCCGGTCCACCGTAGTCCCGCGCCCGCCGTCGGCCGGCGGCGAGAACTCGATCCAGCCGGAACCGTAGCGCCACTCGCCGCCCTCGCCCACGCTCTCCGGCTCGCCGAGCAGCTCGCGGACCTCGGACGGGGTCGTGATCCCCCACTCGATGAAGTCCCAGCGGGCGAGCGACTGCCAGGTGTAGCGCGGGGGCGAGGTGTCCGTCAGTTGTGCGATGGCGCGCTCAACCGCGCCGCGCGCCGCGTACTCCGGGGGCTCGGACGCGAGACGGTCGCGGAGCGGCGAGACCGCCGCGGTGACGCCGGACTCGGCCGCCGCATCGGCGACCTCGCGGTGCACGTAGGGGTCGGCGTCGTCGAGCCGCGCGAGGAGGGCGACCCGGGCGGCCGGGTCGGCGGCGGCACGAGCCGCCAGCCGGTCGATGGCGCGCGAGCGGAGCGCCGGCAGCGCGTCGTGCGAGGCGCGGATCAGCCCCGCGGTGCCGCAGGCGTTCTCCGCGACGTCGACCACCGCGTCGAGGTAGACCGTGCCCTCCAGGATGGGGCGCCACACCTGGGCGCGCCCCGGAGCCGGCTGCCCCTCGCCCTGCAGCACGGCGGCGAACGTCGCGGGCACGGGCTCCTCCACCGTCAGCCCGTTGCGGCCGGGGGTCGGATAGAGCAGGCTCGGATAGAGGAC
Organism: Acidobacteriota bacterium; assembly: GCA_026706755.1. Lineage (GTDB taxonomy): Bacteria > Acidobacteriota > Vicinamibacteria > Vicinamibacterales > UBA8438 > JAGWAJ01. The sequence continues at coordinate 3,818 of JAPOYG010000221.1, forward strand.
GGCCGAGAACCGTGCGGCGTGGATGTAGGAGCCTCCGTCGAGCACCACGTCGCCCACCAGATCCGCGCCGGTGAAGCCGACGCGCATCTCGCCGTACCGCCCGCCAATGCTGTTGCCGCGGGCCCGGACGGTCAGCGTCGCGTCAGGGGTCGCCGCCGGCTCCGCGTCCGTCAGGCGGAACCCGCAATGGCCCAGCACCCGCCCGGCCAGCTCGGCGAGCGGCAGGCGCTCGTTCGGCATCGGCACGTAGTCCGCCCCGGCGAGGGACCGGTCGCGGTCCGTCCCGGGCAGCACCACCACCCGGAGCGTCGCCGGCGCGTCCGGGGGCGGCATCGACTGCCCGGCCGCCCCG
>JAPOYG010000046.1 GCA_026706755.1 Acidobacteriota bacterium
CGGGGCGTCGGCCGCCCCATGATCTTCGGCCGCTGGTCCGACAGGCTGTCGACGACCGCCTGGGTGACGACGTTCGAGAAGAGCGGCCGGATGCTCAGGTGGTTGTAGGGCCGGATCTGGATCATCAGGATGCCGATGAGATCCTCCACCGGATCCGCCCAGTAGAGCGTGCCGTAGGCCCCGCCCCACGTGTAGCTGCCGATCGAGAGCGCATCGGGCGCCTCGGCCGAGTTGGTCAGCACCCCGAAGCCCAGGCCGAAGCCGTAGCCCCCGCCCCGGATGTAGACCGGCCGGTCGGGGCCGATGTGGTTGCTGATCATGTTGTCGACCGTCATCCGGCCCAGCAGCCGGACGCCGTCGAGCTCCCCGCCGTTGGCGACCATCTGCGCAAAGCGGTAGTAGTCGGCCGCGGTGCCCGCGAGCCCCGCGATGCCGCGGAACATGCGGGTCGGCTTGACGAAGCTCGGCTTGATCATCCGTTCGATCTCGCCGTTCTCGTCCGGGCGGTAGACCGACGCCATCCGCTCAACCTTGTCCTCCGGCACGTAGTAGTAGGTGTCGCTCATGCCGAGCGGCTCGAAGATCCGCTCGCGCAGGAAGTCGTCGATCGACTTCCCGGAGATCTTCTCGACGAGGACGGCGACGTAGTCGGTCGAGTCGCCGTACTGCCACTCGTCGCCGGGATGGAAGGCGCCCGGGATGACGGCGGCGTGCGCCACGCGCTCGGCCAGCGTCGGCCAGCCCTGGCCATGGTTGGTGACGAAGTTGATCTGTTCCTCGCTCAGGCCGCGACCCTGCGGGTTCAGCGTCAATCCCGAGGTGTGCGTCAGCACGTGACGGACGGTCACCGGGCGCGCCTCGGGGACCACCTGCGGGCGGACGCCGTCGGCGTTGATGCGTACCTTGTGGTCCGCGTACTCCGGGATCCACTTCGCGATCGGATCGTCGAGCAGGAACCTGCCCTCCTCGAACAGCATCATCAGGGCCGCCGACACCACCGGCTTCGTCATCGACATCAGGACGAAGATCGTGTCGCGCGTCATGGGGACGCCGCCCTCCCGGTCGCGCCAGCCCTGCGCCTCGAAGTGGACCACCTTCCCCTTCCGGGCCACCAGGGTCACCGCCCCCGCGATGCGGTCGGTGTCGATGTACTCCTGCACGAACTCGTCGATCCGCGCGAGCCGCTCCGACGACATGCCGACCGACTCCGCCTTGGCGACCACCACGTCCTCGGCCGCCTTCGCCGGCGGAATCGCCAGTATGCCGAGCGCGGCCAGACAACCGCACACGACCAGGGCCGGCCAGCTTCGGCGCCTCCTCGTTCCAGGCCTCATCTGCTCTCTCCTCTCCCTGCCGTTGCCCGGCCGCTCGCGCGCGAGGTGCGAGCGCTCAGCCCCACGGGGCCGCCGCGCGGGTCGGCAGTTCCGCGTTGCGTGTCGACTCACCCGAGCCAGCGGAGCCCGCCAAGAACGAGGCCGAGCAACCCGACGGTGACTGCGGTTTGCATGAGCATCGCCCGGTAGAGCCGGGCCTCGAGCGCCGAGAGGTCGCTCCGCGTCGCGACGGTGGCCGCATCGTGCTCCGCGGCCTGCCGCACGGCATCCGTGATGGCGTCGACCTGGTCGACGGTGAGACCCGCGCCGGCGAGTTGCCGCGCGATAGCGTGGGGGTCGAACATGCGATGGAATCCCTCTCGCCGTCTCCACGCTGCACGCATCATGCCGCCGTTCAGTATAGTGCGGAGCAGGGATGGTCGACCCTGTCACGCCGCCGCCTCGTCGCAACCGCCCCCCGCTCCTGGCGACGCTGGGGAGGGGGTTGCGGCGTCGCTGTCCCCATTGCGGCCGGGGGCCGCTCTTCCTGCGCTGGATCACCCTGCACCGGCAGTGCTCGGCGTGCGGGCTGGTCTATCTGCGCAACCAGGGCGACATCTGGTTCTTCTGGATCGTGATGGACCGCGTGCCGATCCTGGCCGGCATCGCAGGGATCTACTTCGGCTTCCGCGTCAGCACCTGGCTGGAGGGCGCGGCCTTCTTTCTCGCCCTCGCCGTTCCCCTGATTGCGACGATGCCCCAACGCCAGGGCGCCGCGATCGCGCTCAACTACCTGTCGCGGGTCTATCTCCGGGATCCCTCGGACGCCCTGCCGGAGCCCGTCGCGCCCGACCGGTAGACACCGGCTTGGCGCTTGCGCCGGCATCGACCGGGGGCGGGCCGTCCCGGGGCCTGCCGCTTGGGCCGCGGCATGACTTGCGGGGAGTCTCCGCGGGCGCAGAGTTGGTGCGTCGCCGCCTCTGCGGCGCGGACGCCTACGGGCCGCGGGGCGTCGAGCAGCTCCAGCAGGCCGTGAACTGGGCCTCGATCATCTCGCCGCACGACCGGCAGCGCCAGTCGTCTCCGGCCGGCTCCGCGGGGCGGCGCTTCCCGCTCCGGTACCCGTCCGCGATGGCCTGCGCCCGCTCGTGCTGGGCCTCGTCGTCGGCCAGGACCCAGACCGAGGGCCGCGTGTCCATCTTGAAGAAGCCCACCGCCTGCAGCGGGACCATGCCGTCGTCGCGAACGAAGGCGGTCAGCCCCTCGGACTCCAGCAGCCCGCGCAGCAGGTGGGCGTCGGCCGGACCGTCCGCGACGTAGAGCTTGGCCTCGATCCTCTTCACGAGGCGGGGATCCAGAAGAGGGACGAGGCCCGGGGACGGCGCCATGCCACTCCCCGGGGCCTCGATGGGCGCTTCCTCGGCCGCCGGCCGTCAGTAGTCGTCGGCGGCCAGCGAGACGCGGATGATCTCGTTGTCGTTGCGCGTCACGATGTGCCGGTTGGCATAGGCCGGATGGGTCCAGTTCACGGCGCGGTCCTCGAAGCGCCGCGGGCCGTAGCCGGCGCGCGACGTCGCCTCGATCAGCTTCGTCCGGTCGATCTCGACGTAGCCCTCGGGCGTGAACTGCGCGATGATGAGGAAGCCCGCGTCGTTGTTGACGAAATAGCGGTCGCCGTGGCGGACGATGAACGCAGCGCCCCAGCGGCGCTGGACGGTCATCTCGTCGCTCACCCAGAGCCGGTCGCCGCTCGTCGCATCGAGACCCCGCAGCTCACCGTAGCTGTCGACCCCGTAGATGTAGTCGTCCTCCACGATCGGCGTCGTGATCAGGGAGTGGAGCGCGGCGGTCTGATCGGGCATCTCCCCCGTCCCCGCGATCTCCCACAGGGACGTTGCCGCCGGCCGATCGGTGTCGAGCCGGAGCATCAGCGAACCGCCGTAGAACTGGCTGAAGAACAGGTAGTTGTCGCTCCGGACGGGCGTCGCGACGGTGATCGCCGACGGGGAGTCCCATTCCTGCTCCCAGTAGAGCTCGCCCGTCTCCGGGTCGAGCGAGCTGACGCCGACCGGGTGCCACACGATGAGCTGCCGCACGCCGCCCGCCTCGACGATGATGGGCTGCGCGTAGCCCATCTCCGAGACGACATCGATCGCCCGCCACACCTCGTCGCCGGTCTCGGCGTCGAAGGCGGCGATGAGCGCGTCGGGCTCGCCGCCGATGAGGGCGATGACCCGATCGCCGTCGACGAGCGGGGAGCTCGACGTCCCCCAGACCGGGACGGTGGTGTCGTACTCCGCCACCGTGTCGTGCTGCCAGACGACCTCGCCAGTGTCGGCGCGCAGGCAGAGCAGCATGCCGGCCCCACCCTGCACGTAGACGTGCTCGCCGGCGACGGTCGGTGTGGCGCGGGGACCCGTGGCGTACGAGAGCTGGAGGTTGCGGTAGGCGGTTTCCCAGGAGTGCGTCCACAGCACTTCCCCGGTCTCCTCGTCGAGCGCGAGGATGCGCTCCCTACCATCCATGACCCGCGTCTCGGGCAGGAACTCGAAGTCGAGCACGAACACGCGGCCATCGGCGACGACCGGGCCTGCGAAGCCGCCCTTGACCGGAATCCGCCACTTCACCTGGAGACCGTCCGCGGGAAACCGCTCGATGATGCCGTCTTCGGTCCAGACGCCTTCGCGGCCGGCCCCGCGCCATTCGGGCCAGTCTTCCGCGAAAGAGACCGGGGGCGCGAGAAAGAGAATCGCGGCGCACGCGGCAGCCGCCCAGTGGATCGGGTGTCTTCGGTTCCTCATGGGTCCTCGTGCGACGGTCGAGCCGCCGCTGTTCGCCGTTCGATGTCCGCGCTCG
>JAPOYG010000069.1 GCA_026706755.1 Acidobacteriota bacterium
GGATGCGGGAGGCGAGCGCGGCGATGCGGTTGCCCAGGTGCTCGGCGTCGGCCGGGGAGGCGGCCGGCTGACGGCGGCCCGTTCGGGCTCAAGCCCGCGGATGCGACGGCCGACGGGACGGGCGGCGAGGGGGCGACGACGGGAGCGGCAGCAGGCATACCTGCATCGTAACATGCTGATTCTGAAGGGCTTGTACGTCACGGAGAGCGCGCGGAAGGCCTCCGGCGAGCGAAAACCACCCCGCCGGCGCGCCGAGCCCGCCCAGCGGAGCCACAGGCTGTCTGACGCCCGTTCCTGATGCGGTCCTGGATTCGGGCCGACGTGCCCCGCAGGGAGGTGTCAAGAAAAAGCGACGCCGGGCGAAGAAAGCGGCGGCGACCCGTGCTCGTCACGGGAACCACCGGGGCGGACCGACGACACGAGCGTTCCGACGATCGCCGCCGCGACCGCCGGCACCACGACGAGCAGCACTCTCATCGCCTGGAACGTTTCGGAGGGGTGGGGACGGCTCAACGGCTTCTGAAAGAGACCGCCAACCGGCAGTACGGTTTCGAGAAGCTCCGGAGGGGCGGACATCTGCATGTCTCGGTGGAGAACCTGGTGCTTCTCGGCGACTTCCCGACTCTGTTTCGAAAGGAAGAACTCGACGAAGCGCGACGGCGGCTGCGATCGGTCGGGGTCAATCCTGAAGAACTGGCGCGGGAGCTTGAGGAGGAACTCCGACGCTAACCCCCGCTCGTGACCTCGCCGTAGATCCGCCGGACCTCCGACACCGAGTGCTCCCACGAGAACGCCTCGGCCCGGGCGAGCCCCTTCCGCCGCAGCTCCTCGCGCAGTGCGGCGTCGTCGAGCGCCCGCGCGATCCCCTCCGCAATCGACTCCGCCTCGTAGGGGTCGGTCAGGATCGCGGCGTCGCCGAGCACCTCGGGCAGCGACGAGACGTTGGAGGAAACGACCGGCGTACCGCAGGCCAGCGCCTCGAGCGGCGAGAGCCCGAACCCCTCGTACAGCGAGGGGAAGACGAAGACGTCGGCCAGGTGGTAGAGGGCGGCCAGGGTGGCGGTCGGCTGGTAGCCGAGGAAACGCACGTGCCGGTGCAGGTGGTAGCGGTGCGCGGCCCGCCGCAGGGTGGCGTACTTGGAGACCTCGCTGCCCGTGATGAGGAGGCCGAGATCGTCGCGTCCGCTCCGGCGGATCATCGCGAAGGCATCGATCAGCCGCTCGAGGTTCTTGTGCGGCTTCACGTTGCCCGCATACATGATGAAGCGCCCCGGAAGCTGGTACCGCTCCCGCACGCGGACCATTTCCTCCTCGGACGGCGGGACGCGGAAGCGCTCGTCGATCGCGTTCGGGATGACTGTGATGCGTTCCTCGGGCACGTCGAAGAAGCGCAGCAGGTCCTCCTTGGAGGCCTGCGAGACGGTGAGGATGCGGCTCGCGCGGCGAATGGCGGCCCAGATCTGGGCGCGGGCGTACGCGTGCGCGAGGCGGCTCGGCAGGTACTGCGGAAAGCGCAGGTGGATGCAGTCGTGGATGGTCACGATTGCGCGGCACGGCGTGAGCGGCGGCAGCACGTAGTGCGGGGCGTGGAACAGCTCCGCGCGCGCCCGCCCGAGGGCGAGGGGCACCGACAGTTGCTCGCGTACCGAGTAGTTCTGCGCGCGCTCGGTCACCACCCGGAAGTTGTCGCCGAGCCGCACGCCTTCGGCGTCGTTGCCGCTCCGGCAGAGCAGAACGTAGTCGGTGGCGCGATCGAGGCGGGCCAGATGGTGCAGCAGGTTGCGGAGGTAGGTGCCGATCCCGTAGTCGTGCAGCTTGCGTGCGTCGATCGCTACTCGCACCGCGCCCACTATAGCAGCGTGCCGGGCCGGCCCGTGCCGCGTGCCGGGCCAGTCATGGCGGTGCGCCGGCCCAGCTAACAGCAGCGCGCCGGGCCACCGGTGGAAGCGCTCCGCTCAGGGGGGAGCCGCGCTGTCCGGCCGGGGGAGCTCGCCGCGGACGCGCAGCCAGGCCCGCAGGAGCGGCAGCCAGCGCGGGTGGTGCTTGGCATAGAAGGCGAGATGGCTGCGGCGGTACGCCGCTTGGGCCGCGGCGGGGTCGGTCTTCCGGGAGCTCCCGCGAGCGTGGACGATCTCGGCCGCCGGCGTGAACAGGACGCGCCGGCCCCGCGCGCGGAGCGCGGCGCAGAAGTCGACGTCCTCGGTGTAGAGGAAGAACCGCTCGTCCAGGAGGCCCACCGCCTCGGCGTCCCGCCGCCGTGCCAGCAGGCAGGCGCCGCTGACCCAGTCGACGTAGCGCGGCTGCGCGGTGCGCCGCGCCGTCCAGCGCGCGGCCAGCGGCAGGCGGGACGAAGCCGCCCGTGCGATCACCTTCTGCCGCAGCTCGTTCCACGGCGAGATCATCCGGCCGAACGACAGCTCGAGCGTGCCGTCCGGGGCCACGATGCGCGGCCCGGCGACGGCCGCGGTCTCGTCGGCGTCGAGGGCGGCGACCAGCCGGTCGATGCTCCCCGGCGGGGCGACGGCGTCGCTGTTCAGCAGGAGGACCAGCTCGCCCCCGCTCCGGCGCATGCCGAGGTTGGCGGCGTGCGCGAAGCCGGTGTTGGCGCCGAGCCGGACGAGGTGCGCCTCCGGCCATCCGGCCGCCACTGCGTCCGGGCTGCCGTCCGTGGATCCGTTGTCGATCACGACGATCTCGTGGGGGATGACGGATGCCGCGTCGCCGAGCGCCCGGAGGCACGCCTCGAGGCGCCGGCGGGTGTTGAAGCTGACGATGACGATGGCCAGGCGAGGCGCCGCGGCGCGGTCCCCGGCCTCGATGCCGCTCATGGCCCTCCGGTGGCGGCCTGCTCCAGCACGTCCAGCATCTCCGCCGCGGCGCGCCGCCACGTGAAGCGCTCGAGGCGGGCCGCGCCCCGGGCCAGGAGCCGGGCCCGCAGCGTCCGGTCGTCCAGCAGCCGCTCGATCTCGCGCGCCACCTCGGCCGCATCGTCGACCGGGACGTAGCGGGCCGCATCGCCGCAGACCTCGCGCGCCACGTCGGAGTCGCCGACCACGGCCGGGACGCCGGCCGCCAGCGCCTCGAGCGGCGTCATGCCGAAGCCCTCGTACTCCGACAGGAACGCGAAGACCCGCGCCCGGCGGAAGAGGGCGGCGAGCTCGGCGTCCGGAAGATGGCCGCAGAGGTCGACGCGGTCCGCGACGCCCGCCGCCTCCGCGCGGGCCGGGAGGTCCTGGGCCGGGTGGGTCCGGTCGGCTCCGACGATGGCCAGCCTCGCATCCGGCCACCGACGGACCACGCGCGCGAAGGCGGAGATCAGGGTCGGCAGATGCCGGCGGTTGAAGATCGACCCCACGAAGAGCACGAGTGCCGACCCTTCCGCGGGGGCGGTAGCCTGCGTCTCCGCGCCCGCCGGCGCCTGTCCGCCCGCGGCGGCGATCAGCGCGTCGTCCGCGAGAACCGCCGCCCGCCCGTCGAGCCGCGAGGGCGTCGGAGCCGGGGCCTCGACCCCGTCGTACACGCGAACCACGCGCGCCGGATCGAGGTCGAACTCGCGGATGATCTCGGCCCGGGCGAACTCCGATACGGTCACCACCCGAGCGGCGCGGCTCGCCGCCCGCCGGGCCAGCCAGCGCCGCCGGACGCCCTCCCGCCAGCCGAACCACTCGGGATGCACGGCGAAGGAGATGTCGTGCAGCGCGACCACGGCCGGCGCCGCGAGGCGCAGCGGGATCGAGTACGCGGGACCGAAGAAGACGTCGAGACGGTCGGCGTCCGCCGCCCGCGCGAGGGCCGTCTGCTCCCACCAGATGCCGGGCGCGCCGGGCACCGTCCGTACCTCGATGCGCGCCCCCCGCCCCGCGCCGACGAGTCCGGCGAGGCCGGCCGCGTCCGGCGTGTAGACGAGCACCTCCCGGCCGGGCGCGTCCAGGGCCCATTCGCGGCACAGGTTGGCCACGTAGCGGCCCACGCCGGTGCGCGCGCCGGACAGCTCCCGCCCGTCGATGCCGATCCGCATGCCTGTCCGGATCATCGAGCCGCCCGGCCGCCCGGCGCCGCGCCGAGAAGATTTGGAAGCGCCACGGCGTTGACGGCGAGGATCATCGAGCCGCCCGGCCGCCCGGCGCCGCCGCCGGGTCGCCCGCCGCGGCCGGCG
>JAPOYG010000164.1 GCA_026706755.1 Acidobacteriota bacterium
CGCTCCGCCACCTGCCGCCAGTCGCGTCCCAGGTCGAACCCCAGGGTCGTGTCCGCACCGAGCGCCTCGAGCACCTCGGCCGTCTCCTCGTGGCGGTAGAACGAACCGGCCCGGTACTCTCCCCGGGCCGCGATCATCCAGGGCGTCTGGCCGCGCCCGTTGATGACGTCCATCTCCGCCCCCTGCGCCACCAGGTAGGGCGCGATCACCGTACCGCCCATGTAGACCGCCCCGTGCAGTGCGGTCTGGCCGAAGTCGTTGACGGCGTTGACGTCGAGGCCAAGCTCCAGGCAGAGCCTTGTCGCGGCGAGCGCGCGCTGCTGCAACGTCTCGTAGTAGGCCGGGTAGGAGCGCACCCCGTACTTGTCCGCGCCCTCGACGTAGTCGGCCCCGGCAGCGACCATCAGCGCCGTCGTGCCGTCGTCGGTCGTGAGGAACGGATCTGCCCCCGCGTCGACCAGGATCCGCATGCTCTCGACGTCGCCGAAGCTCGCCGCAAGGAGGAAGGGCGTGGACCCTGCGGTGGTGGGCGTCAGTCCGTTGTCCTGCCGGATCCGCCGCGAGACCAGAGGCAGCGTCTTCTCGAGGCGGGCGTTCGGGTCGGCGCCAACCGCCAGCAGCGCCGCGACGACGTCCGGCATCTCCTGCTGCACGGCGGAGTGGAGCGGCGTCCGACCCGTGCCGCCGTGGTTCGGGTCAGCGCCCCGCTCGAGCAGGAACCGCGCCACGGCGGAGTGCCCACTGTCGATGGCGACGAGCAGGGCGGACGCCTCGCTGCCCTCCCGGAAGAGCACCCGCGCGTTGGTGTCGCCGCCGATCCCCTCCGGTGCCGAATCGTCCACGCGGGCGCCGGCCGCGAGCAGCAGCCGCGCCACCTCGACGTTGCCCTGCTGGGCCGCGAAGAGCAGCGGGGTGAAGCCGTTGACGGATCGCGTGGTGGCGCCGCCGCCGACCTCCAGCAGCAAGCGGGCGGCCTCGGTGTGGCCCTCCGCCACCGCCCACATCAGCGCGGTCTGGCCGCGGACGGACTCCGCCGCGGTCGGATCGGCTCCCGCCTCGAGCAGGCGGCGCACGACACCCGTTCGGCCGACGCGCGCCGCAGTCATCAGCGGGGTGACGCCGCTCGTCGTGGGTACGTTCGGGTCGGCCCCGCCGTCGAGCAGCAGGCCGGCCATCACTTCGCTCGCGTTGAGGCAGGCCAGGGCGAGCGGCGTCACGCCGTGGTCGTCGACCGCATCCACGTCCGCGCCGGCCCCGATCAGCAGCGAGGCCAGACCCTCCGCGTCGCGGTGCGCCGCCCAATGGAGCGCGGTGGCGCCGTCTCCCGCGGGCGCGTCGACGTCGACCCCCTCCGCCACCAGGCGTTCGACCCGGACGGGGTCCCCGGCCTTGACGGCTTCGATGAGCGCCGGCTCGGCGCCGCGGGCCACCGTGGCGACCGCCAACAATCCCACCGCGAGGCCCAGCGCGAGGCCCTTCGCAAGGCCCTTCGCAAGAAATGCCGCGAGCATCGGCCGGATCGGCATGACGGGAGCTCCTTTCGCGGGTCGCGCTGCTTGACACTGTCGAAGCGGCGTCATGATAATTCGTTACCTCCATGCCACGCCACGCTGCGACGCGTCGCGTGCGACGGCTGGCCTCCCTTTGCCTCCTGGCTGCCGCGGTCGGCACCGGCATGCCCGCGGCCGCGCAGGAACCGGCGAGGGGCGGGCCCGCGGCGGAGTACGCCCGCGTGCTCGGGCGCTACTGCGTCGGCTGCCACAACGACCGCACTCTGACGGCCGGCCTGACCCTCCAGAGCCTCGACGTCACCCGCGCCGGCGACGACGTTCACGAGACGGAGGTCTGGGAAAAGGTCATCCGCAAGCTGGCCACGCGGTCGATGCCGCCCGCCGGCCGCCCGCGCCCCGACGAGGCGACCTACGCCGCCCTCGCCGAACGGATCGCCGGCCGGCTCGACGCTGCCGCCGCGGAACGCCCCAACCCCGGGCGGCGCCACGCCGTGCACCGCCTGAACCGTGCCGAGTACGCCAACGCCATCCGGGATCTGCTGGCCCTCGAGATCGACGAGCGAACGCTCCTGCCCCCGGACGATTCCGGATTCGGATTCGACAACATCGCCGATGTTCTCTCCGTGTCGCCGATGCTGACGGAACGCTACCTGGCGGCGTCGCGCCGCATCGCGCGGACCGCCGTAGGCGACCCGGCGCTGCGGCCGACGACCGAGGTCTTCGCGATCGACAAGAACCTGCGCCAGGACGGGCGGGTTGCCGACGCGCTGCCGTTCAACTCGCGCGGAGGGCTGGCCGTTCGCCACTTCTTCCCCGTGGACGGGGAGTACGTGGTGAAGATCCACCTCCTGCGCACCTACGACGGGCGTGTCCGCGGGATGCTCGAGCCGCACCGGCTCGAAGTACGCCTCGACGGCCGCCTCGTCGAGGCGCTGACGGTGGGCGGACCGGTGCTGGGGCCGGACGGAACGCCGCAACGGCGGGATCTCCGCAACGTACCGGACGACGGCCAGGAGGTGCGCTTCGCGGCACAGGCCGGACCGGCGACGCTGGCCGTGAGCTTCGTCGACCAGCGTGCGTACCGCGAGGGGATGCGCCGGCCGGACTACCGCGTCACGAGCTACGAGTACGCCGGCGATCAGACCATCCCGCCCGGCATCGGGAGCGTGGAGCTGAGCGGCCCCTACCACGTCGCAGGGCGGGGGGACACGCCGAGCCGGCGCCGGATCTTCACCTGCCGCCCCGAGACCGGGGCGGACGAGACGGCCTGCGCCACGGAGATCGTGTCACGGCTCGCCCGGCGGGCGTTCCGGCGTCCGGTGACCGAGCGCGACCGGACGATGCTCCTCGGCTTCTTCGAGGCGGGGCGCCGCCGCGCCGGTCCCGGCGCGGGCCCGGGTTCTGCGGGCGGCTTCGACGCCGGCATCGAGATGGCGCTGCGCCGCATCCTGGTCAGCCCCGACTTCCTCTTCCGGCGCGAGACGGATCCGGCCGGTATCGGCCCCGGCGAGCCCTACCCCGTCAGCGACCTCGAGCTCGCCTCGCGGCTGTCGTTCTTCCTCTGGAGCAGCATCCCGGACGACGAGCTCCTCACCGCGGCCGAACGCGGCCGCCTGCGCGACCCGCAGGTTCTGACGGCCCAGGTCCGGCGCATGCTGGCCGACCTGCGCACGAGCGCCCTGGTCGACAACTTCGGCGGGCAGTGGCTGTACCTGCGCAACATGCCGCTCGTGACGCCCGATCCGCAGGCGTTTCCCGACTTCGACGCCAACCTGCGCGGAGCGATGGCGCAGGAGATGACCCTCTTCGTGGAGAGCCAGATCCGCGAGGACCGGAGCGTGCTCGACCTGCTGACGGCGGACTACACGTTCGTCAACGAGCGCCTCGCCGAGCACTACGGGATGCGGAACGTCTACGGCAACCACTTCCGCCGCGTCCGCCTCACGGGACCCGACAGCGTCCGCCGCGGCCTGCTCGGCAAGGGCAGCCTGCTGACGGTCACCTCCTACGCCCATCGCACGTCGCCGGTGCTGCGCGGCAAGTGGCTGCTCGAGAACATTCTCGGCACGCCGCCGCCGCCTCCCCCGCCCGACGTCCCGGCCCTCGAGGAGAACGACGAGCCGGGCGTCGCGCCCCGCTCCGTGCGCGAGCGCCTCGAGCAGCACCGCGCCAACCCCGTGTGCGCGAGCTGTCACCGCATCATGGACCCGCTCGGCTTCGCGCTCGAGAACTTCGACGGCATCGGCCGCTGGCGGAGCGTCGCCGTGGACGGGACGCCCGTGGACGCGAGCGGCACCCTGACCGACGGCACGGGCGTCGACGGTCCGGCCACGCTGCGCCGGGCGCTGATCGCGCGTCAGGACAACTTCGTCACCACCGTGGCGGAGAAGCTGCTCACCTACGCGGTCGGGCGCGGGGTCGAGTCGTTCGACGGCCCCGCCGTCCGAGGCATCGTCGCGGCCGCGGCCGCGGGCGACTACCGCTGGTCGGCCCTCGTCGAGGGGATCGTCCGCAGCACGCCGTTTCAGATGAGGAGATCCGCAGAGCCATGATCATCACCAAGGACGCTCTCCCCCGCCGCACGTTCCTGCGTGGCGTCGGCGCTTCGCTGGCTCTGCCCCTGCTGGACAGCATGGT
>JAPOYG010000381.1 GCA_026706755.1 Acidobacteriota bacterium
GTCCGGTGCCGACCACCGATCCCATGCGGCGGTGGGCGACCACGGATTCGAACGCGGCAACGTCACGGGCGAGATCCGCGTAGTCACCGAATCCCACCGGTTCGTTGCGGAGGACCGCCAGATCTCCCACGGCCGTGATGCCGACGACCCGATCGGGGGCTCGGACCGGGAGCGGCTTGAGCAGCACGGCGTTGACGGCCGTCAACGCGAGGGTGGTGGCGCTCATGCCGACCACGAGGGTCAGGAGGGCGGTGAGCGAGAACCCGGGGGACCGCAGCAACGTTCGAGCGGCGACGCGAGCATCGGACCGGAGGTCGTCGAGCCACGGCAGCCCGCGCTGGTCGCGGAGCGCCTCCAGGGCCTGGGGCACGCCGCCCAGCCGCACGCGCGCCAGGCGCGCGGCCTCGGCCCGCGAGTGGCCCTGCCCGCGGAGCTCGTCCTCGGCCAATTCCAGATGAAAGCGCAGCTCGCGCTCGAGATCGTGATCGGCTGCGTTGCGCCGGAGCACGCCCCGGAAACGACGCCAGAACTCGCGCAGGACAGCCATGTGCTTCCTCCAGCAGTGCGCTCACGCCGGCTGTTCGAACAGGGCGCCGATGATCGACACCATCCGGTCCAGGCTCCGCTTCTCGGCCGCCAGGTGACGCCGGCCGGCGTCGGTGATGGCGTAGAACCGGGCGCGGCGGTTGTTCTCCGTCGTCCCCCATTCCGCGCGGACGAGCCCGCGCTGCTCCAGCCGCATCAGGCCGGGATAGAGGGTGCCCATGTTGAGAACCAGGGCCCCTCCCGACACCTGCTCGAGCCGGGCCGCGATCGCGTAGCCGTGCGACGGCCCGAGCAGGACCATGGTCTGCAGCACCATCAGGTCGAGCGTGCCGCGCAGGACTTCCGTCCTCGAAGGGTCTCCATTTGCCATCCCAATGAACGTAGCCCGAACTCCGTTGGCATGTCAAATGGAGGGCGGCCTGCGCGAGAGTGGACGCGCAATCCGCCGCCGGGGGGTACAGGGCAGCGGCGCGGAGCGGGCGACGACATGCGCACGTTGATGATGGGCGGCCGTGTCGTGTAGGATTCGACATTCTCGGTGTCGTCTGTCCGGTGATCGCTCGCGGCGGATGGCGGCCAGCGCTCGGTCCCGCTGGCTGCCGCTTCGTGACGGGGAACGCACCATGCAGCACCGACCAGGGCTCGCGTCGCCGATCCTCTTCCTCTTCGTCTTCTTCCTGGCCGGGGGCGTGCTGTCTGCCGCCGAGCCCGACGCCCGCCTGCCGGAGCTGGCGCGCTCCGGCGATCGGGCGGGAGTCGCGAGCCTGCTCGCCGCGGGCGACGTCGACGTCGATTCCCCCGGGGTCGACGGCACCACGGCGCTCCACTGGGCGGCGTATGCCGACGACGCGGATCTGGCGCGCCTGCTGCTGGACGCGGGCGCCGACCCCAACGCCGAGAACCGGAACGGCGCGACGCCCCTCGCCCTCGCGTGCACCAACGCCAACCCGGCCCTGATCGAGGGGCTGCTCGAAGCGGGCGCGGATCCGAGCCTGGCCCCGAACGGAGAGCCGCCGATCCTCGGCTGCGCGCGGACCGGCCGCGTCGCCGCGCTGCGGACCCTGCTGCGGTACGGCGCGAGCGTGGACGCCGCGGACACCTGGCGGGGCCAGACCGCGCTCATGTGGGCCGCGGCGGAGGATCACGCGCCGATCCTGAACGTGCTGCTCGAGAACGGTGCCGCCGTCGACACGCCGTCGACGGGCGGCTTCAACGCGCTGATGTTCGCCGTCCGGCAGGACGCGCATGACGCGGCGCGGCTGCTGATCGCCGCCGGTGCCGACGTGAACGTGCATCTGCCGGGTGCACGGAGGGCCGCGCAGCCCGCCGTCCCCGGCCCGAGCCTGCTGAGCATGGCGGTGACGAACGGCCACTACACGATGGCCGCCGTGCTGCTCGAGGCCGGCGCCGACCCCGACGCGCGCGACGCGCGGGGGAACAGCATCCTCCACAACCTCGTGCAGCGGCGCTCGCCGCAGCGGCACCTGGCCAACCAGTTCGTCGATTCCTACGGCGTCGACCCGACGCAGCTCGACAGCCTCGAGCTGATGCGGATGCTGGTCGACCGCGGGGCCGACCCCAACGCCCGGACCGAGCCGACCCCGATTCGCCACGAGCGGTGGACCGACGAGGGCATCTTCAGCGCCGGCCGGCCGTACATGGACAACGGGGTCAACCTCGGCGGAGCGACGCCGTACATCCTGGCCGCACAGGGTGCCGACGTCGAGGCGATGCGCGCGCTGACCGCGCTCGGGGCCGACCCGCGGCTGGCGACCTATGCCAACAACACGGCGGTCATGATGGCGTCGGGCGTCGGCCATATCGAGGGCTCGCGGCGCTTCCGCCCCGAGGAGGACGCGCTCGAAGCCGTGAAGCTCGCGCTGACCTCGGGCGTCGACGTGAACGCGAGCAACGCCAACGGACAGACGGCGCTCCACGGCGCCGTCTACCGGGCCGCCAACACGATCATCGGACATCTCGTCGGGGCAGGCGCGCGCACCGACTTCGAGGACGAGCTGGACCGGAGTGCGCTGGACCTCGCGGAGCAGGGATTCAACCAGATCGCCAGCGTCATCCGGCGCGACAGCGCCGCCGCGCTGCTCCGCAGCCTCGGCGCCGTGGCGACGCCGGATGGCCGCACCGTGCCGGCTGACCAGCGCTAGGACTTCTGGAGCCGCCGCGCCCGCAGCCGCGGATGGCCGATCGGGCAGCAGCGGACGGCGGAACTACGGGGGCTTTTCGCATGAAGACCAGACGGCACGCGGGGCTCGTGGGTTCTCTCGTGCTGGCGGCGCTGGCCAGCAGCCTGCTCACGGGCGTCGCCGCTGGGCAGGGATCGACAGGCGTCGCCGTCGGGCAGGGGGCGACCGGGGTGGCCGCGTCTGCCGCGACCGGGCGGGCGCCCGCCGCGTCGATCGAATCCGCCGCCGCGGCCGAGTCCGCCGAGTACGGCGCGCTCATCGGTCGCTACTGCGTCACCTGCCACAACGGCCGGCTGCGTACGGCAGGGTTGTCGCTCGATGACGTGGAGGTCAGCGAGGCCCACGTCGCCGCCGACGCGGAGCTCTGGGAGAAGGTCGTCCAGAAGCTCCGCAGCCGGACGATGCCGCCGCCCCGGCGCCCGCGCCCCGACGACGACGCCTACCGGGCGTTCGCCACGTGGCTGGAGACCTCGCTCGACCGGGCGGCCGACGCGGCCCCGAACCCGGGTCGACCGCAGCTTCACCGGATGAACCGCGCCGAGTACCGCAACGCCGTCCGCGACCTGCTGGCCGTGGACGCCGACGTGAGCGCGCTTCCGGCGGACGACTCCACGTTCGGCTTCGACAACATCGCCGACGCCCTCGGCGTGTCGCCGCTGCTGCTCGAGAGCTACGTCACGACGGCCCGGAAGATCGCCCGCCTGGCCGTCGGGAGCCCCGTCATTCCGGCCGTGACGACGACGTACAAGACGCCCGAGGACCTCACGCAGGACTACCACCTGCGCGAGCTGCCGCTCGGCACCCGCGGCGGCATCCGCGTCACCGAGCACTTCCCGGTCGACGCGGAGTACGAGATCCGCGTTCGGCTGCGCCGGACCGCCATCGGCACCATCCGCGGCATCGGCGAGGAACACCACCTGGAGCTGACCCTCGACGGCGAGCGCATCGGGCTGTTCCCCATCGGCAGCGAGGACGCCTACACGGCCCTCGTGGTGAACGAGCAGAACCCGGGCCAGACCGTCAGCCGCGCGTTCACGGCGGACGAGGGGATGCGGGTGCGACTGCCGATCCCCGCCGGACGCCACGAGATCGTCGCCGCCTTCGTCGGCAAGCCCGCCGCACTGTCCGAGGAGACCCGGAAGCCGTTCCTGCGAAGCTACGTCGCATCGAACAGCCGGCGGGGGCTGCCGGACGTCGACAGCGTGCTGATCGCCGGCCCCTTCGACCCCAAGCGACCTGACGACACGCCGAGCCGGCAGCGCATCTTCACCTGCCGCCCGGAGGAAGCCAGCGACGCCGCGCCGGGCCGTGCCGCGCCGGGCGACGCCGCGGCGTGCGCCCGCTCCATCCTCTCGCGTCTGGGCCGGCAGGCCTACCGCCGCCCGCTCGAGGCGCCGGAGA
>JAPOYG010000176.1 GCA_026706755.1 Acidobacteriota bacterium
ATCCCCACGGGCTCTCGCCCCGTGAGCCCGCCGCTCCCACGCTTCGGCCATGGCCTGACAGCCGCGCACGGGGACGCTGCCGCGCACCTGGGCACGCCGGAGGCGACCCATCGCGGTCTGTGCCGTGGCGTGCGACACGCCCACGTCTCGCGCTACCGCCCGGACCGACTCCCCGGCCGCCAGCCTCCGGACGATAGCCAGGTCCCGGTCGTAGGTCTGTGCCCGCCGCCGTTCGCCTTCGGCCCGGCCCGCCTCCGCGGCCCGGAGCCGCTGCCGTTCACTCATGTCCCCCCCTACTGCTTGAGCCGCCACGCCGCTGCTTCGGCGGTCAACCGGTCGATATCGACCGCGACCACGTCCAACAGATCGGGGTCGGTTTCGACCGCCAGGATCGCTCGCAGTGCTTCGGCGGCCGCTTCGGCCGCTTCGGCGGCTGCCAGCACGTCGCCCCCTTTGGCCGCCGCTTCGGCGGCGGCTTCGGCCGCGTCCACTGCCCCGGCCGCCGCCGCCAACAGCGCATCGCGATCGACCATGCACAGAGTATAGTGCGGTGTATGGTGCGATGTCGGAGTCGTCAGCCGGACGGGCGCATCCGTCGGAACGGCGCCCCGGCCAGGGTCGCACGAAGCCGCTGGTCCTCTCGGTCGCCCCTTGCGCAAGGGAGCCGCCCAGGATCGACTACTGTGGTCCGGACGGCGCGGCGTGCTGCGCCGCCTCGACCGCGGGGAGGGAGGGCTGACGTATGCGGATCTTCAAAAGCAACCCGGTGCGCGCGACGGACGGCCGACGGCGACGGACCGAACCCGGGCTCGGCCTTGGGGCTCCGGCGGCGGCCGGCCTGCGGCTCCTCCTCGTCATCGGTGTCGTGACCGGCTCCGTTCGAGCCGCCCAGGAGGCGGAGCCGGTGCGGGAGACGATCGTCTACAGCAGCATCCAGCCCGCCAACTGGGACCTGTACCTCTTCGACGGATCCGGCTCGAAGCCACGGAGGCTGACGACGGATCCGGGCCTGGACTACAACCCGGTGGTGTCCCCCGACGGGCGCTGGGTGGTGTTCACCTCCGAGCGGAGCGGCAGCCCGGACCTCTATGTACTCGACCTCGAAGTCGACGGCCCACCGCGGCCGCTGATCACAGGCCCGGCGCTGGAGGACGCGGCCGACATCTCGCCGGACGGGCGGCAGTTGCTCTTCGTCAGCACCCGGAGCGGCAACGCGGACGTCTTCGTCCTGCCGTTCCGGCCCGAGGACCCGCACGACGCGGGCGAGCCCAGGAACCTGACGCGGCACGCCGCCGGCGACTACAACCCCGACTTCTCGCCCGACGGAACGCGCATCCTCTTCTCCAGCAGCCGAGACGCGTCGGTGACGACGTCGGACGGGGCGTCCCCTTCGGCGACGTACCTGGCCAGCGAGCTGTACGTCATGCAGGCGGACGGGACCGACGTGCGGAGACTGACGCACCACGAGAGCTGGGACGGCACACCGGCGTGGACGCCGGACGGTCAGGCCGTCGTCTTCTACTCGCAACGGGACGGGGAGTCGCGCATCTACCGCACCGGCATCGACGGCGGCGGGGTCGCGCCGGTCTCGGCGCAGGACGAGGCGGCGCTGTCGCCGACGGTCGGGCCGGACGGGCGGCTCGCGTTCGCCGCGCGCCGAAGCGGCCGCTGGGAGGTCGTTTCCACCCGCGACGACGGCTCCGACCTGCGGGTCGAGAGCGATGCCGCGCGCGACTACTGGGCCCCAGCCTACCACCCGACCTCGGGCCGCCTGCTGGCGCACGGGCCGGGCCCGGTCGACCCCGCGTCCCGGTTCGAGAGCGACGCGCCCGGAGACTTCCTGATTCACCGCCCGTTCCGCGTCGACCTGCCGGACCGCCAGGTATCCCTGATTGGAATCCGGGGCTACCTGCCGGCCATCGATCCCACCACCGGCGAGGTCGCCACCAGCGAGGCGTTCTCGCGCCTCGTGGCGTCCCGGCCCGACGGGACGGGGAAGCGGGTGCTCTTCGATCGGACCGGGGCGGATCGCTACCGCGGGCCCGAATCCGCCTGGGGGCCCTCGTGGTCGAAGGACGGGCAGTGGCTGGCGTTCATCGTCGGTCCGCCGTTCGCCTCCGCCGCGGTGGACGTCGACATCTGGAAGATCCGCAGCGACGGCAGCGACGCGACGAGCCTGACGCCGGACTCCGACGCCAACGATGCCCTGCCCGACTTCTCCCCCGACGGCGGCCGCGTCGTCTTCCGCAGCATGCGGGACGGGAACGCCGAGATCTACCTGATGAACGCGGACGGCACGGACCCGCGCCGCCTGACGCACCACGAGGCGACCGACACCATGCCCGCGTTCTCCTCGGCGGGCGACCGCATCGCGTTCACCTCCTTCCGGGACGGGAACTTCGAGCTCTACACCATCGCTCTCGACGCGGACGGCCGGCCCGGCCCGCCCGAGCGCTTGACCCGGAGCCCGGGCCACGACATGCACCCCCGCTTCTCGCCGGACGACGAATGGGTGCTCTTCACGTCCCAGCGCTCCGAGTTCAGCGACGAGCTGCCGCTGCTCAGGGTCGTATTCCAGCCGCAGCCGTACGGCGAGCTGCACGCGGTGCGACTGACGGACGGGACGGTGGTCCGGCTGACCCACAACAAGTGGGAGGACGGCCCGACGGCCTGGGTCCGGGACGTGCCCGGCCTCGACTGACGCTTCCGCCGCCGCGCGACCCTGCGGTCGCGTTGGGAGTCTGCGCGGGCGCAACTCCCTGTGGGGCGCGTTCTGCGGCGCAGACTCCTGGCCCCGCCGTTCCTTCGGCCACGCGAACTTCGAGAAGACTCTGAAGGCCGTCCGTTCGCCGGGCCCTGCGGGTCGTCGCCGGCGGGGTCGCACGGTCCGGGCGCCAGCCGAGACGGCGTTTCCACGGCGGCCAGCGGGGCTCGGGCGCGGCGCGACGCGGCGTTGGTGGTATAAGGGCGGGGCGGGCGGCGACCGAGAGTCCGGGGACGTCCCGACGGCAACGAGGAGCGGAACCCATGGCGAAGGCAGAGAACAGCGGCGTCGGAGGACGGCAGCGGCGACGACGGAATCTCCCGACCGCGCTGATGCGGGCGCTGGCCGGCGGGCTGGTCGCGGCGGCCGTGGCAGCGGCACCGCCGGCCGCGGCGGCGCAGGCCCCGGTGGCGGACGGGGCGTTCACGTCCGATCAGGCGGCCGGCGGCTGGTCGATCTACGGCGTGCAGTGCGGCGACTGCCACGGACCGCGCCTGGAAGGCATGGTGCACGCCCCGCCGCTGACGGGCGTGGAGTTTCTCGACAGTTGGCTGGGGCAGACCACCGACGACCTGTTCGCCTACCTGCGCGACGAGATGCCGCCGGGGCAGGCCGGCGCGCTCAGCGACCAGGCCTACGTCGAGCTGGTGGCGTACCTGCTGGAGGCGAACGGCGCCCTGCCGGGCGAGCGGATCCTGACCGCGAACGCGGCGGTGCCGATCGGCGATGCCGCGGACATCGAGGAGGCGCGCCGCGCGGCCGGGGCGGGCGAGCGGCCGCGGCGGCGCTCGACGCGCTTCGTCAACCAGGTGGTGCCGCACGAGCTGAGCCCGGTGACCGACGCGCTGCTCGCGGACCCGCCGCCCGGCGACTGGCTGAGCTGGCGGCGCACGCGCAACAGCCACGGCTACAGTCCCCTCGACCAGGTGACGCGCGACAACGTGGCCGACCTGCAGCTCGCGTGGTCGATCGCGGTCCGGCCCGGCAACCACCAGACCACGCCGCTGGTGCACGACGGCGTGATGTTCCTGGCCAATCCGGGGAACGTCGTCCAGGCCATCGACGCGGTGACGGGCGACGTGTTCTGGGTCTACCGGCACCGGTTGCCCGACGACGCGCGGGCCGGCGCCACCCGCACGCTGGGGCTCTACGGCGACAAGCTGTTCCTGGCCACGGCCGACGCGCACCTCGTCGCCCTCGACGTGAAGACCGGCGAGGAGGTGTGGAAGACGGTCAAGACCGACTACACGCAGGGCTTCCGCCAGAACGCCGGCCCCGTCCTCGCCAACGGCGTCCTCATCACCGGCACCAACGGCTGCGACCGCTACACCGAGCAGAGCTGCTTCATCACCGGCCACGATCC
>JAPOYG010000348.1 GCA_026706755.1 Acidobacteriota bacterium
CCGGGCTCGCCGGGGGCGGGGATGGTGCGCCGCCGCCACAGCTCCTCGCCGGTGACGGCGTCGTGAGCGACGATGACGCACGCGTTCGGCCCGCCCCGCGGGGTGCAGCCGCGGCCCGAGACGATCTTGCCGTTCGCGATTATGGGGCCCGAGCTCTGGTTGGCGGGGTTGACGCGGTAGTCGAGGATCTGGGTCTCCCACGCGAGCTCGCCGGTCGCCGCGTCGAGGGCGAACACGTAGTCGTCGCCGCTCGTGTCGATGATGTGCGTGCCGTAGATGGCGAGGTTCCGGTTGAGGTCGGTCAGGGCCCCGAGCATGTAGTCCCGCAGGTCGTCGGGCAGGTCCCTCCGGTACTCCCAGCGGAGGTCGCCGCTGGCGGCGTCGATGGCCTGGATGACGTCGCGCGGGTTCGGCATGTACATCACGCCGTCGTGCACGAGCGGCGTGCCCTGCTGCAGCCCGGGCCCGAGGCCGCGCGACCAGACCATGCGCAGGTCGCCGACGTTGCCCCGGTCGATCTGGTCCAGCGGGCTGTAGCCCCAGCCGTCGAGGGTGCGCCGCCACATCAGCCAGTCGTCGGCCGGCGGGTCCTGCAGGACGGCATCGGTGACGGGGACGAAGCCGTCGGCCGGCGCCTGCGCCTCGACGGCGGCGGGCGGCAACGTCGTCGTCGCCAGCAGCAGGAGGGCGAGCTGGATGGCGGCGGTGGAGTGCGCGTCTCGGTTCATGGGTGCGTTCCTTTCCAGCCCAATGATATGCTCGTTCGTCATTGAAAAGCACATGGATCATTGCTGCAGCTTGAGATGAAGGAAATCACCACCACGATTACACAGCGGAGTCAGGTCACCGTTCCCGCCGAGGTGCGCCGCGCGCTCGGCGTGAAGCCCAGGGACAGAGTCACCTTCACCATCGCCGACGGCGAGGTGCGCCTGAGGCCCGTGTCCTACAGCCTCGAATCCGCGTACGGATCGGTCCAGCCGGCTGGCGAGCCTCAGGACTTCGACGAGCTGTCTCGGGCCGCCAGGGACGCCAGGGCCGAGCGGACTCTGCAGAAGATGAGCGGAACGTGAAGTTCCTCGACTCGAACGTCATCCTGCGCTACCTGACGCGGGATGACGAGGTGAAGGCGATGGCCTGCTACGAGCTCTTCCAGCGTTTGCAGCGGGGAGAAGAGGAGCTCACGACCTGCGAGGCCATCGTCGCCGAGGTGATCTGCGTGCTCTCCTCGCCGCGTCTGCCCTATCGGTTGAGCCACGAGCAGATTCGCGCCCGGCTCCTGCCCCTGCTGACGCTTCGCGGCCTCAGGCTTCCGCAGAAGCGCGTCTGCCTGGAGGCGCTCGACACCTACGGGGCGTCGCCGACCCTGGACTTCGAGGATGCGCTGGCCGCCGCCCACATGGCGCGACGGGGAATCACCGAGATCGTCAGCTTCGACCGGGACTTCGACCGGGTGGCCGGTGTTCGCAGGGTAGAGCCCTGACGGGCCGGCGGCGGCCTCGAGGCGTCGACCTCGCCCGCTTCAGAAGCCGGTGACGTAGGGCAACCGGCCGGAGACCGCGCGCACCGCCTCGAAGTCGTCGAGCAGCAGGGCGGTCGCGTCCCACTGGCCGGTCAGGAGCGCCTCGCGGACGGCGTCCGGGATACGGACCGGCACGGTCTGGCCCGCCGCCTCGACGTGGCGGCCGGCGACGCTCAGGATCATCCGCGTGCGCGGGTCCTGCTCCGTGGCGGCCATCAGGCGCTCGACGCCCCCCGCGTCCGCGGTGGCGCAGGGCAGTCCGATGGTGGTGGCGTTCCCGAGGAAGATCTCCGAGAACGACTCGCCGACGCAGGCCCCGATGCCCCAGCGCTTGAGCGCCTGCGGCGCGTGCTCGCGGGACGAGCCCGACCCGAAGTTCTCGTTCACGACGAGGATCGACGCGCCGGCGTAGGCGGGGTTCTCGAACGGGTGGTCCGGCATCGAGGCCCGGTCGTCCTCGAAGACGTGCTCGCCGAGCCCCTCGAACGTGATCGCCTTGAGGTAGCGGGCCGGGATGATGCGGTCCGTGTCGATGTTGTTCCCGCGCAGCGGGAGGGCCGTCCCGGAGACCCGGTCGATGCGGCGGTCGGGGGAGGACGTGCTCACGGTCAGCGCCTCAATCCAGCATCTGCCGCACGTCGGTCACCTCGCCGCTGACGGCGGCGGCGGCGACCATGGCGGGGCTCATCAGCAGCGTGCGGCCGGTGGGGCTGCCCTGCCGTCCCTTGAAGTTGCGGTTCGACGACGAGGCGCAGACCTCACGGCCGTTCAGGCGGTCGGGATTCATGGCGAGGCACATCGAGCAGCCGGCGCCGCGCCACTCGAAGCCGGCCTCGAGGAAGACCTCGTGCAGCCCCTCGGCCTCGGCCGCCTGTCGGACCGCCTTCGAGCCGGGAACCGCCAGCGCCCGCACGTGCGGGGCGACGCGCTGTCCGCGCACGACGCGCGCCGCTTCGCGGAGATCGGTCAGGCGCGAGTTGGTGCACGAGCCCACGAAGGCGACGTCCACCTTCGTGCCGGCGATCGGGGCCCCCGCGGCGAATCCCATGAACGCGAGCGCCTCGTCGACGGCGCCGGCGTCGACCCGGGCTTCCGCTTCGGCTTGGCCTTCGGCCTTTTCGGAGGCCGCCGCCCGGGGATCCGGAATGCGCTCGGAAACCCCTACCGATTGGCCGGGATTGATGCCCCAGGTCACGCGCGGCTCGATGGCGTCGCCGTCGATCTGCACCTCGTCGTCGTAGGGCGCGCCGTCGTCGGAGGCCATCGACGCCCACCACTGCTTCGCGCGCTCGAACGCGTCGCCCGCCGGCGCGAAGGGCCGCCCGGCCAGGTAGCGGAACGTCGTCTCGTCGGGGTTGACGTAGCCGGCCCGCGCGCCGCCCTCGATGGACATGTTGCAGACGGTCATCCGCTCGTCCATCGACAGGCCCTCGATGGCCGGGCCGCCGTACTCGTAGGCGAAGCCGACGCCCCCCTTGACGCCGAGGCGCGCGATGATCTCGAGGATGACGTCCTTCGCGTAGACGCCGGGGCCGAGCGCGCCCGACACCGTGATGCGCCGCACCTTCAATGGATCGATGGCCAGGCACTGCGACGCCAGCACGTCGCGCACCTGCGAGGTGCCGATGCCGAACGCGACCGCCCCGAACGCGCCGTGCGTCGAGGTGTGGCTGTCGCCGCAGGCAATCGTCAGGCCGGGCTGCGTCAGCCCGAGCTCGGGGCCGATGACGTGGACGATCCCCTGCCGCTCGGACCCGAGGTCCGCGAAGCGGATGCCGAACTCGCGGCAGTTGCGCTCGAGCGCCGCCATCATCTGCTCGGCCAGCTCGTCCGCGAACGGCCGCCGCTGGTCCAGCGTCGGCACGATGTGGTCGACCGTCGCGTAGGTGCGTTCCGGGAACGCCACCCCGGCGCCGCGCGCCCGCAGCATGTCGAAGGCCTGCGGCGTCGTCACCTCGTGGATCAGGTGCAGGCCGATGAAGAGCTGCGTCTGCCCGGTCGGCAGGCGGCGGACGGTGTGGAGGTCCCAGACCTTCTGGAGCAGCGTGCGTCGACTCATCTCGTGCCGTGTCGCGCGGCCGGCCCGGCCAGTCCTGGCCGGTCCCTGAACGGCGCGTATTCTACATCGCCGGCCCCTTCACATCCCCCAGACGGTAATCGTCCGCTTGCCCGCGGACTCCTCGCGCCGGAAGATCTTCTCGTCCCATGACCGGTCGGCGCGCCGGTCGAACACCACCAGATGCCCTGCGGGAGCGCCACAGCGGCTCATGTAGCCGGCCGTCTGCTGTACACCCTCCTCGATGGTGCGCCCGAGGCCTCCATGCACGACCTTGCATTCGATCACGAACCGGTCGCCGTCGGCCTCGCGCGCCGCGCCCGGCTCGCGGGGCCAGACGATGAGCAAGTCGGTGCGCCCGCGTCCGAGCCCGTACTCCCGCTCGATGCGGCCGCCGCTGTTCACGATGCGTTGCAGGAACGCCTGCAGGATGAGTTGCGGGCCGGCTTCGGCGTAGTCGAAGCGGCCCAGCCAGTGTTCCGAGTGCTCGCGGAAGAACGCCTGGAACGCTCGGAGCAGCCTGTCGAC
>JAPOYG010000179.1 GCA_026706755.1 Acidobacteriota bacterium
ACGACGAAACGAAGCGCAGAAAGGGCTTGCAATCGGGGAGGCGTCCACACACGACAATTACTTGCTGTGAAACGCTCCCTCACCGGAGGCACACGGGCGGCGCGACGGCCGATCGGGGGATCGGACGGCTGGGAGTCCGATGCGGAGATCTCGATCAGCCGGCTGGTCGCGGGGCAGCCCCGATCTATGGCCCCTACGCTGCCGGGTGACCGGGAGTCGGTCAGCGGCGCACGGCTTGTGCTTCCTCGAGGAACCCGTGCTGCGTGAGCATGCGGATCCAGCGCGGCGCGTTGCGTGCGACCACGAGGTGCTCGTAGTCGATGCCGGGATCGGTGTATGGCCGGTCGTCGCGGAGCACGGCGTGGATCACGCGCAGCAGCTTGTGGGCGGTGGCGAGGATGGCGCGCTTGTAGCCCAGGCGGGCGGCCAGCGCCCGATGGTAGCCGTGGAACTGCGACCCGGTGGTCCGCGCGGCGGCATGAGCGCACTCAGCCAGCGTAGCCCGCAGGGTCGGGTTCCCGGGGCGCACCCTTCCGGAGCGGCGTTTGCCCGCACTGGTGTTGTTCCCCGGCGCCACTCCTGCCCAGGAGCCCAGATGGCGTGCTTCTCGGAAGGCCCCCAGGTCCGGACCGATCTCGACCAGGATCGTGCAGGCGCTGCCGAGGTCGATTCCCGGAATCGTCTGCAGCAGCCGTAGAGGGCGCTGGTAGTCGGCCAGTGCCTCCCGGATGCGCACGTCGAGTGCGGCCAGGGTGGCGTCCGCCCGGTCGACGGCCTCCAACTGGACCTGCAGCGCGAACAGCGCGAGGGGGTCGAGCGTGGCGGCCAGCGCCTTGGCCAGCGGCGCGAGCTTCGCTCGCACGCGACTCGTGAGGCCCGCCAGGATGCATCGGGGCGACCGCTCGGCGACCAGCCCGTCGAGCACCCGCCGCCCGTTGACGCCGAACAGGTCCGACAAGATCCCGCCGATCCGGAGACCGTCGTGGTCGAGCGTCTTGTGGACACGATTCCGGGCCCGACTACGCTCGGAGACGAGCCTGCGGCGATAGCGGGTCAATTGGCGCAACTGCCGGAACAGGCGCGGCGGAACGTAGCTCGGCAAGGCGAGGCCGAACTGGCAGATGCGGGCCAGCCACAGGCTGTCGTTGGTGTCGGTCTTCTTGCCGCGGATCTGGCGGACGTGCTGAGCATGCAGCAGGCTGTGCGCGGATGCCGGCCTCTTCCAGCGCCTCGAACGGCGCCTTCCAGTAGACCCCAGTGCCCTCCATCGTGGCGGCGGTGACGTCGTGTCCCCGGAGCCAATCGGTCATCGCGCCCAGACCGTCCGGTAGCGCGCTGAACTCCCTCACCGCGGTGCGGGCCGGTCCGCCACCGGCGTCGCACAGGCGCACCGCCGCGGTGATGCACATCTTGTGTACATCGAGGCCGGCCGCCCGAGGACAGACCACGTGCATGTCATCGGTGCGCCACGTGTCGGTCTCAACCGTCTCACGCTTCATCAGGTCCTCCTGACGGCGGAAGCGGGAGAGCGCGCCCGTGACAGGACACCCGCCTCACGGCGGGGCTCGATTTGCTGCTCGGTCACGGCCTGCGGGCCGGGTACGATTCGGGGCTCGATACTGGGCGCGCCGCGTCAGCTTTTGCGCGGGGACGGGTCGAAGCCCACCACCAAGTAATTTCTGCGACGACTGTCCCGCTTCCGCCACCTGACGATGCCATGCGGCGGCGAACCGGTCCACGTTTCATGAGCTCGGGGTGAGCGCCGGCGATCATGATGCTTTTGCCGGTCGTCGAGGAGGTGATCGGCCCTCGGCGGGAGGCGCCCGCGAGGCGTGTGACACTGCCCGTTTTCCTCGTGGAGGACGGGTTGGTCACGGACGCGCAGGTACGACGGTTGCGTGAGAAGCGGATGGCAGGGAAGACGCTGGCAGCGGCCGCGGCGGCAGCCGGGATGAGCGAGCGGGCGGCCCGGAAGTGGCAGGGCGGGGCGTTGCCGTCGAGGGCGAAGGCGCCGCGGACGTGGCGGACGCGGGAGGACCCGTTCGCCGACGTGTGGCAGTCCGAGGTCGTGCCGCAGCTGGTGGCCGATACCGACGGCCGGCTGCAGGTGCTGACGCTGTTCCGGGCGCTATGCGGGCGGCATCCGGGTCGGTTCCAGCCAGGACAGCTGCGGACGTTGCAGCGGCGGGTCCGAGAGTGGCGGGTTCAGTACGGCCCCGATCGCGAGGTGTACTTCGAGCAGGTGGCGGTTCCGGGCCGGGAAGCGGCGTTCGACTTCAGCGACGCGAGCGACCTGGGGGTGACGCTGGGGAGCGTGGCGTTCCCGCACCTGCTGTTCGAGTGGGTGCTGAGCTACAGCCGGTGGACGTATGTGTCGCTGGCGCTGAGCGAGACGTTCGAGGCGCTGGTGGCGGGTCTGCAGGGCGCGCTGTGGACGCTGGGCGCGGTGCCGGCGGCGCTTCGTCACGACTACCTGTCGGCGGCGACGCACGAGCTGCGGCGCAGCGGCGGTCGTCAGCTGACGGTGCGGTTCCGGGAGGTGCTGGACCACTACGGGCTGCGGTCGTCGCGGATCCAGCCGGGGAAGCCGCACGAGAACGGCGTCGCGGAGCAGTCGCATTTCCGGACGAAGACGGCCATCGAGCAGGCATTGCTGTTGCGGGGTGATCGAGACTTCGCCGACGGAGGCGGCGTACCTGCGGTTCGCGCGTGCGGTCGTCGACGAGACGCGGAATGCGCGGGCGGCGCCGCGGCTGGCCGAGGAGCGTCCGTAACTGCGGCCGCTGCCGCCGGCGCGAATCCCGGAGTACACGACGTTCCGGTGCGTGGTGCGGAAGTGGAGCACGATCCGGGTCGGCGGCCGGGTCTACTCGGTGCCGTCGCGGTTGATCGGTCACACGGTTGAGGCCCGTCAGCATCCGTCGACGGTCGAGGTCCTCTACGGCGGACGGGTGCTGTGCACGATGGCGCGGCTGCGGGGCTCGGCGGAGCACCGGATCGACTACCGCCACATCATCGGGAGCCTGGTGCGGAAGCCGGGCGCCTTCGCGCGGTACCGCTTCCGGGAGGAGCTGTTCCCGTCGCTCGTGTTCCGGGCGGCGTATGACGCACTCGGTCGGACGCACGGCGAGCGGGCCGACGTCGAGTACGTGCGCCTGTTGCACCTGGCGGCGACGACCGGCGAGCGGCTTGTCGAGGCGACGCTTCGCGCCCGCCTCGACGCCGGCGATCCCTGCGACTACGCCAGCGTGCAGGCCCAGGTCCGGCCGCCCGCCCCGACGGTCCCCGTGGTCCGCGTGCCGCGCCCGGACCTGTCGCAGTACGACGCGCTGCTGTCGGGAGGTCTGCACGAATGACGGTGCCGAGCACGCAGGTGACGACGCTGCTGACGCAGTTCGGGTTGACGACGGCGGCCGAGGAGCTCGTGCCGCGGCTGACGCAGGCCGGCCACCCCGAGGCGCTGCCGGTGCTCCTGGAGGTGTTCGAGGCGGAGGCCGAAGCGCGCCGTCAGCGCCGGGTCGCCCGCTTGCGCCGCGCCGCCCGCCTGCCGCCCGGCAAGACGTTCGCAACGCTCGACACCGGACGGTTGCCGGCGCCGGTCGTGCAGCAGCTCGAGACGCTGGCCACCGGCGCCTTCCTCGAGACGGCGACCAACATCCTCGCATTTGGCCTGCCGGGCGTGGGCAAGAGCCACGCGTTGTGCGCCGTCGGGCACGCGCTGGTCGAGGCGGGCCACAGTGTGCTCTGCGCCCCGGCCTATGCCCTGGTGCAGGAGCTGCTCGGCGCGAAGCGGGACCTCGACCTTCCGCGCGCGCTGCGCAAGCTCGACCTCTTCGAGGTGATCCTGCTCGACGATCTCGGCTACGTGCAGCAGAGCCCGGACGAGGCCGAGGTGCTGTTCACGCTGCTCGCCGAGCGCTACGAGCGCCGCTCGGTGATGGTGACCAGCAACCTCGTCTTCAGCCAGTGGGACCGGATCTTCCGCGACCAGATGGCCACGGCCGCGGCGATCGACCGCCTCGTGCACCACGCGGTCGTGCTCCTCACCGTTGGAACGCAAGTGAAATCGTGTTGACACCGAAGGGTTGGTGGTGCCCG
>JAPOYG010000510.1 GCA_026706755.1 Acidobacteriota bacterium
GCCAACGCCGCGAGTCTTGCCCGCCGTCGTAGGCCGGTCATCAACGAACCCTCCTCGGGCAGGTCGCCGCGACCCACCCTGAGGGAACTTCCTACGCCCCTGGACGCAGGTTGTCAAGGGCCGTTGGGGCCCGGGTGCGGAAGCGAGACTCGAGCCGGCGGCCCGGCAGCCCGGGGCGCGAGATCCGACGCGGAGGGCAACGGAACGCGGTGCCCCCTGGTGGGTTGAAGCCGAACCGGCCGGGACCTTACCGACGAACGAAAAGAGGGCGGAAGCAGTCTCTCTGCTTCCGCCCTTGCGGATTCACCGTGCCGACCTGCCGTGCGGCGGGCAGCCGGCGCAGTGCCATCCTGCTACCAGGTGAAGTTGACGCCGAGCTTCATGAAGCGGGCGAGCATGAAGAGCGTCGGCTTGCGCCAGTCGGCGCCGTAGCGGTTGTTGATCTCGGTCGTCGTGCTGCTGTTCAGCAGGTTGTAGGCGTCCAGGAAGAGGTGCAACCGCGGCCCGCTCCCGAGCTCGAAGTACTTCCCGACGCGCAGGTCGATCTGGTTGATCCGCTCGCCGTACATCGAGTACGGCTTGATGAGATTGATGTTCTGGGTCGCGCGACCGCCCGAAAGCGGCCGCCCGAGCGACTGCTCGATCTCCTCGCTGGTGGCGGGATAGATGGCCCGGATCTCGACCCCGGGCACCCCCTGGTAGGAGCCGGCGAGAGAGATGTCGTGCCACGGGAGAGTGTACGTGCCCGTCCACTTCCAGTGGGGCTGGAAGAAGGGCTCCGCGACGTCGCAGAACCGTCCCACCGGCGCGGCGTTGCCGGCGTGGCCGCTCCCCGCGCCCGTCTCGCCCCACTTGCCGAAGAGGCCGGTGGAGTCCATCGGGCTGTCGATCCGGGCTTCGCAGTCGCTGCTTCGGGTCCGCCCGAAGTTGACGCCCCCATACATGTAGAAGCGCCCGCTCGGCCGCGCCGTCACCGCGATGTCGATCCCGTCGTACACCTGCTCGATGTTCGCGCCCAGGCTCTCCGCGGTGACGATGGAGCTGAACCGCTTCCCGAACCGGTCCTCCGACACCTCGGCGAGCCCGGTGCAGAGCTGCTGGCCGCTGACGCCCTCTATCCACGGGTCGGACGGCCCCGTGATGCAGTAGGAGTCGTAGTCGGCAGCCGTCGTCTCCGTGTTGTCGCGGACCGTGAAGCCGCCCTGGTTACGGCGCCAGTACGAGACCTCGGCCGACACGCGGGGCAGGATCTCGTGCTCGAAGCCGACGGAGTACTCCCAGTTGTTCCGGCGGTTGAACCAGCCCAGCCGCACGTCGTCGGCCCAATGGGTAACGACGTTGGTCTGCCCGAAGTTCTCGTTGTCGAAGGCGCCGATCTCGTTCGGATCGACTACCAGATCGCCGTTCAGGTCCTCCCAGGGAACCGTGGTGCTGTTGATCGACGAGATGATCGGGTTCAGGTTCTGCCCCATGTGAACGGTGTTGACCTGCAGGTAGCGGCTGATCGACCCCTTGAGGGCGGTCCGGCCGTCGCCGAACACGTCGTACGCAACGCCGATCCGCGGGTTCAGGTCGTTCCAGGCCGCCGCCTGGTCGACCCCGGGATACCTCCGCGGCGGCGCCCACGACCCGCCGACCGCCGTCCCCGGCTCGATGTCCAGGTACGCCGTCGTGTCCTGCGGCGGCACGGACTGCCGCGTGATGTCCATCCGGATGCCCAGATTCAGCGTCACGCGGTCGAGCGTCCACGTGTCCATGGCGTAGATGCCGCCGTCGAAGTCGACGTTCTGGTGGAGGGTGTAGGGCGTGGCGTAGATCGTCGCCGCCACCGGCACGCCGTCCAGCACGAAGCCCTCGCTGTCGGTCGGGGTGTCGAAGAAGCTGCTGTTGATGAAGTCTCCTTCCGAGAAGTTGATGCCCGCCTTGAAGGCGTGCGAGCCGGTGACGTAGGACGCGGACGCCTTGTAGGTGCGGTGCGTCTCCACCCAGCGCCGCCACTGCCCCCACGACCGCAACCAGCGGCCCGTCGAGAGCTCGATCATGCGCGTCAGGCCGGCGGTCCGGGTGCAGCCCCAGAAGAAGTCCTCCTCCGAGGCGGTCATGCCGGGACACGGATCGAGTGGCTCCGTGGTGGCGTCCTGGAGCTGCGCGCCCATGCCCGCCTCGAGCAGCAGCCGGTTGCTCACCGTCGATGTCCACGTCGCCGTGGTGTGGGCGTTGATCGGGTTCTTCTGGTTGCTCGACGCGTCGGGCGGCCGGATGCGGCTCGTATAGAGATAGGGATAGTGCCGCGGGGCCACGTTGTAGTAGACGGAGAACTTGTTGTTCTGCGTCGCCTGCGTGGTCAGGCGCAGGGTGACGCTCTTCTGGTAGGAGTTCTCGAACGCCGGCCGTCTCGGATTCGGGTCGTAGATCGCGTCGGTCGGGTCGAACTCGAAGAACGCGTCGGCCCGCTGCAGCGACACCCCGGTATCGCGGTACGTCGTGTGGAACCAGAGCTTGTCGCGGACGATCGGACCGCCGAGGGCGGCGCTCCCGTCCCAGATCCGGTTCAGCCGATCCGGCGAGGTGACGCCCAGGCTGCGCAACCGCTCGCCGAGGTTCTCGTTCTGCAACGAGCCGTTGGCCCAGTTGAGGAACGCCGAGCCGCTGAAGAGGTTGCCGCCCTCCTTGGGGATGATGTTCACGCGGACTCCCCCACCGGGGGAGTCGGCCGACGCCGCGCCGATCTCGAAGGTCAGTTCTTCGGTCGCCGCGTCGTCGCCCTGGAGGGTCGTTCAAGCATAGCCGCACCCGAACGTGCCCATCGCCAGGCCGTCCATGGTGCGCATGCCGTCGAACTCGTTGCCGCCGTGCGCCGACACCAGCGGGTGATACTGGGTCCGCGCCCCCCCGACGTCCTGCCCCCGGGCCCGCACGCCGACGGTCAGGACCGCCATGCTCGCCCAGTTCTTGTTCATTGGCAGCGCGTCGACCACTTCCTTCGTCAACACCTGCTGCTGCTGCACGTGCTGCACGTCGACGAGCGGCGACTCGCCGGTGACCGTTACCGTCTCCTCGAGCGCGCCCACCGACAATTGCGCGTCGATGTTGGCCGTGAACTGCGCCGTCAGCACGATGCCCTCCCGAATCACCGTCGAGAAGCCGGGCAGGCTGAAGGACACGGTGTA
Organism: Acidobacteriota bacterium; assembly: GCA_026706755.1. Classification (GTDB taxonomy): domain Bacteria; phylum Acidobacteriota; class Vicinamibacteria; order Vicinamibacterales; family UBA8438; genus JAGWAJ01. The sequence continues at coordinate 3,171 of JAPOYG010000510.1, forward strand.
CGTCCCCGGGCGCAGAGCCGTGAACGTGTAGCGCCCCGAGGCGTCGGTGAACGCCACCCGGGACTGCTCGATCAGCGCCGGACTCGCGACCTCCACGGTCACGCCCGGCAACACGCCGCCGGTGTTGTCCATCACCTCCCCGGCAATGCCGCTGTCCTGTGCGGCCGCCAGAGGTGGGAACGCGAGGAGGACCGCCGCCGCCGCCAACGCCGCCAGCGCCGGGCGTCGAGCAATGGTCATGGCTGACCCCTCCCTCGTGAACCGCCGATACCTGCCCGTTTACACCCGTTCGGCGAGACTGTCAAGAGGGCCGGCCAGGACGAAGAGAGCCGCGAGCTGGCGGACCGGGGAGTCCGCGGTGCGGCTCGCCAGGCGACGGGTCGGCGAAGGCCCAGGCCCCCCGGAGGCTCCGCTGCAGCCGTGACGGCACGGCCGCACGCCGGACGGAGGCATCAGCCTCACTCCGACGGGAGGGGCGGGAACCGGGCGCGGGAAATGCCGGGGATCACGCGCAGGGCATTCGCGTAGTAGATCTTCCGCAGCACGTCGTCGGGCAGGTCCATGCCGTACAGGCGCCAGAACGCGTGGTAGCGGCGGTAGTACTCGAAGTACTCGTCCGCGGTCTCGAACGTGCGCCAGTAGTAGGGAAACTCGTCCGGCGCGAAGCGGTCCTTCCCGAACAGCACGCGATCCTGGTGCTCGATGAAGAACGCCCGCGCCGCGCGCGGCTGCCGGCCCAGCTCGTACAGGATTGCGCCCGTCTCGGCGACGACGTTGGGCAGCCGGTCGAGCAGGGCGCCCAGGCGCCCGAGATCGTTGGCGTGCCAGCCCATGTGCGCGGCGATGAACGTGGTCCCGGGATGGCGCGCGAACAGCCGGTCGCGCTCCGCCATCATCGTCTCGAAGCCCGGATAGCGGCTGGCCGGGA
>JAPOYG010000339.1 GCA_026706755.1 Acidobacteriota bacterium
TGGCCAGGGCCGCGAGGGCGCACGACAGCGTCGTCTTCCCCGTGCCGCCCTTCTGCGAGAGCACGCTCACGACCCGGGGCCGCGGGGCATCCGGAGGCTCGGTTCGCGTTGCGGCGTCGATGTCTGTCATCGGGTGCTCCTGCGCGCGTGCGTCGTTCGACGTGTGCGTCGTTTGACGCGTGCGCGGCTTCATGTGCGCGTCCCTTCACGGATGCGTCACCTGACGCGTGCGCGCGTTGACGCGATGCGGGTGTTCCCGCGGTCGAGGGTGTCGCCGCGTTGCGCGCATGCGTCAAGTATCCCGTTGCCCCGGCCGCGATGGTTGCGTGCGTACATCAAGCGTGCGTCGATTCGACGCGGTGAGGGCGTTGCCGTTGATCCTGTTGCCGCCGGTCCCGGTGGGCCTTGCGGCCTGAAGCGGCTGCCGGCGGGGGTGAAGCGCCAGTCTGCCGGGCGCCCCCGGCCGGCGTCTCGTTGGCGTGCGCGCCGCGGCGCGTCGAGCCTTCCCGCAGGGAAGAATGGCCCCTGAGCGACCCCGGCCGGTTCGGGAGTGAGGCTCATCGGCCCGCGGCGTCTGCGGGCCGGGAGCCTTACGGCCCGGACCGGGGTCGCTCAGGGTAACTCGGACCAGTCTCGGGGTTGGCCCCCGGGGATCTCGTGTTTCGCGGTAAGCGCCTGTCGGAAAGGGACTTGTGCTTCGTGGTTCCCGAGGGTTTGGAGCTCTGGGATCCGGCGGGTCTCGATTCTCGGGGTGTTCCTGTCCCGGGGTAGGCCCCCGGGGTAGGCCCCCAGGTTTGGGGGAAGGCTCACGGGCAAACGGCCCGTCGCGCGCTGCAGGCGGGAGCCGGCGCGCGTCTCCCGGCCGCGGACTTGCGCGGGCCGGGCCGCCGGGGATAATGACTGAACGCGGATCCGATCGGTGGCTGGGGGCTCGATGGAGGCGAGAGCGGAGAGCAGGCTGGCCGCGGCGCCGCTTCGCGCGCGCCTGCTGGCGGCCGGGGCCGACTTCGTCGTCGTGACCGCGATCGGGCTCGCGGTGGACGAGGCGCTGCGCGTGGTGTTGGCGGAGGGCATCGGTCTCGGGTCTCCCCCTGGGCTCTACCCCGCGTCGGTGTTCGTCGGCGGCTGGGTCTACTTCGTGCTGTGCGAGACCCGGCTGGGCGGGCGGACCGTGGGGAAGATGGGCGCGGGCCTCCGGGTCGCCGGCTCCGGCGACGCGCTGTGGTGCTCGGTCCGTTACGTCGCGAAGGTCCTCCAACTGCTGCTGGGCCGCGGGCTCGTGTTCGGCGTCGTCCTGTTCGACGAGCGCCGGCGCGCGCTCCACGATCACTTGGCCGGCACGGTCGTGGTGGTCGATTCCGACTCCTCGATGATCAGCCCTCCTACGTCTTGATCCGCTCGCCCGGTGCGCGCACTTTCGGCCTGAGCCGGTAGTGACTACCGCTTGGGGTACAACCGCCCCCCTCCCGTCTTCCCTCGCCGTATAACCGGTTCGTGTGCTGCAACCGGACCGCTCCGCCGTCGGAACCGCTCGGTTCGCCGTCGCCGATCGCGCTGCGCGCGGCGCGGCGTGCGGGAGAGGGCGGTGAGCCGCTCGCCGCGCCCGTCGGGCCCTGCGGCCTGGCACCGCGCGGCCGTGGAGTGGTTCTCGGAGCTGTTCAGTCCCGGGGAGCACGCCACGGTCATCCTGCGCCAGCGTCCGGGTCCCGGCGTGAGGCAGCTCTCGCGGCTGGCCGGCCACTGGTGCCATCCCTCCGGCCAGCGGCTGCTCCGCGTGGCGAACGAGACGGGCAGCGACGTGTTCTGCGGCGTCAATCCGACGGTGCCCGGCTCGAGCCGCGAGGTGGCGGAGGTCCGGCGCCTGCAGGTCGACTTCGACACGGACGGCGACGCGCGCGTCGGCCGGCTGATGCGGGACGTGCGTTCGGGGCGCGTGCCGATGCCGGCCGTGGTCGTCCGCTCGTCGGTCGGCCGGTGGCAGGTGCTGTGGCATGTGGACCCTGCGGCGTGGACGGCGGCCGGGGCCGAGGAGGCCAACCGGCGGCTCGCCGCGGCGTACGAGGGGGACCCGGCGGTCGTGGACGTCACGCGCGTCATGCGCGTGCCGGGCTTCATCAACTGCAAGCCGGGCCGCGGCGGCGTGCGCGTCGCGCGGGTGCCCCGGTCGGCGTACGACCCGCGGGGCGCCGGCTCGCAGTGGTGGGAGCCGAGGGCCTTCCGCGGTGTGGTGCCCGCGCGCTCGGCGCCGCTGGCGCCCACGGTCCCGAAGGCCGCGGCGCCCCGTGCCCCCGCGCGCTACATCGGGGGCCGGCGCCAGCCGGCGTCGCAGTCCGAGGCGGACTGGCACGGCGTGGTCGACGCGTTGCGCGCGGGGGAGTCGCCGGGACTCCTCATCCAGCAGCTCGCCGAGTTCCGGGACGACAAGGCGAACCCGCGGGACTACGCCGAGCGCACCGTGGTTCGCGCGTGCCGTTCGCTAGGCGTGCGGGAACCGGATACCGAGTACGGCCGCCGTCACCCGGCGCGGCCGGTGTCGCCGGGCCGCTAGCCGGCGCGGCATGCGGGAGGGCAGGTCGATGAAGCAGCAGAGGCTGAAGCGTCACGGCGTGGTCGAGCTCGCGCTCGTGCCGGAGACGCGCGAGGAGTACGAGGCGGCGATGCAGTCGCGGGCGCGGACCGTCGTGCTGACGATGGACCGGATCCGGGAGTGGAACCTCTCGGTCGACGTCGTGGTCATGTCGGAGGCCAGCGCCGCGAACGCCATCTTCGGGACCGACCGCGACTTCTACGAGACCGTGCTCGAGGAGGACGCGGGCGAGAGCCCGCCGGAGGACCAGCTCGAGCTCGACGGCGAGGAGCCGGACGGCGCGGTGGCGGAGCCGGTGGGCGAGGCCGCCGCGGCGGGGTAGGTCTCATGGCCAGGCGCGGGCGGTTTCGTCAGGCGGTGCGCCCCAGCGGGATGAGAACCCAGCGGTACCCGGAGTTCGCGCCGGAGGACCGCGGGGAGACGACCGACCGCCTGGAGGCCCGGCGGACCGCGGACTCGGACTGGCTCGATGCCTGCGACCAGGTGGATGCCCGGATCGATCCCGACGACGAGGCGCTGCCGCAACGGCGCCGTCTGAGGACGCACGGCGATCTCGTCTACGAGGTCGCGCTGTCATTGGAGATCGCCCGGAGGCTGGAAGGGCGGGCGGGCCTGCTGCGGCGGTCGCACCCGTCGCTCTGGGTCGCGGACAGCCGCCTGTTCGGCTTCCGGGACCCGCTGCCGGAACGCCGGGCCCGGGCCCTCGAGGCCGACGGCGCCCTGCGGACGCATCGGCTCCGGGACGGCCTGCGGGACCTGCCCCGCACCGGCCTGGACGCGTTCGCGCGGGTTGCCGACGACGTGTGCGACCGCCGGGACCTCAGCGATGTCGGCGGGTTGACGGTGGCCGAGGCGCAGGCGGTGGGCCGCGTCCGCTACGGGCCTCCGCTCGATGTGGTCTTCCTGGCGTCGGGGACGGACCCCGTGCTGCTCAGCGCCGCGGGGGCGCTCGTGCGGGAGGCGTCTTCGCGCTCCCGGCTGGCCGAGCAACTCGACCGGGCCGCGCAGGCCATCGCCCTGCGGCACGTCGATCTGTGCGTGCGCGACCCGTACCGCGCCGCGGCGGCCGAGCGGCGGTGGGGGGCCGAGCGCGAGGGCCTCGGCCTCGAGTCCCTAGATCCCGGCGGCGCGAACTTCGGCGCGTGGTTCGGGCGCACCCGGGCGGTGGCGGAGGTCCACTACGCGGTCGGTCTCGACCCGGTCCGCGAGCCGTTGCCGCGGGCGGCGGTCGAGGCGGTCCTCGCCTGCGGCGGCCCGCTGCCGGACGGGGTGCGCGCGGTGGGGGGCGGCGGCCGCGACTGCCACCGCGTCGCGCGCGCCGTGCAGGCGGGCTTCGCCGCCGTCCGGCGGCTGGACTCGTGGATGACCGCCAACCCCCGGACGGTGGCGGGGGTGATGGCTCCGATCCTGGCGCGCGCCGGCTCGTCGTGGCCGCTGGCGGACCGCGCCGCGGTAGCGCTGGCCGCCGGCTTTTACGAAACGGAAGCCTGGGGCCGCTTCCCGCGCCT
>JAPOYG010000165.1 GCA_026706755.1 Acidobacteriota bacterium
GGCGCAGCACGAGCAGCCCCTTCGGCGTCGAGTACGAGAGCTGGGGCCAGGCGATACGGATCTTCCCGAGCTCGCGCAGCACGTCCCGGCGGAAGTCCTTGACGGACCGGCCGGGCTCCCGCTCCGGGCGAAAGGCGAACTGCCGGTACACCTGCCGCCACGTGAGAGAGCGGGCGGTCGAGGCGGAACAGGCGGTAGGTCAGCCACAGGTACAGGTCGAGGCCGAGGGAGCTGCGCGTGAGCTCCCGGAGCACCTGCATGTCGATCGGGACCGGCGCGGCCAGGATCTCGTTGAAGAAATCGTGGCCGAGCACGATCGCGCTATCCCACCGCACGGCCTCGTCCGAGCGCCGGGGCTTCCACCACAGCCTCATGTCCGTCGTGACGCGGTCCGCGACCGTGTGCACGCCGTCCGGCAGGTCCTGGGTCAGCTCGATCGACGCACGGAACAACCGCGTCATCTGCTCCCGCAGGCGCGTGCGGATCCCGTAGCGGCCCGCGCTGTCGCTCGACTGGACGCCGAGCCGCCGCATGAACTCGGCCACCGAGCGGCCCAGCACGAGGCGCCTCGACCGGGTCCTCACCGCCTCCGTGCAGATCCACGCGAGCAGCAGCCTCGGCAGCACCCCGAAGGGCAGCCGCGGCTCCGGACCGCCCGCGATCACCACCAGCGCGTACCGGCCGTTCCGCCGCACGTAGTGGGTGAGCGTGCCGGGATCAGTCCGGGGCAGCGTGCAGAGCGCCAGCAGGCGGACCATGAACCCGACCTCGGGCTCCCGGTCGGCCACCCGGATCAGGCCGTCGATCTGATCGTCCCGCGTCCAGTGGCCGGCCCGCGGCGCGGGACGCGCCGCTCCCGGTGGAGCGGGTGGGCTGCCGGGGTCCAACCCGGGCAGCGGCGTCGCGAGGACGTCGGACAGCCGGGACCACGTCTGTCCGGGCCTCGCCGGGGCGGCGCCCCGCACGGACCGCGGGGGAGGTGGGGCGGTCAGTCTCGGAGGCATGGCCCGCGCGGCGCACCGCGCGCCCCGGCTCCCGAAGGCTGGACCTGGAGACCACCCGGAGCCCGCACACCGTACCGAAGGGTCGCCGGCGGCGCACCGGGACGATCCGGCTCTTCGATGTGACGGGCGGCATGACGCACCGGACGCGGACGGACGCGCCGGGCCGGCGCGTGCGCGGGGCGGGACGACGGCGGCCGCCCCGCCGTTCCCGGCCGCGCTACGGAGTCTGCTTCCCCTCCGGCCGTGCCCGCTTCTCGAGCTGGACCAGACCCAGCTTGATGGCGTTCCGCAGGATCACGCCCGGCTTGAGGTTGCTGCTGGTCGCGACCTGCCGCACGCGGTCGTACCAGTAGGCCGACAGCGCGACCGAGCGCCTGACCGTGTAGCATCTCCGCTTGTCGGCCGCGGGATCGGGGTCGTGCAGCGCGTCGTTCGGATCCTCCATGCGTCACTCCTTCGCAGTCCGGGACCTCCCGTCCGAAGAGCATCGGCGCCGAGCCTGACCGCAGCACCGGACCGCCGTGTCGCCGTTGCCAACCAGCCACGCCTTGCGGACAGGCAGGTGCTGGATCGCTACCCCCCGGACGCTCGGGAGCCGCGCCATGGCCCGGCCTCTCCCGCCGCCAGGACGCGGCAGTCTGCCGAGCGCTCGCCGTTGTCGCATCGGTGCGCTTCGACCCACTGGTCGACGACCTCCTGCGTCCAGCGGGGGCTGCCGTTGGGGAGTCGAACCGGCGCTTGCGGGAACACGCCGCTCTCGAGCATCTTGTAGACGCTCGACCTGGAAACCGCGAGCTGGGCCGCTACCGCCCGGACCGTCAAGAGCTGCGCCATCGCTGGGTACCTCCTGCGTCACCACGCGCCGGCCCTCTGGCCGGCGGGCTGCCGAACCAGGCACGCACCGGCGTTGTAGCAGGTTCCCCAAACGACAGTCCCGGTCTGTGGCACAAGCGGTAGTCACTTTCCGCGCGCCATGCAGATGCGTGCAGATTCGGCCGGAGTCGGCCGCCCTGCGCGTGACTACGCGGCACGGCGCGCACAACGTGACGCAGCCGTCGCGCGCGCCTTGCCGATTCCTCTTGATGGTGAAGGGACAGGGAATGGGAGCGGCCGCGCGCCACGCGGCCTGCTCCTCGGCTGTTTCCGGCTCGATAGACGCCCAGTAGGTCCAGCCGCTCGCGGGGTGGTGCGATTCGCCGCTGTCGGCGAGTCCTTCGCCCTGTTGGAGGAAGCAGCCCGACTTCGAGAGCCGGATGATCGCGCAGTCCGGAACCGCGTACCGCTTCGATGAGGCCTTCCCGCAGGAACGTGAGCGGGCACCGCTCCGGGGGTCCCTGAAGTTGACGTAAGTACAGCCGATCAGATCCCCCGCGTCATCGACATGGTGCCCGTCCGCGAGGTACTCGAAGCTGGCCATGAAGGCTCGGGCCCTGCATCCGCGGCTCCCTCCTCCCTGACCCCGGCCTACCAGCCGAGCGTGGCCCGGCCCATGAACCCGTTGCTGGCCTCGCCGTGCATCTGGCTCTCCCGCCGCTGCGCGTCGACCCCCAGCTCGAAGTTCACCTGCCCCCGCTCCAGCACCCCGAGGCCGTAGCCGACCCGGTAGTCCCGGCCGTACGTCGAGGTCGTCAGGCCGACGCGCGGCGTCCCCACGAAGCGGGCGCCCACCGGCAGCCCGTAGCCGACCTCCGCGTCGACACGGTCGCCCGACCCGTACATCTGGTGCGAGCCCATGCCGTAGGCCATCTGGTTGCCCCAGAGCGCCTCGGCCCCGCCCTGCGCCTGCCCGCCCCACGACGGAGCCACCCGCGCGGTCAGCCCCAGCGGGCTGGACGGCGTCGGGTCCCACCCGAACGACAGCGACATCCCGCGCTCGGTGAACCCTTCGGCCTGGTGCACCACCAGCGTCCGCACCCGCACGTCCAGCGACAGCCCCGTGACCGTGTCGGTGAAGGCGAGCCCGCCGCCGACGTCCATGCCCGCGCCCGTCTCGGCGTCGCCGCCGTCGCGCCGCAGCCCCACCTCGACGCTCGGCCGAAGCGACAGCCGGCCGCCGAGCGTGAAGCCCCGCGAGCCCTCCAGCGCCGTGCGCACCCGCGTCACCCCCGCCTCGGAGGCGTTCAGCCGGCCCGCCGCGCCGTCGAGAAGGTCGCTGCCCGCGCCGACCCACAGCGCGTCGGCCTTGAACGCCAGCGCGAACCCGCCGGTGGCCCGCGAGCCGATCAGCTCGCCCCGCGTCCCCACGGCCGACATCGCCATCGACACGCCCGTCTCGAGCGCCGACGCGCCGTCCGGCGTCAGGTTCAGCGACCCGGTGCCGTAGCCGGTCACCCCCCACACCGAGACCCGGTCGTTTACCTGGTAACCCACCCACGGGTAGAACCCGGTCATCGACGTGCTCATCTGCCCGCCGCTCGGACCGCTGTAACCGCCGAGCCCGAGGGTGCGGCCCACCGACAGACCGAGGGTCAGCGCGCCGCGCGAGTAGTCGGCCCCGACCATGGTGGTCCGCACGTCACCGTTGAGCGACAGCGCGTCCTCCAGGCCGCTGAAGTAGGACCGCGAGCTGCGGCTCCACACCGACAGCATGCCCCCCCGGCTCTCGCGGTTCAGCTCGAACTCGGAGTTGGAGAACACGCCGCCGCCCGGCGCCATCGACCCGAACAGGCCGCCGCCGTGCGCGGCGCCCGCCGGCCCGTAGCCGGCCGACCCCGCCACGCCGCCCATCGGCGCATGCTGGCCCGCCATGCCCATCGCGCCCGTCGAGCCGCCCATGCCGGCCATGCCCACGGCGCCGCGCATGCCCAACGCGCCGCCCATGCCGGCCGGGCCCGCGGCGAAAGCGCCCGGGCCGGCCCCGTGCGAGCCCATCGCCATCGGGGCCGCGCCACCCATCGCAGCGCCCCCCATCGGCGCCGCAACCGCCATCGCCGAACCCATCGGCGCGAACGACGACAGGAAGCCGAGCGCGAAGTCCCGCTCGCTGCCCGGCTGCAGCTCCTGGCCCGCGAACCGCGCCCGGAAGCCCCGCCGCCGCGGCGCCGCCATCCGCTCCTCGATGTGCTCGACCACCTGCTCGGCCGTCGC
>JAPOYG010000649.1 GCA_026706755.1 Acidobacteriota bacterium
CTAGGAGCTTGCGCCGCAGAACGCCAACGAAGTGCGTGCCGCGGCGCAAGCTCCTAGGCCGGTGGGGCTGGGGCCGACCCGGAGCCTGCGACGGGTTGGCGGCGCTAGCGCCGCGCTTCCAACGCGCCGCTACGGGCGGACGCCGGACGGGGCCGGGGGCCGCTTCACGACGAAGACGCGTTCGCCCGGTCGCATCAGGCCCAGCTCCCGGCGCGCGATCGCCTCGATCTCGCCGGGATCCTCCCGCAACCGGCGAATCCGCTCCCTGAGCGCGGCGTTCTCGCGCCGGACCTCCTCGATTCCGGCGACGAGGTCCGCGTGCGTGCGACCGGCCGTCAGGCGGGCGACCACACCGCGTTCGCCGGCGAGGGCGTTCGCGATCAGCAGGCTGGCCACGACGGCGAGGCCCCAACGCACCCGGCGCTGCCGGGCCAGGCGGCGCGCGACGCGGGTCTCCGCCGTCTGGAGCGCCGTCGCGCCGGCCGCGCGCTCGGGCTCGTCGACCGTCGCGGGGCCGAACAGGCCCAGCGTGCTCGCCTTGCTCACGGAGAAGAAGGGTACTCCATCGTGAACGGGTCCGGCAGGGGGATGCGGGTCGCCGCACCCTCGGCCAGCCGGTCCAGGGTGTAGTCCGGGTTGTCCGGATCGCCCTCCTCGATCGTCGCCAGGTCGCCCACGACGAGCAGGACGAGCCGGTCCGGCTGCAGGTACTCGCGCGCGACCCGGAGCACCTCGTCGGCCGTCACGCTCGCGATCCGCTCCCGGTAGGTCGCGATGTACGACGGATCGCGCCCCGTGTACTCGTCGTTGGCGAAGAGGCCGGCCGTGGACGTCGCACTCGAGAAGTTGCGGCTGAACGTCTCGACGAACGACGCGATCGAGGTGGCGAGCTCCGCCTCCGAGACCGGCTCGGACCGGATCCGGTCGATCTCCTCCAGCACGATGGCGGCGGCGCGGGCGACGGTTTCGCTCCGCGACTGGAAGCTGGCCCGGAACGTCCCCTCGTAGTAGGTGCCGAGCCCGAAGGACGAATAGGCTCCGTAGGCCAGTCCCTCGTCGGACCGGATGCGCGTCAGCAGGCGGGCGCTGAAGCCGCCCCCCCCCAGGATATCGTTCATCACGGTCAGCGCATGGCGGTCGGGATTGTCCCGCGTCGTGCCGAGATGGCCGATCGACACGCGCCCCTGGTTGACGTCGTCCTTGTCGACCAGATACAGGCCCGGCCGGGGCTCGTGGTTCGGCGGCGGCACGGCGTCCGCCGCCTCGCCGGTCGCCGACCATCCGTCGAGCCGGGCCTCGATCTTCGGCAGGATCTCCTCCGGCTCGACGTCGCCGGAGATGGCGAAGACGAAGCGGCCCGGGTGGTAGTGCTCGCGGTGGAACGCCGCCAGGTCGTCGCGGGTGATGGCGTCCACGGAGGCCCGGGTGACGGGTTGCGTCGTGAAGTGTCCGTCCCCGCGCAGCAGGCGCCCCCACTCCCGTTGCTCGATGCTCTGCGTGCTGTCGTTCCGCCGCTCCATCTGCTGCAGGAGCTGGCTCTTCGCCAACTCGAGCCGGTCCGCATCGAACCGCGGGTTGCGCAGCATCTCGAAGAAGAGATCGAGCGTCTCGTCGAGATCCTTCGTGAGGCAGTTCATGCTGGCCCGCCCGACGGTGTCGTCGATGCCGGACCGCAGGTTGGCCGCCAGGAAGGCCACTTCCTCGTCGAAGTCGCCGGGCCCGAGGCCGGCGGTGCCCCCGGCGCGCATCTGGCCGCCGACGAGCGACGCCAGACCCGCCTTGCCGGGCGGCTCGAGGTGGGAGCCGGTGCGCACAAGCACGCTGACGGTGACCAGCGGCAGCGTGTGGTCGGGGACGACGAACGCCACCACGCCGTTCGACAGGACGTGCCGGTGGCTCGCGGCGTCGGGCGGGTCGAACTCCAGCGGCTCGAAGCGGAGGTCGCTCGGATGGGCCGGAATCGGCTGGGCGGCGGCCGGCGCCGGCGGCCACCCCGCCAGCACGGTCAGGCAGGCGGCCACGGCCAGGCCGCGGATGGGGCGCGCGCGCTTCATCGTTCACCTCCGGGTTCACCTCCGGNTTCACCTCCGGGTTCACCTTCGAGCTCCGCGAGGCGCCGCTCGAGCAGTGCCTGCAGCGCGTCGGCCATGTCCTGGCTCTCCGGCGGCAACTGGGCGCGCATCTGATCCGCCTGCGCGAGGAACTGGCGCAACTGCTCCTCCCCCATCTGCCCCATCATCGCCCGCAACTGCTCCACCTGCTGCCGCTCGTCGTCGCTCAGGCCGGCCAGCAGCGGATCGGGCTCGGCGTCCTCGCCTCCCTCGCGGTAGTAGACGGCGACCGCGCGCGACTCCGGGGTGAAGTACTTCTGCGCAACGCGCATGACGTCGTCCGCGGTGACGGCGTCGTACAGCGCCGGATCCGAGTTGATGTGCTCCCAGCCGCGGTTCCCCTCCCGTATCAGCAACTGCATCATCAACTGGAAGTTGCCCTGGAGGCCGCGGAAGTTGCCGGCCGCGTTCTGGTTCTTGACCTTCTGGAGCTCCCGGTCGTCGACCGGCTCGGTCTTCAGCCTCTCGAGCTCGCCGTAAATCGCCTGCTCGACCTCCTCGGGGGTGCGCCCCTGCCGCGCCGTGCCGCGCAGCTCGAACATGCCCTCGAAGCTGAATCCCGCCTGGCCGCCCGACGCCCGCGTGGCGACCTCCTGCTCTTCGACCAGCGCCTTGTAGAGCCTTCCCGTGCGGCCGTTCAGGAGCTGGCCGAGGACGACCAGGGCGGGCTCGTCGACGTGGCCGTCGCGCACCGTGTGGTAGCGGATGGCGACCTGCGGGTTGGTGTCGGCGTAGGCCACCATGCGGGATTCGGCGAGCTGCGGCATCTCGCGCGTGCGGGGCTCCTCGGGGGTCCGGGATCCTCGCTCGAGCCGGCCGAAGTAGCGCTCGGCGAGCGCGATCGCCTCGTCCGGGTCGAAGTCGCCGACGAGCGCCGCCGCGAGGTTGTTGGGCGCGTAGTAGACGTCGAAGAAGCCCAGCGCCTCGTCGCGCGTGATCCCCTCGAGGTCGCTCGGCCAGCCGATGATCGGGGTGGCGTAGGGCGACGACTGCCAGAACAGCGAGTTGAACTGCTCCTCGAACTTGCCGATCGGGGTGCTGTCGGTCCGCAGCCGGCGCTCCTCGTGCACCACCGACCGCTCGGCGTAGAACTCGCGGAAGACCGGGTTGGCGAGCCGGTCGCTCTCCATCCAGAACCAGAGCTCCAGCTTGTTGGCCGGGACGTTGACGAAGTAGATCGTGAAGTCGTAGCTCGTGCCGGCGTTCATGCCGGACGCGCCCTGGCCCGTGTAGATGCGGCTGAAGTCCTCCTTGATCAGCAGGTCGCTCTGCCGGGCAAGCAGCTCCTCGAATTCGCCGAGCAGCTCCTGGTGCCGCGGCGTGCGCACGGCAGGGTCGTCCGCGTCCTCGATCCGGCCCAACTCGTAGGCCCGCTCCAGCTCCATCTGGGCGCCCTGGATCTCGGCCCGAAGCTCGTCGAGGCGGGCGATGATCTGCAGGTCCTCCTCGATGTTCCGGGTGCCGATGGTCTGGGTCCCCTTGAACATCATGTGCTCGAAGAGGTGCGCCACCCCGGTGATGCCCGGCCGCTCGTAAACCGACCCGACCTTGGCGATCCAGCCCGCGGCTACGTTCGGGTCGCCGGGACGCGGCACGAGCAGCAGCGTGAGGCCGTTGTCGAGCGTGTGCTCGATGACCTGCACGTCCTGGCCCGCCGCCGGCGCGGCGAAGAGGGTTGCGGCCAGGGCCAGCACCAGCACCTGCGTCAGCGCCGGGGCCGGCCGGCGCAGCGTCTTCAGGATCGGGCGTGCGATCGAATGCGTCATGTCGCAGAACTCCACGGGCTGAGTCTGGCACAGTCCCCCGACCTGCGCCAAGCAGCCGGGGTCTTGCTCCCGAGCGCCGCCGTGCGCTATGTTGAAGGTTCGCGTCCGTTGCGGCGGCATGCTGGCCGAGGTAGCTCAGTTGGTAGAGCACATGACTGAAAATCATGGTGTCGCCAGTTCGATTCTGGCCCTCGGCACCAC
>JAPOYG010000146.1 GCA_026706755.1 Acidobacteriota bacterium
TCTGAAGGATCTGCAGGTTCTGGTTGTAGCCGCCCGGCAGGCGGGGCAGGCCGCGGGTGACGCAGCGCTCGAACAGGCTCCGATCCTCCCAGGTGACGGCCGGCCGAGCCCGCGCGGCGGACCGCATGGCGGCGCGCTGTTGCCCCGCCGGCGTCAGGGCGGGAATCCGGCCGTCGGGAGGATCGACGATCAACGACGTCCTGCGGCTCGCGACCACGTTGAAGCCGCGGTCGAACCAGAAGTCGTTGTACGCCCCGACGCTGCCGCCAGCGGGGAGCGGCTCCGTCCGCACCTCGCTCGGCTGCGCCAGCCGCTCCGAGCGATCGACGGCCGCGCTCTCGAGACCGGCCGCTTCCTCCTCGGTCAAGAACTCCTGGTCGCCCCGCTCCGCGGGACGCTCGAGGGGCGTGATGGTGCGGAAGTCCCAGACCCCCTGGAGGTCCGGATCCCCCCACGCCGTGCGCAGCGCGCCAGCTTCCTGCCGTGGCCCGGCCTGCGCGCCGGCTGCCTCCGCGACTGTGAAAACGTGCCCGGCGGCCATCCCGGCGAGCAACACGCCCAGCACCAGAACGGTAATCCCCACGGGCCCCGCGGCGAGATGTCGATCGTGCATCCGACTCCTCCCTTCCCGGACTGACCGCCTCCCGGCCCGTCGCGCGAACCGGGCGCTCGACGCGTCGATCGAACAAGGCTACTCCACATGCCGCCCTCTGGCGACGCGGGATCGCTCCGGACGTCAGCCGGGGAGGCTCTCCAGCAGCCGCTGGCTGAGAGCCGCGACGTACTCGAGGTTGGTCAGCGCCCGCTCGGCGTCCGACCGGTCGAAGAGGTCCCGGGGGGCGAGACCTGCCGCTCGTCGCCGTAGAAGGCGATGCCGCGATCGCCCGACGTCTCCGTGGAGATGGTGGCCAGGCGCTCGGCCTCGGTGCGGAACCACGGGGGGAAGCGCGCGGCCTCGCGGCGAAGCATCTCGGCCACGTCGTGCGTCCGGGACGGCTCGACTGCGACGAGGTGCAGTGCGCCCTTCGGGAACCGCTCGACGCACTGAGCATCGTGCGCGGGCGGATCGGCGAACGGACCAGCGGGCCGGCGGACGGACCAGCGGACGAACGGACCGTCAACCGGCTACTTCAGGTGCCGGCCGCCGTCGGCGCGGATCGTCTCTCCCGTCACGAAGTCCGATTCCAGAAGGCCGATGACCACATCCGCGACGGCGCTGGCCCCACCCCAGCGGCCGACGGGCGTCTCCCGCTCGACCGCCGCTTCCGCCGACGCGTCGAGATCCCGCGGCGGGAGGATGGGCCCGGGGGCGACGGCGTTGACCAGGATTCCGTCGGGCGCCAGCTCGAGCGCGAGTGCCTCCGTCAGGCCGATCAACGCCCGCTTCGCCACGTAGTAGGGCACATAGCCGCGGTAGCGCGGGCGCCCGGAAGCCGCCGTCCAGTCCGCGAAGTGGATGATGCGGCCCCCGCCGGCCGCGCGGAGATGCGGCACCGCAGCCCGCGCCAGGCGGTAGGCGGACACCAGGTCGACCTCGAGCGCGTCCGTCAGCGTTTCGTCGGACAGGGCGTCGAACGGCGTGCGCCGGTAGATCGACGCCAGGTTGATCAGGAAGTCGAGCCGGCCGAGGTGGCCGACCGCTGCGGTAGTCAGCGCCGCAACGTCCGCGGAGTTCGTGAGGTCGGCGCGGAGGGCGACGGCCGTCCCTCCGGCGGCCCGCACGGCCCGTACGGCCCGCTCCGCCGCCTCGCGGGAGCTGCGGTAGGACAGGGCGACGGCCGTCCCCCGCGCCGCCAGGCGGGAGGCCAGGGTCTCCCCCATCCGCGCACCGCCGGCTACGAGCGCCGCCTTTCCGCTGAGTTCCATGACTCTCGTCTGTCGCGGGGGCCGCGGTCAACACACTCCGTGGGCTGACGCGCCCTGTCGGGCGCACTGGGGAAGTCCACGCGGGAATGGACTCCCCCGGGCAGGGACCTGCGGCGCCAGACGTCTGGCGCGTCGCGCGGGCGAAGGCGGCGCCGTGCCGGCTGCCCGGCGCGGCTCAGGAGGTGGCCGGGGGGCTGTCCGCGTCGTCCGGCGACTTGTGCGGGGGATGCTCCGCGTCCGGCCGGAGCATCTCGTCGACCAGGAAGACGTCGGTCAACAGCGCCCGCAGGTGGATCATGCCGTTCAGGTTGTCGACCATCTGCGAGGTGATGCCGGACTGGGCCAGCACGAGACGAACGGCGGCGAGGGCGGTTTCGGCATCGCGCCGCAGGACGTCGATGAACGCCTGGTAGTGCTCGTCCGCCGTGCCGCCGCGTTCCTCGACGAGGCCCAGGAAGCACTCCGGAAGCTCCGGAAGTGCCGCGGCGAGCTTCTTCAGCCGCTCGCGCACCGGCGTGTCGGTCGATGCCGCCATCTGCACGCCCACGCCCTTGGCGGCGTACGCGAGGCAGTACTCGTAGGTCTCCTCGACGACGTCGACGCGCGCCTTCAGTTCCTGCGCAGCAGCAGACTTGGACACGTGACAATGGCGGGTGCCGGAGCGCTGGGTTGCGGCCGGTAAGAAAACGAGATGGGGCGCGCCGAACGCGGTGGACGGCGCGCCCCGCTACGGATCAGTTCTTTGCGGGCTCCTGCGACGCGGCAGGCTTATCGGAGACGACCCAGCGCGACGGATCGTGGTGCGCCAGGTACTGCTCGCGATCGACCGAGCCGAAGATCATCGACTTGGTCAGCCAGAACTTGTCCGGCCGCACGGCGAAGTAGATGTGCGTGAGCGTCAGCATGACGAACAGCACGGCACCGAGGCCATGCAGGACGTACATCAGGCCCCAGGTCTCCTCCGCCAGCATGTACGCGTTCCGGGCCACGAGCGGGTTCTCGATCCGGAACATCATGACGAGGCCCGTTCCGATCACGGCCAGACCGGCCAGCATGACGGCCGTGTGGTAGAGCTTGTGATCGAGCGGATACTTGCCGTGCCGCTGGACGTCGCTGCCTCCACCTCCGAGCTGCCTCTTCACGCGTTGCGCCGCTTCCGCCATGTCTGCCGGGAGCAGCCAGATCGACCAGAAGTCGAGGTAGAACGACGCGTGAATGACGTGGTAGATGATGGAGATCGTGAGAACGATGCCGGCAATCCAGTGGATAGTCACCCACGCGAACTGGATGCCGATGATCGGGAAGAACCCGGTCACCAGCAACACGAGCATCGCCACGGCCATGATCCAGTGGAAGAGCCGCGCGGCCAGCGTGTGCCGCTCTATCTTCTCGGGAACACCCTCCGATGCGCCGCCCCCGCCGTTCGCCGCTTCACGCGCCAGCCTCGGCAGCCACACGGCCGCGTAGATGACGTGGAAGACGATGAAGGCGATGCCGGCCCAGAAGAAGAGATAGAGAAGGTCCCAGGAGATCCTGATCAGGGTCTCCTGGCCCCAGGGGTTCGTGTCCCACTGAAAGAGTTCCATCTATGCCTCGGCGCCGCGAACGGACCGCTTGACGAGGTTGCGCAGCAGGGCCACCTTGTAGCCGTTGTGCGCGAGGGGCCGGACGCCGCGGATGGCGATCTCGCCCGCCCGGTCCGCCGTCTCGTCGCTCACCGCCTGGCCGCGGACCGCATCCTCGGCGGCGGTGAACCGCACGGGGTACGGCGCCACGCCGTTGGCGACGATCCGGATGTCCTCGATCACCCCGTTGGCGATTCTGGCCGCCGACGCGACGTTGGCCAGCGGGAAGTCCCAGACCGCCCGGTCGCGGCTCTTCTCGAAGTAGAAGCGCTGCCCCGCCCAGGTCGACGGAATCCGGATGGAGGTCAGGATGTCGCCCGGACGCAGCACGGTCATCCGCATGATGTCGATCGCCGGACCGATGAAGAAGTCCTGCGCCGGAATCACGCGCTGGCCGCCGCTGTTCTCCACCACCATCTCCGCGTCGAGGGCGACGAGCGCCGGCGCCGTGTCGGACACGTTGACCGCCACGCAGCGGCTCGCCCCCAGAATCGCGTGCTCGCGATTCATCGCGGTCGGGGTGTCGGCGTAGCAGATGTTCCCGCCCGCGCGGTAGCAGCTCCACCCGTCGCGGTAGTACCAGCA
>JAPOYG010000188.1 GCA_026706755.1 Acidobacteriota bacterium
TCGATGATCTCCGCCTCGAGCCCCGCGCCCAGCCCCAGCGGCTCGTGGGCGGACCACTCGTACTGACTGTCGAGCGCCCGGGCGGCGGTCAGGATCGCAAGCTCCGCGAGCCGCTGGTCCCGGTTGCCGTCGGCCCCGAAGCGCAGGTAGGTGCTGGCCGGGAACAGATGCTCGGCCATGGGCGGACTGTACATCCACATGCCGATGGGACCCCGCAGCCCGGTGGCGTAGCGGCTGTCCGGATGGACGATGACGTCGTAGGCCCGCTGGCCGTCCGCGTCGAGCGACTCGCGCGCGATGCGCGGCAGACGCGCCCAGGAGTCCTCGCGAATGTCCGGCGGGATGTCCTCCGACGTCACCACGCGGGGAGTGAACGTCTCGCCCTGCGCCGTGGCGACGGCTCCGGCAGCGTCGACGACGACACCGGAACCGCAGGCGGCGAGCGCGGGCAGGCAGAGAGCGAGGACGAAGAGCCTCAGCGTCACGGGGCACCTCCTTCGGCAGGCGGGAATCGGAACCGCAGGCGACGACTCCCAAGCGTTGCTGCTATGCTGCGCTGCGGCGGCGCCGCGGCGCAAGTCCGCAGGGTGCCGCGCGCCGATGTCGCTGAATCACCTGGCCACCCGCTTCGGCTGCTCCTGGCCCTGGAGCACGCTGGTGCTGTCGTGCGACGGGCGAGTGGTCTGCGGCTGCGCCGACCCGTACATCAAGCGCGTGCTCGGCGACGCGCGGACCCAGCCGCTCGCCGAGATCTGGAACGCGCCGACGATTCGCAGCCTGCGCGACGACCTCAATTCCGGCGGCTCCGGGTTCTGCGGGGACTGCCCGCTCAAGCTGCCGCTCGCCGACGACGCGGCACCCCATGTCCGGCCGATCGATGCCGGCCCGTTGCCCTCACGGCTCTACGTCGAGTGCACCGCGGCGTGCAACATCTCGTGCTTCGAGGCGTGCTGCGCCCCGGAGACCGGCATCACGAGAACCCGCCAGGCCGGCATGCTGGATTTCGATCTCTTCACCCGCGTGGTCGACGAGGCGGGTCCGGGGCTCGTGCGGATCGACTTCTTCAACTACGGCGAAGCCTTCCTGCACAAGCGGGCGGTGGAGATGTGCGAGTACATCAAGCAGCGCTTCCCGCAGACCTACCTCTACACGAGCACCAACGGGCTGGCGCTGAGCGAAGCGCGGGCCATCCGTCTGGTCCATTCCGGAATCGACGAGGTCACCTTCTCGATCGACGGCGCGTTCCCCGAGAGCTATGCCCGGTACCGGCAGCGCGGCCAGCTCGACGTGGCGCTCGGCACCCTGCGCACGATGGTCCGCGAGAAGCGGCGCACCGGCCGGGACCTGCCGTTCATCAACTGGCGCTACATCCTGTTCCGGTGGAACGACAGCGCCGAGGAGATGGACCGTGCCCGGCAACTGGCGGCGGAGATCGGCGTCGACCGCCTGTCGTGGGAGATCACCGACCATCCGGAGTCGGCGTTCTCGCGGCGCTTCGCCCCGGGGACCCCGGACCATGCCGCGATCCGCCGCGAGGTCTGGGACGACAACGGCCTCGGCAACGCGATACCGGGCGCCACCCCCCGCGCGCGCATCGACCTGCCCGCGCGCGTCCCGGGGCTGCCGCTCGTCGGACGCCGGGGCGGCCGCATCCGGCTTCGAACGCGGGTCCACAACCTGTCGACCCGCGCGTTCCCTTCCCAGGCGACCTATGGACGCCGACTCGTCCGCCTCGGCGCCCAGCTCTGCGCAGCGGACGGCACCGTCACCGAGCGCGATCACGCGCGCGCGTGGCTCCCCGCCGCGCTCGAGCCGCGCGGCGCGGCCGACGTGGCCATAGAGGTTCCCATGCCGGCCGCGCCCGGACGCTACCGGCTGAAGCTCGATCTCGTGTTCGAGGGCGTCGACTGGTTCGAGGCGTGCGGCTCCCCGACGACGAGCCGGCCCTTGCTGGTCTGGTAGGCCGCGTATACTGGCGCTCGATGCAGAGACCCGCCCGCCGCGGCGCCGGGCCACGGAGGGCCGCCATCGGCCTGGCGACGGGAGCCGCCGTGCTGGGCGCCTCGCTGGCGGCTGCCGCCGGGCGGGCCGCACAGCCTGCGGATCCGCCGCTCTATCGCTGTGCGGACGCCGCTCGCGTCGAGGCGGGACGGGTCGGCCTGACGCTGTGCGATGCCGCACCGACCCCCGCCCTTGCGGACCGCGCCGAGCGCGACAACCTGCAGCTCCGTCCCGGCGCCCTGGTGGTGGCGGTGGTCCCGGAGGGCCTGGCGGCCCGCGAGGGGCTGCTGCCGAACGACATGATCTTCCGGGTGGCCGGCTCCGACGTGGCCGGCGGCGGAGCGGCTTCCGTCCCGCTCGCCGCGGTCGGGGCGGAGAGCGATACGCTCGTCAACTTCCTCCGTGGCGGACGCCCGTACCTCGTCAAGCTGCGGCGCACCCCCTGACTGGCGCGTTGGAGTCGAGGCCGGCCGGCGCCCTGCGCCCCGTCGATCATCCCGGGGCGCCGCGGTCGAGAATCCGCGCCCGATCGGCGGGGAGCCGCGCAGCCGCGGCCGACCCGACGCCGCGGAACGGGGCGCGCGGTATGCTGACCGGCGTGCGCCGTCCGCCGTCCGCCCTCCTCCCCGCCCTGTCGCTCGCCGCCGCGGCCGCCCTGGCAGCTCCGTCGGCGCAAGCGCACCCGCTGACGTTCACCGAGGTGACGCTGACGCTCGGGCCCGGGCCCGTCTTCTTGGCCGACGTCATCTACGACCTGGACGCCCTCGCGCTCGGCGTGCCGATCGACACCGATGACGCCGAGCTGGCCTCGGCGCTGGCCGCGCTCGGGCCGGACGAGCTCGACCTCCGCCTGGCGCGTCTGCGCCGCCTCTTCGAGCGCCGCGTCCGCGTCCGCTTCGACGGCGAGCCGGCGCCCTTCGAGGTCGGCTTTCCCGACCACGACGCGCCACGGACGGCGGCCGCCGACATACCGTCCGTGCTCGGCCTGACGGCGAGGCTGACGGGCGCCATCCCGCCGGGCGCGGTAACGGTCGGCTTCTTCGCCTCCCGCGCCTTCGGGGAGGTGCACCTGTCGATCGTCGACGCGGTGCGCGGCGGCGAGACCCGCTCGATCCTGGAGCCGGGCGCCCGGAGCGAGCCCCTCGACCTGTCGGGACCGTTCACCCCGCCGGGCCCGGGAGAGACGGCGTACCGCTACCTGCGACTCGGCTTCGTCCACATACTCCCGGCGGGCGCGGATCACATCCTCTTCGTGCTGGCGCTGTTCCTGCTGAGCACGCGCCTCCGGCCCCTGGTCTGGCAGGTCACGGCCTTCACCGTCGCCCACGCCGTCACCCTCACCCTGGCCGCGCTCGATGTCGTAGCCCTTGCCCCCCGCATCGTCGAGCCGCTCATCGCGTTGTCGGTCGCGGGGGTCGCCGTCGAGAACGTGCTGACCGATCGGCTCACCCGCTGGCGTGCGGCCGTCGTATTCGGCTTCGGCCTGCTGCACGGCCTCGGCTTCGCCGGCGTGCTCGGGGAGCTCGGACTTCCGGACGAGGGACGCCTGCTGGCCCTCGCGGCATTCAACGCCGGCATCGAGCTGGGCCAGTTGGCAGTGATCGCGGGCGCCGTGGCGGCCCTGGGATGGTGCCGCCGGAAACCGTGGTACCGGCGCCGGGTGAGCGTGCCGCTCTCCTGCGCCATTGCTCTCACCGGCCTCGCGTGGGCGGTGGAGCGCACCGCCGGCGGCTGACCGCGGCCCGGGGACGAGACGCGGTTCCGCGGGGGCGGGACGGGGCGACGCCCCGTCAACTCGACGAGGCGCCGGCCGCGCGGCGGGCGATCAGGCGGCCGAGGACCCGCAGCTTGCTCCAGAAGAAGTCGAACTGCCCGAGCAACGCGCCGTACCCCAACAGGAGAAGCTGGTAGACAGGCAGCATGATGATCAGGTAGATGGCCCACTGCAGCCACCCCGGGGCGATGGAAGGGAGCAGGAAGCTCATGACCGGCCCCTTCACCCACAGCGTCGTCATGCCGGCCAGGGCGAACGCCGCAAGAATGGCGACCACACCCATCGGCCCGACGCCCCAGCGTCTTCGCATGCGTTCGACTATCCGCATTTTTGGGTCCGTCCCGCGTAGCGTACCGCTCGCACCATGCCGGATCGCGGCCACGCCCTCGCCCCCTGCCGGGCGCCGCGCCGTGTCACGGCGGCCCGGGATGCCGCGCTGCGTGAGATCGAGTCTCAGTATGGGGCGGCGCGATCCTACACCGCGGGCGGGTTGTCCGCCAAACGGCCGGCCCGTGGCCCGCCGCATGCTAAGATCTACGGCTGCTACGAGTCCGGTTACTCCATCTCAGAGAGGTTCGGGATGACCAAGGCGAATCACGGCGCCGCCGCGCGCGTGGCGCTTCTGGTTCTGTGCGCGGCGCTCCTCGCCGGCTCCGCGCAGGCGCAGGACTGGCCGAGCTGGCGCGGCCGGGCCCAGACCGGGGTCTCCGCCGACACCGGGCTCGTGTCGAGCTGGTCGGTCGACGGGGACAACCTCATCTGGTTCCAGGAGTACATCGGTCGTTCCACCCCTGCCGTCTTCGACGGTCGGGTCTGTGCCAACGGCCGCATCGGCGACGGCGTCTCCAAGAAGGAGATCGTCACCTGCTGGAACGCCGAGGACGGCACGAAGCTGTGGGAGCACAGCTTCAGCATCCTCAACACCACGGTCCCGTTCAACCGTGTCGGCTGGGGAAGCGTGACGGGGGACCCGGAGACGGGCTACCTCTACGCGATGAACATCGACGGCCACCTTCACTGCTTCGATCGCGACGGAGCAATCGTCTGGAGCTGGCGGCTCGCCGAGGACCTCGGGCGCGCGTCGGGCTACGGCGGAAGGACGTCGACCCCGATCATCGACGAGGACCGGCTGATCCTCGGCGTGATCGGTTCGATCTGGGGCGACCTCGGAGGGCCGCCGACGCATCGCTACGTCGCGTTCGACAAGGCGAACGGGCGCATCCGGTGGATCTCCACGCCCGGTGGCCGGCCCGCGGACATGAACACCCAGTCCGTTCCGATCGTCGCCGTGGTGAACGGCCAGCGCCTGATCATCGACGGGAACGCCGACGGGCACATCTACGCCCTCCAGGCGCGCACCGGGAGCAAGGTGTGGGAGTTCCACCTGAGCCAGCGCGGCATCAACGTCTCTCCCGTCATCGACGGCACGACGGTATACGTCGCGCACAGCGAGGAGAACGTCGACCGGGGCACGATGGGCCGCGTGGTGGCCATCGACGCGACCGGCGAAGGCGACATCACCGCAACCGGTGAGCGCTGGCGCATCGACGATCTGCAGGTCGGATTCTCGTCGCCGCTTCTCAAGGACGGCCGGCTCTACGTCATCGACAACTCCGCCAACCTGTTCGCCATCGAGGCCGCCGACGGAACCGTGCTGTGGGAGCAGAGCGTGGGGACGGTCGGCAAGTCCTCCCCCGTCTGGGCCGACGGCAAGCTCTTCATCACCGAGGTGAACGGCAACGTGCGGATCCTGGAGCCGGCGGACGACGGCGCGACCGAGCTCGACCACGACGAGCTCGAGGTGGCCGACGGCCGCTACGCGGAGATCTACGGCTCGTTCGCATCCGCCTACGGCCGCCTCTACGTGACGGCCGAGTCGGGCATCTACTGCATCGGCGACCCTGACGCGCCGTTCGATCCGCAGCCCGCCGCCACACCGGCGCTCGCCGAGGAAACGGCCCCCGACGGCGTCGTCGCGAGCATTCAGGTCGTGCCCGCGGAGGTGATCGCGGCGGCCGGGCAGCCGATCCGCTTCAGCGTGCTGGGGTTCGACGCCAACGGCCGGGCGCTGGGTCCGCAGGACGCGGTCTGGACGCTGGACGGGCTCGGAGCGTCCCGCCTGCGCGTGAACGGCGAGTTCACGTCGCCGCCGGACGCGACCAACCAGACGGGCCGCGTGGTCGCCACGGTCGGCGACGTCTCGGCCGCGGCCCGCATCCGGGTCTTCTCGCCGCTTCCCTGGACCGAGACGTTCGAGAACGGCCGGCCGGCGCACTGGATCGGGGGCGGCGGCAGCCTGCAGGTGGTCGACGAAGGCGGCGAGCAGCTCTTCCGCAAGGGGGCGTCCCGCACCGGGATCCACCGGCACGCGATCTACATCGGGCCCTCCTACATGTCGGGCTACACCGTGCAGGCCGACGTCATGTCCACCCAACGCGGCCGCCGGCGCCCCGACATCGGCCTCATCAACGGCGGCTACACGATGGACCTGCAGGGCAATCACCAGCGCATCGAGGTCCGCTCGTGGGCGGCCGAACTGCGCATGGCGCAGCGCTTCCCGTTCGCGTGGGAGCCCGACACCTGGTACACCCTCAAGCTGCGCGTCGACGCCGACGAGGATCGGGCGGTCGTCCGCGGCAAGGTCTGGCCGCGCGACGATCCGGAGCCCGACGAGTGGACGGTGACGGTCGAGGACCCCGAGCCGGTGCGGAACGGCAGCCCGGGCCTCATCGGCTACTCGCCGATCGACATCTACTACGACAACGTCCGCGTGATGGAGAACCGATGACTCGACACGGATTGACCCTCGCGGCCGCCGCGCTGGCGGCAATCCTCGCCACGACGGCATCCGCCCAGGATGTCGCGATGTTCGGCAACTCGCCGTCGCGCAACATGGTGTCGGACGAGACCGGCATCGTCGGCGAGTGGGACGCCGACACCGGGATGAACGTCCTCTGGTCCCAGCCGGTCGGCTCGCAGGCCTACGGCGGCCCGGTCGTCGCCAACGGCCGCGTCTACGTCGGCACGAACAACGAGGGCCGCCGCGACCCGTCCATCGAGGGCGACAAGGGCGTCGTCATGGCCTTCGCCGCCGACACCGGAGAGTTCATCTGGCAGATGGTCCATCCCAAGCTCTCGGCGGGGCGCGTGAACGACTGGCCGCTGCAGGGAGTCTGCTCGACGGCGTTCATGGAGGGCGACCGCATCTGGTACGTCTCGAACGAGGCCCAGGTCGTCTGCCTCGATGCCAGGGGCTTTGCCGACGGCAATGCCGGGCCGTTCCTGGACGAGGAGGACACCGGGCCCATCGCCGGCGACATCGTCTGGTCCTACGACATGATCGGCGAGCTCGACGTCTTCCCCCACAACCTCGCCACCGGATCGCCGCTCATCATCGGCGACGTGCTCTACACGGTGACCAGCAACGGGGTCGACGAGGGGCACGTGAACATCCCGTCGCCCTTCTCCCCCGACTTCATCGCCCTCGACAAGAACACCGGCGAGCTGCTGTGGGAGAGCAACCCGGTGGGCGAGAACGTGCTGCACGGGGCCTGGACGAACCCCGCCTACGGCGTGATCGACGGGCGCCCGCAGGTCATCTTCGCGGGCGGGAACGGCGTCGTCTACAGCCTCGATCCCGCCACGGGCGAGCTCCTCTGGGAGTTCGACTGCAATCCCGAGGACTCCGAGTGGATCCTCGGCGGCCGCGGCACCCGGAACAACATCCTGTCCACCCCGGTCATCTACGACGACAAGGTCTACATCGGCGTCGGCCAGGATCCGGAGCACGGCGAGGCGCCCGGCCACTTCTGGGTGATCGACGCCACCGGCAGCGGCGACGTCACCGACACGCACGCCGTTTGGCACCGAGGCGGGGAGGACTTCTACCGCACCATGTCGACCGCCGCCATCGCGGACGGCGTGCTCTACATCCCCAGCCTCTCCGGCTTCCTGCATGCGCTCGATCCGCAGACCGGCGAGGAGTTCTGGACCTACGACACCTTCGCTGCCGTCTGGGGATCGCCGTTCGTCGCGGACGGCAAGGTGTTCCTCGGCGACGAGGACGGCGACGTGGTCGTGCTGCGCGCCGGAAAGGAGATGGAGGTCATCGGGGAGTACAACCTCGGGGCCGCCGTCTACTGCACGCCGGTCGCCAAGGACGGCGTGCTCTACATCCTGACCCGCAATCGCATCTGGGCCTTCCAGGATGGCGCCCAGTCGGATCCGTTCTAGGAGCCTGCGCCTAGCTCTTGCTACCTTCGCGGCAGGCGGCGCGCTCGTCGAGCCGCCTGCCGCCCGGGAAGCCCATGGTCCTCACGCCCTCGACGATGCTCGCCCTGGGGACCCGCGCCCCCGACTTCACGCTTCCCGACGCCCTCGGGAACCGCGTGGCGCTGGCGGAGTTCGCCGGCGCCCCGGCCACCGTCATCGTCTTCCTGTGCAACCACTGCCCCTACGTGAAGCACCTGAAGACGGCGCTCGCGGAGTTCGCGCAGGAGTACCAGGCGCGAGAGGTGGCGGTGATCGGCATCAACTCCAACGACGCCGCCGCCCACCCCGAGGACGGGCCGGAGGCGATGGCCCGCGACGTCGCCGAGTTCGGCTACGGCTTCCCCTACCTGATCGACGCCACGCAGGAGGTGGCGAAGGCGTACCGGGCCGCGTGCACCCCCGACTTCTTCGTCTTCGACGCCGCGCTCCGGTTGGCCTACCGGGGGCAGTTCGACGACAGCCGGCCCGAGAACGTCACCGCGGTCACCGGGCGCGACCTGCGGGCCGCCGTCGATACCGTCGCCGCCGGCCAGCGCCCCACCGGCGATCAGCGGCCAAGCACCGGCTGCAACATCAAGTGGAAGCCGGGCAACGAGCCCGACTACTTCGGGTAGCGGTTGGAGCAGCCGCGATGCAGGGGGTGGGGCGTGTCACTCTCCCCGCTGCTCGTTGCCGGGCAGCACAACGCGCTCGATCGTCAGCAGTCTCTGGTCGACCTTCCCGAGAGCGACCTCCACGTTCCGGAGTCGTTCGTCCAAGCCGTCGAAGCGGTTCTCCAGGCGGTCCATTCGGTTCTCCAGCCGTTCCATTCGGCTGCTCAGGCTGGTGTTCACGCCCTGGATCTGCGCGGACAGAAGCCCGCCGAGCAGCCCGGCGAGGACCACACCGGTTCCGATCAACCACTTCGTGTCGCCGGTCATCGCGCCGCTCCCATCGTAGCACCGTCAGCCGGCACGGGTTCCAGCCCTAGTCCCGGACCCGGGGCACGAGCTCCAGCACGACCCGCTCGCCCGAACGCAGGACGACCACCTCCGCCGGCTCGCCGACCTTCAGGAGGTCGAGCGCGTACATGTAGTCGTAGATGTTGGTGACCGTCCGTCCCGCGAGCCCGACGATGACGTCGCCGCCCTCGAGCCCGGCCTCGTCGGCGGGGCCGCCCCCGACGACGCCCGAGATCGCCAGCCCCTCGACGTCCTGCGAGTAGTCCGGGATCGTCCCCGTGAAGATCCGCATGGTGGCCCCGCCGCCGCGTTGCTGGACCTCCTCCACCCGGAGGAAGTCGGGCGCCTCCGGCCGGGCCAGCAGATCGGCGGTCACCGCCGTCGCGAGCTCGACGATGCGGTCGAGACCCTCGTAGTTGAGCGTGTGTGCGTCGTCCGTCGGCCGGTGGTAGTCCTCGTGGCTCCCGGTGAAGAAGTTGAGGCTCGGCACCTCCGCCGCGTTGAGGCTCCGGACGTCGGTCGGGAGGTAGGGATCGGGGACCAGCGACAGGTCGAATCCCGTCCGTTCGTTGAGCTCCGTGACCAGGTCGGTCCAGATCGAGCTGCTGCCGGTCGCCTGCAGGGTGAGCGCGTTGTCGCGCAGGCGGCCGACCATGTCGAAGTTCAGGTAGGCGGCGATGTCGTCCATCGGCACCGGCGCCTGCGCGACGAAATCCGCCGACCCGAGCAGCCCGAGCTCCTCCCCCGACCACAGGGCCAGGATGACGCCGCGGTTGCGCTCCGCCGACGCCAGCCGGGCGCCGGCCGCAAGCACCACGGCCACACCCGAGGCGTTGTCGTCCGCGCCGTTGTGGATCTCACCCGCCTCGTCGCCGCGCGCCAGGGAGTCGCCGCCACGGCCGTAGCCGAGGTGATCGTAGTGCGCGCCGAGCAGGACGTACGGCCCTTCCGCCGCGACGCCGCCGGTCGGCGGCAGATAGCCGATGACGTTGTGCCCTGTCGCCTCCCGCTTCTCGACCCGCACGTCGAGGGTCGCCTCGAGCGGCAGGTCGAACCCGGCCACGTGCGGGTTGGCGCTGTCGAAGGAGGCCTGCACTTCTTCGAGGGGCCGTCCCGCGCTCTCGATGATCGCGGCGCCCAGGGCCCCGTTCACGGTCGCGGCTACGATGTCGGAATCGCTCACGGCGGTGTCGAAGCGGAGGGGCACGAGTGCCCCGGCGTTGGGAGAGCGGGGCCCGGTCACGACGATGAGTCCTCTGGCGCCCCGCTCGCGCGCCGCCGTCGCCTTGTAGCGGAGACCCGCGTAGCGCGCCAGGGTCGCGCGGAGCTCCCCCTCGGTGTCCTCGGGGAAGTAGCGGAGGACGACCACGATCTTGTCGGTGACGTCGAGCGTGGCGTAACTGTCGTAGCCGAAGTCATCCGTCTCCGGGACGGTGAGCCCGTAACCGGCGAAGACGAGGGGCCCCTCCACGGTGCCCGACTCCGAGAACGACAGCGCACGCACGGCCGGACCCTCCTCGGCGGGCGGTGGCGGGGACACTGCCACGGCCGCACCGGGTGACGCCGGCGGCGCGGGAAGATTCGGCGGCGCGGGAGGATCGGGCGCCGCGGGAGGATCCGGCGGCGCTCCGCCTTGCACGTTGGAGGACACGGTGATCACGACGTTCCCCCGAGCTGTGACCTCCGACTCCGCAGAGTCGAGAGTGGCCTGTTCTGCGAGGAGTTCCCACGCGCCCGTCCCCGGCCCGATGGAGATCTCCTCGCCCTCGATCCGCAGCGTGGTGCCGGAATCGACGATCCCCGCCGTGTAGCGGAAGGGCTGCCGGAAGTCGGCCAGCGCCGGGAGCGGCACCGCACCGATGGCCTCGAACTGCTCGATGATGTAGTCGGCCGCCATCCGGATTCCCGGCGAGCCGGTCATGCGGCCCTCGAGCGCGTCGGCCGCCAGGTGCTCCACCAGGACCCGCGTGTCGAGCCGCGGCGGCTCCGCCGCCTCCTGTCCTGCGGTGGAAGGCGTGCCGGTCAGCAACAGTCCGGCGGCACAGGCAAGCGGCAGGCGTCCCTTCTTCAGTAGTGACATCGTTCCGTCCTCGTCTCGTCGGCGGTGTCGCGGCTTCCGGCGCCCCCCGCGGGTCGCCGGCCGGAGCCGGGAAAACGCCCCCACAGTAGCAGACGGGCCTCCGGCCGGGCGAATCGCCCGGTCCCGCCCTCCGGGCGAAGGGAGGCGGCCGTCAGGGTGCGGCGCCGGCAACCGCGGCGCCTCCGAGGTGCGGCGACACTTCCCCCGGCGGCAGCAGCTCCACCGTGTCGCCCGACAACGCGTTGATGCGCGCGCCCGGCGTCACTATGCCGGCCAGGTTGAGCGGATCGGCGGCGGCGACCCGCACGGCGGGACCGGCGCGACCCTCGCGGCGGACGACGCGCAGCAGCTCGACCGCGTCCGGTCGGGCGAACTGCTCGCCCACGAAGCCGGCCACGAAGCGCCCGCCGCGCACGTCGCCGCGGGCTTCCAGGCGTCGCAGCGCCTCCAGCACGTCCCGCCATGGAGGCATCAGCGTCTCGCGGCGCACGAGGTCGCGGAAGACCACGCCCCAGCGGAGCAGCAGCTGGCGCGCGAAGGCGTCGGCGCGGGCCCGCCGGCGGGCCGCCTCGGCGCCGCCGGCCGCTTCCGGCGCCGGCCGGGAACCGTCGTCGGACGGCTCGAGCAGGGCCCATCGTCCGGCGGCGTGGCGGGGCCGAGCGGCCCGGAACCGGCCCTCCCCCCGCCGCCGTCGCGGGTCGACGAGCGCGCGCAGGTTGTCGAATCCGTCCGCGGTTACGATCCCGGCCGCCACCAGCTCCCAGAGCCCGTCCTCGACCTCGCTCGCGAGCCGTCCCGTCTGCTGCACCAGGTCGCGCAGGAACGACGCTCCCCGGCGCCGGAGGGCGTCGAGGACGGCCGCGGCCGGATGGGACAGGACGCAGTCGGATCGCGGCCCGGCTCCGCCGTCCCCTGCCCCGGACTCCACGAGCCACTCGAGGTCCTGGCGCAGGAAGAGCGCCACCGGCGCGACCCGGGTGGGGCGCACGCGCCGCCGTCGGGCCGGAGCCCGCTCCGTGCCCGTCCCGCCGTCGACCGCGTCGAAAGCCGGATGGGGCGACAGGCGTCCCCACATCACCTCGCCCGAGAGGCAGAGCTGGTCGAGCATCTCCGGCTCGTAGTCCTGCACGCGGGCCCGGAGCACGTCGCGCTCCCAGGCCGCGGCCGAGATCTCGCACCCCTGAAGCTGCGTCACGACCTGGAGCAGCCCCGCCGCTCCGTGCTGGCGCGTCCCCGTGGCCAGGTGCTGCCAGCGCACCAGGAAGCGGACCAGGTCGGCGCTCGACACCGGCTCGATCTCCCGGCGCAGGCGACCCAGGGTCAGGCGGTGAATGCGCGCCAGCACGCGCCGGTTGCACCACTCGATCTCCGCCCCGGCGGTGCGCCCGGAGGCCGTGAAGCGCCCCCGCAGCACCTGCCCCTCCCCCTCGAGCCGCGTCAGACCCGCCTCGACCCGGGGCGCCGGCACGGCCAGCGTCTCCGCCAGGACCGACGCGCGCAGCGGGCCGCTCGAGTCGAGCCATCCGCGGAGAACCTCGACCACCGCCCCGTCGGCACTCTCCGGAACCGGCTGCTCGACGTCCGGAACGGGCGGCTCCTGCCGGCCGCCGGGGTGAATCGCCCGAACCAGAGCGGTCCGCTCGGTGGCCACCCAGAACGTTCCCGCGCCGGCCGCCGCCTGGAGGTGCGTCGCCCGCCGCGCGGCGATGAGCGGCTCGAGCCACGCCTCCCAGTCCGACCGCGGGGGCACCAGGCCCAGCGTCAGGAGCGCATCGTGCAACTCCTCGGGATCGCGCACCACCGGCCACGACTCGTGGGCGACCTCCGCGATCGCCGCCTCGTCGAGCGCTCCGATCTCGCCGTCGTCGGTCCCCAGCGTGCGGCGGAGCTGCACGGCGCGCGCCCGGCGCTCCTCCAGGGGCGCATCGTCCAGGAAGGCGTAGGGGTTCGCGTTCAGGATCTCGTGGCCGAACGGCGACGGCTCGGCGGTGTCGACGGCCCGCGTCTCGACCGTGCCCTCCTCGATTCCCTCCACCAGCTCCACGAGTCCCTCGACGTCCATGGCCTCGTGCAGGCAGTCGCGGATCGTCTCGTCGACCAGGGGATGATCGGGGATCCGGATCTCCCCGCTCAGGTTCTCCTGACACGCCACCTGATCCGGAAAGACCGCGGCCAGCAAGTCTTCCGTCCGCATCCGCAGGATGGGCGGCGGGACCTTGCGCCCACCCGCGAAGCGGAGCACGGCAAGGGCGCGCGTAGCGTTCCAGCGCCAGCGGGCCCCGAACATCGGGGCGGGCAGCATCGCCTGCGTCAGCACGTCGGCAAGCGTCGCCGGGCGAAGGAAGCGGAACACGATCTCCAGCGGAAAGCTGTGCTGCTCGGCGAGGGAGATCACGACGCCGTTGTCGGTGGCGGCGGCCTGCAGCTCGACGTTGAAGCTGCGGCAGAAGCGCTTGCGGAGCGCGAGTCCCCAGGCGCGGTTGATGCGCGCCCCGAGCGGGGCGTGCAGAACGAGCTGCATGCCGCCCCCCTCGTCGAAGAAGCGCTCCGCCACGAGCGTCCGGCGCGACGGCACCGCCCCGAGCGCCGCGACCCCCGCCCGGACGTAGGCCACCAGTTGCTCCGCCCCCGACCGATCGACGCCGCACTCGCGCCCGACCAGCGCCGCCGCGTCCGCCCCGTCTCGCGACGCATCGTCCGGAGCCGCAACGAGCTCGCGGATCTCCGCGACCTCGTCGGAGAGCTCCCGCGTCCGCCCGGGCGCCTCGCCGAGCCAGAACGGAACCGTCGGCGCCGCGCCGCGGGCGTCCTCCACCCGCACGCGCCCCGCCTCCACCCGGCGAATGCGCCACGACGTGGTCCCGAGCAGGAACACGTCGCCCGCCATGCTCTCTACCGCGAAGTCCTCGTCGACCGTGCCTACGGTCGTCCCCTCCGGCTCCGCCACCACCAGGTAGTTGGCGTTGTCCGGAATCGCCCCGCCCGACGTGATCGCGGCCAGCCGCGCCCCGCGCCTTCCCCGCAGGACGCCGTTCACGCGGTCGCGGTGGAGCCACGTGCCGTGCCGGCCGCGCGACGAAGCGATGCCGTCCGAGAGCATGGCCACCACGGCATCGAACTGCGCCCGCGGAAGGTCGCGGTAGGGCGCCGCCGTCCGGACCAGCGCGAAGAGGTCGTCCTCGCGCCAGGCCCCCGTCGCGGCGGCGGCGACGATCTGCTGGGCGAGAACGTCGCGCGGCCAGGGACGCATGCGCCGCTCGTCGAGGGCGCCGCGGCGAATGGCGCGGACGATCGCCGCGCACTCGACCAGCTCGTCACGCGTCGTGGCGAAGAAACGCCCCTTCGGGACGAAGGACGGGTCCACCTTGTGTCCGGACCGTCCGATGCGCTGGAGCGCCACCGCGATGGAGCGCGGCGTCCCCACCTGGCACACCAGATCGACCGATCCGACGTCGATGCCGAGCTCGAGGGAGGCCGTGGCCACCACCGCCCGCAGCCGCCCCTCCTTGAGCGCGAGCTCGGCCGTCTGCCGCAACTGGCGCGAGAGGCTGCCGTGGTGGGCGAGCACGGCGTCGCCGCCGAGGCGTTCCGCGAGGTGGTGGGCGACCCGCTCGGCCAGCCGCCGGGTGTTGACGAAGACGATCGTGGTGCGATGGGCGAGCGCGAGCTCGGCGACGCGGTCGTAGATCTCGCCCCACATGCCGTTGGTGGCGACGGCGCCGAGCTCCTCGTGCGGCACCTCCACCGCGACGTCGAGCGCCCGCCGGTGCCCGGAGTCGACGACCGACACCGGAGGCCAGACCGGCTCGGCGGCGGGCAGCGGACGCGCCGGCGCCGGCCCGCCGTCCACCGCCGCGCCGGTGAGGAAGCGGGCCACCTCCCGGATCGGCTTGACGGTTGCGGAGAGCCCGATGCGCTGGGGCCTGGCGCCGTCGCTCTCCGCGACCAGGCGGTCGAGGCGGGCCAGGGTCAGCGCGAGGTGCGAGCCCCGCTTGTCGTCGATCACGGCGTGGATCTCGTCGACGATGACCGTCTCGGCCGTCGACAGCATCCGCCGGCTGCGCTCCGCCGTCAGCAGGATGAACAGCGACTCCGGCGTCGTCACCAGGATGTGAGGCGGGCGGCGCACCATCTGCTCGCGATCCCACGTGGGGGTGTCGCCGGTCCGCACCGCGGTGCGGATCTCCCGAACCGGCCCGCCCCCGGCCGCCGCGAGCTCCGCGATCTCGCCGAGGGGCCCTTCCAGGTTCCTCTGGATGTCGCTGCTGAGCGCCTTGAGAGGCGAGACGTAGACCACCGAGGTCCGGTCCTCCAGCGTGTCGCGCGCGGATCGCGCAACCAGCCGGTCGAGGCAGATCAGGAACGCCGCGAGCGTCTTGCCGGACCCCGTGGGGGCGGAGATGAGCACGTCTCCGCCGGCCCGTATGCGCGGCCAGGCCTCGAGCTGCGCGGCCGTCGCGGCCGCGAACCGCTCCCCGAACCAGGCGCTGGTGATCGGGTGAAAGTCCTGCAACGGCCGCACAGCAATAGTCTACGCGCTGAGGCCGGTCCCGGGCGCGTCCGGCGCAGGCGGGGTGATCGGATCGGCGGCGCGCGGGGTAGGATGCGTGAGAGCCATGGCGAGGGAAGAGCACTACCTCAAGACGGAGCTCTACGATCTGGTCCGCAAGGACCCCGCCATCTTCGAGTTCCTGCAGGCAGGCTCGCTCGACGGGATCTGGTACTGGGACGTCGAGCGGCAGGAACAGGAGTGGATGAGCCCCCGCTTCAAGGAGCTGTTCGGGTATCGGGACGACGAGATCCCCAACACGTCCGCCTGGTGGATGGAGAACATCTTCCCGGAGGATCGCGCGGTCGCGCTCGAGAACTTCGGCCGCCACCTGGAGGACGCGAGCCACCCCTACGACCAGATCGTCCGCTATCGCCACCGCGACGGCAGCACGGTGTGGGTCCGCTGCCGCGGGCTCGCCATTCGCGACGCGCACGGCAAGGCGATCCGCCTGCTCGGCTGCCACACCGACGTCACGGCCCTCAAGCGGGCGGAAGAGGATCTGCGGCGGCAGGCGGCGGAGCTGCGGGAGGCACGGGACGCCGCAGAGCGCGCGAGCACCGCCAAGAGCACCTTCCTGGCCAACGTCAGCCACGAGATCCGCACCCCGCTCAACGGCGTGATCGGCATGACGGAGCTTCTCCGGGACACCGATCTCGACGCCGAGCAGCGGGAGCAGGTCACCGCAATCCGCGAGTCGGCCGAGGCGCTGCTGGAGATCATCAACGACATCCTCGATTTCTCGAAGATCGAGGCGGGTCGGCTCGTCGCCGAGCCGCGGCCGTTTCGCCTCCGCGAACGCCTCGACTCGCTGGTGCGGGCGTTCGCGCCGCGCCTCCACGGCAGGCCGGTCAGCCTGGCCGCGGACATCGCTCCCGACACGCCGGACGCGCTCGTGGGCGATGCGCGGTTCCTGCGGCAGGTCCTGGCCAACCTGCTCTCCAACGCGATCAAGTTCACCGAGCGCGGCACCATCACCCTGCGGGCTCGCCTGCGAAAGGAGACCGGAGAAGAGCTCACGCTGGAGTTCGAGGTCAGCGACACCGGCATCGGGATCCCGGCCGCGAAGCAGCGCGTCATCTTCGAGGAGTTCGTGCAGGCCGACGCGTCGACGACGCGGCGCTACGGGGGAACCGGGCTCGGGCTCGCCATCGCCACGCGCCTGGTCGACGCGCTCGGCGGCGAGATCGGCCTGACCAGCGAGCCGGGCGCCGGCAGCACCTTCCGCATCACGGCGACGTTCCGGCGCGACGCGGCCGGAGGCGCCGAGGCGATTCCTGCCCCGGAAGCGATGGTCGAGCTCCGTCCCCTGCGCGTGCTGCTGGTCGAGGACAGCGTTGCCAACCAGCGCGTGGCTACCGGCATGCTGCAGAAGGCGCGCCACACCGTGCGCGTCGCCTCCGACGGCACCGCCGCCGTCGCGGCCTGCGCCGAGGAGCGCTTCGACGTCATCCTGATGGACCTCCAGATGCCGGACATGGACGGCTACGCGGCCACCCGCGCCATTCGGAGCCGGGAGCGCGAGCGGAACGCGGCGCGCACTCCGATCGTCGCCCTGACCGCCCGCGCCTCGCGGGGGAGCGAGGCGAGCTGCCTCTCCGCCGGTTTCGACGGCTACCTCCTGAAGCCGTACCGGTCGCGAGAGCTGCTGGAGGCGATTGCCGCCGTCCTCGGCAGAGCCGCCGCCGACCCGGCCGCGGCGCAGCCGGGGGCGCCGTCCGGGGAGACGCCGACCATGGAGGGATCGCCGGGCACGGGAAGCCGCCTGGACTGGGCGTCCGCGGTCGAGAGCCTCGACGGCGACCGCGAGCTTCTGGGGGCCGTGCTCGACGGGTTCCTGGGGCAACATGCCTCGTTGGCGGCCGAGCTCCGGGACGCAATCGCGGCGGACGATCGGCCGGTGGCGCGTCGGGTGGCGCACACCATCGGCGGCTCGCTGCGGATGTTCCGGGACGCTCGTGTCGTCGCCCTCGCCGAGACGCTCGAGGACCGCTGCCGCGGCGAGCGGCCGGAGGACGTGACCACCGCCTGGCGGGACCTCGCACCGGAGCTCGATGCCACGGTGGCGGAAATCCGCGCCTGGGTCGGGGAGCACCGATGAGCCGGGACGCGGGCTCCGCGTGCATCCTCGTCGTGGACGACTCCGCGGCGGACCGCGAGCTGGCGGGACGCCTGCTCGCCAGGGCCTCCCTCGACGTGCTGCACGCCGGGGACGGGCAGGAAGGCCTGGCCCGCATGGCCGCGCACGACGTCGATCTCGTGCTGACCGATCTCGTGATGCCGACGCTCGACGGCCTGGCTTTCGTGGAGCGCGCGAAATCCGAGCACCCGCTCGTCCCGGTGGTGCTCATGACGGCCCGCGGCAGCGAGGAGATCGCCGTTCAGGCGCTGGAGGCGGGAGCCGCAAGCTACGTCCCGAAGAAGGCGCTCGCCCGCGACCTCGTCGAGGTGGTTCAGCGCATGCTCGCCGCCTCGCACGAGCAGCGCAGCTACGCGCGACTCCTCGGGCGGCTGCGGGCTGCGTCGTTCGTGCTGGAGAACGATCCCGAGCTGATCTCGTCTCTCGTCAGCTACCTGACGCAGGTTCTGCGCGACTCGGCCATGTTCGACGAGTCGGACTGCCATCGCATCTCGACCGCTCTCGACGAAGCCCTGACGAACGCCTACTACCACGGCAATCTGGAGGTGCGTTCCGAGATCCGCGAGCACGATTCCCGCGCCTACCGCATGCTCGCCGAGCGCCGCCGGCATCTCGCGCCCTACCGGGATCGGCAGATCCTCGTGCGCGCCAGCCTCACGTCCGACGAGGCGTCGTTCGTCATCAAGGACGGAGGGCGGGGCTTCGACGTCGACGCCGTGCGCGACCCGACGCGACCCGAGAATCTCGAGAGCCCGAGCGGCCGCGGGATCTTCCTGATGCGGACGTTCCTGGACGACGTGCGCTACAACGCGGCCGGCAACCAGGTGACGCTGCTCAAGCGGCGCCGGGCGTAACCGTGCTCGCGGTCACCCGGGCTCCGTGGCCTGGATGACGACCACCGTCTTGTCGTCCCCGGGGTCGGGATTCCCGCGCTCGAACCGCTCGGCGGCGTGGCAGATGCGCCGCGCGAGCTCGGCCGCCGGGCAGTCCGGGTGCTCGGCCATCACCGCGCGCACCCCCTCGAGGTCGAAGAACCGCTCGTCCTCGTCCTGGGCTTCGGTGACGCCATCGCTGTAGACGACGAGCCGCGCGCCCGCGTGCAGGCGAACTGTCCGCTCCTCCCACGCCGCGTCCGTGAAGAGCCTGAGCGGCGGTCCGGTCGACACCAGCGTCGATTCGGTGTCGCCCTCCTGGAGCACGGCCCGCGGATGGCCTGCGTTGACGAACGTGAACCGACCGGTCGTCGCTTCGAGCACGCCGTAGAAGAGCGTCACGAAGCGGTCCTGGCTGCGGTCGTGCAGCAGTGCGCGGTTCAGCGTCCGCACGAGCTCGAGCGGCGTGGCGCAGCCAGCTGCCTCGGCCCGCAGGACGCCCTGGGTCTCGGCCATGAGGATGGCCCCCGGGATCCCCTTCCCCGAGGCATCGCCCAGCGCCAGCGCGACGCGATCGCCGCCGAGCTCGATGAAGTCGTAGAAGTCGCCGCCCACCTGGCCGCTGGCGTGGAGGTGCGCGCCGATGTCATGGCCGGGAGCGGCCGGCATGCGCGAAGGCAGGAACGACTGTTGCACGAAGGCCGCGATCTTGAGCTCGTGCTGAAGGCGGCGGGTCTGCTCGGCCAGCAGCCGATGCCGTTCGCGAGCGTAGCGGATGCTGCGGGCGAGGAGGTCCGGCGTGAGGCGGTCCTTGACGAGGTAGTCCTGGGCGCCGCGCTGCACCGCGCGCACGGCCACGTCGTCGTCGTCGAGGCCGCTCAGCACGACGACGGGCGCCATCCGGTTGAGCCGATGGATGTCGTCGAAGGCGGCGCCCGATCGCGCCACGGTGCGGGAGAGGCCGAGCAGCACGACGTCGCACTGCCGGGCGTCGAGCTCGGCCGGCGCGGCGTCGGCCTGGGCGACGTGCACGACCTCGGCGGTGCGGAACCCCGGCGCCGAAGCCTCCTCGAGGAGGGCGGACACGCGCGCCACGTCGTCCCCATCGCTCTCCACGAGCAACACGCGCACGCTTGCTGCGGCCTGACTGGACACGCTCTCCTCGACCCCGCCGGGAGACGGGCCTCCTACGACGCGGACTCCTGTTCGAAGCTCCGGAGTGCCTCCGCCTCCGAGCGGAACGTCTCGAAGACCACCTCCAGCTTCGTCGTCACCATCAGATCCCAGACCCGATCCGTGAGGTGCAGGAGCTTGAGTTGCCCGCCGGCGTCCCGGAGGGAGGAGCGCTTCGACAGCAACTCCCCCAGCGCGGCGCTGTCGATGAACGACACGTTGCGGAGATTGAGGATCACGCGCGTGCGGCCTACCGCGATGAGATCGTCGATCCGCTGCGCGAGCGCGTCACCCGCCTCGCCGGCCAGCTTGCCGTGCAGATCGAGAATGGTCAGCTGATCGAAATCCCGCTGGCCGATCCGCAGCGCCATCGCTCCGCCTCCTGCCGCATGCTGACCCAAATCGAGGCGGAAACGCAACACGGGCAGCTCCGGCGCGCCTTGCCGGACCGGCTGCCGGGGCACGGCGCGCAACCCGTCGTCAGGGCCCTTCGCCGCCGTGGATGATGCGCCAGAGCCGTTCGGGGCGCAGCAGCATGTCGATGTGGCGCACGCCGAAGCCGCTCAGGGCGTCGACCGCTGCCGACACGACGCACGGCGTGGACCCGATCGTGCCGGCCTCGCCGATGCCCTTGGCACCGAGGGGATTCAGCGGGGTCGGGGTCACGGTGCCGTGCAACTCGAAGCGGGGGAAGTCGCTCGCGCGCGGGAGGGCGTAGTCCATCAGCGAGCCCGTCAGGGGCTGGCCGTCGCCGCCGTAGACGACCTCCTCGACCAGGGCCTGACCGATGCCCTGGGCCAGCCCGCCGTGCACCTGCCCTTCCACGATCAGTGGGTTGATCAGGTTGCCCGCGTCGTCCACCGCCACCATTCGCAGCAGCCGCGGCTCGCCGGTGTCGCGGTCCACCTCCAGCATCACGATGTTGCAGCCGAAGGGGTACGTGTTGTTGGCAGGCTCGAAGAACGCCTCCTCGCTCAGCCCGGGCTCGAGTCCCGCGGGCAGCTTGAGCGGCCGGTAGGCGTAGGCGGCGACCTCGGCGAACGGCTTCGCGGCCGACGGCGCACCCTTGACGCCGATGCGGCCGTTCTCGAACACGAGGTCGGCCTCGTGCGCCTCGAGCAGGAACGCCGCGAACTTCGCCATCTTGTCCTTCACCTTGCCGCCGGCGAGCACGATGGCAGTACCGCCCACGGCCTGCGAGCGGCTGCCGCCCGTGCCGAGGCTGCCCTGCTTGACCACCGCCGTGTCTCCGTGGTGGATCCGGACGTGCTCGAGCGGCACGCCGAACTGATCGGCCAGCATCTGGGCGAAGGTGGTCTCGTTGCCCTGGCCGTGCGGCGAGGCGCCGGTCGTGGCGCTGATCCGCCCGTCGCGCTCCACGGTGACCTGCGAGTGCTCCCAGCCGCCCATCGGCAGGGACGCCGACGGGCCCACCCCGCAGACCTCCACGTACATCGAGAGTCCCAGCCCGACCAGTCGGCCGTCGGCGCGGGCGGCGTCCCGCTCGGCCTTGAGCTGCTCCCAGCCCGCCTTCTCCAGCGCGTGGTCGAGCGCCTTGCCGTAGTCGCCCGAGTCGTACACGGCGCCGGTCTCGGTGGTGTAGGGGAACTGCTCCGGCCGGATGAAGTTCCTGCGGCGCAGCTCGGCCGGGTCCATCCGCAGCTCTCGGGCCAGCATGTCCATGGCCCGCTCCAGGAAGTAGATCCCTTCCGGCCGTCCCGCACCGCGGTAGGCGTCGGTCGGGGTCTTGTTGGTGAACACCTCCGTGAGCGTTGCGCGGATCGCCGGGATGGCGTAGTTGCCGCTCGCCATCATCATCGTGGAGGTCGGAATGGCGGCCGTGAACAGGTGGTTGTAGGCGCCGACGTCGGCGATGATGCGAAGCCTGACGCCCAGTACGGTTCCATCGCGCCGCGCCGCCACCTCGACGTAGCCGATGAGGTCCCGGCCGTGGGCGGTCGCGAGAAACGCCTCCGAGCGCTCCTCCACCCACTTGACCGGCACGCCGAGGCGCCGGGAGACGGCGGCCGTAACGTAGTCTTCCGCGGAACCGCCCGCCTTGCACCCGAAGCCGCCGCCGACCTCCGGCGCGATGGCGCGCACCTGGTCCTCGCCCATGCCGTTCATCGAGGCGAGGAACGTCCGCAGCAGGTGCGGGGACTGGGTCGACGACCAGACGGTGAGCGTGTCCTTGCCCGGCTCGTAGTGGGCCAGGGTGCCGCGAGGCTCGAGCGGCGTCGGCGCGAGCCGCTGATTGACCATGCGCTGCGAGATCACGACCTCCGCGTCCGCGAAGGCCCGGTCGATGGCCGTGTCGTCGATCCGGCCGTCCGCTCCGACGCCGGTGCCCATCGGCAGCGACGCGAGCATCAGGTTGTTGGGAAAGTCGGCGTGGAGGAGGGCTGGTTCACCGGTCATGGCCTGCTCGGGATCGACCACGACCGGCAGCGGCTCGCAGGCGACCGAGACGGCATCGACCGCATCCCGCGCGACGTAGCGATCGCGCGCCGCCACGACCGCTACCGGCTCGCCGACGAAGCGGACTACGCCGGTCGCCACCGCGCGGCGCTCGGGCGCCGGGAACGGCAGCAGGGTGGGCAGCGGTCCGACCATCTCCGCCATCTGCGCCCCGGTGAACACCGCCTCGACGCCGTCGATCGCCTCCGCGGCGCTCGTATCGACGGACAGGATGCGTCCGTGCGCGACGTCGCTGCGCTTGAACGCGAGATGCAGCATGCCGGCCAGCTTGACGTCGTCGACGTAGGTTCCGCGGCCCTGGATCAGCCGCGGGTCCTCGCGCCGCTTCACGCGCTGGCCGACGAGCTTGGGCAGGACGGGCGACAAGGTCATGGGGCGTGGTCCTGAAGGAGGGATTCGCCGGCGCCGCGCGGACGGCGCGGGCTCACGTCGCGGTGGCTCGACTGCGCTGCAGCGCCCGGTCGCACGCCCGCTGGAAACGGGCTCCGAACTGCCGCGCGGCTTCTC
Source organism: Acidobacteriota bacterium (assembly GCA_026706755.1). Taxonomy (GTDB): domain Bacteria; phylum Acidobacteriota; class Vicinamibacteria; order Vicinamibacterales; family UBA8438; genus JAGWAJ01. The sequence continues at coordinate 22,788 of JAPOYG010000188.1, forward strand.
CCGCAACCGGGCCGAGCCGGCGGCGCTCGATCTGCAACCGCTTGATCTCCTCGATGGCGGCCCGGCGCCGCGCTCCCTCGTCCACCCGCACGCCCATCGTGTTGCTGGCGAGCTGTTCGCGCCAGCGCCGGGCGAGCATCTCCGCCGGGGATGCCTTGGCGACGGTCTCCGGCGCCTCCGGGACGAGAGCCTCGGCACGTTCGCACAGTCGCTCCAACTGCTTCAACTGCCGCGCGGGATCCAGGTCCGTATCGCGGAACGCCTCGGGCCGCGCCTCCACCAGCCTTGCCACTGCCCGGCCGAAGCGCGCCGCGAGCCGGCGCCGATCGTCCGGCGGCACCTCCGGCGCCTGCCGCCAGCGGGCCTGAATCCCGCGGACCGCGGCGAGCAACGCCGCCGGCTCCAGAGGCGGTGCGGCGGCAGGCGGCAGGGGGGCGGCCGGCGCCGGCTCTTCCGCGGAGGGGGCCGCCGCGGCCTCCGCCGCCGGCTCCCCGGATGCTGCCGCCGCGGCATCCGCGTCCTCGCCCGCCGCGGACGGCCCCGACCCGTCAGCCTCGCCCGCCGGCTCGGCCTCCGCCCCGGAGGCCGTCGAAGCCGCCGCCTCCCCCGTGTCGGGCGGGGACGCCCCGGGCGCCTCGTCCGCCGGCTCGGCCTCCGCCCCGGAGGCCGTCGAAGCCGCCGCCTCCCCCGTGTCGGGCGGGGACGCCCCGGGCGCCTCGTCCGCCGGCTCGGATTCCGCCCCGGAGGCCGCCGAAGCGGCCTTCTCGCCCGCGTCCGGCGCATTCGCAGGGGGTTCCGCCGCGGGCGGCGCGGATGCGGCCGCCACCGGCGGAGTCGGCAGGAGCGCCTCCAGCTCGGCGCAGAGCGCTTCGCGCTCGGCGATGCGCGCCCCCGCCGCCGCGCGCTCCCCCTCGCGGGAGCGGTCGATGACCGCTTCGCACGCATCCCGGAACCGTTGCCACAGCGCTTCGGACTTCGACCGGCGCACGGCTCCGATCGTGCGCCATTCCCGCTGCGTCCGCTTGACCTCCTCGACCGCCGCCCCCAGATCGGCAGCATCCGCAAGGGCCTCGACGCGCGCGCAGAGGGCCTCCTTCTGCTCCAGGTTCTTCCCCCAGACCTTCTTGCGTTCGGCCAGGTCGGCCTTGCGGCGCGTGAAGAACAGGCTGCACGCTCCGTGGAAGCGCTTCCAGAGTGCACGCTGCTCCCGGCGCGGCACCGGCCCGAGCGCCTTCCACTCGGCCTGCAGGGTGGTCAGGCGCTGCGCCGTCTTGATCCAGTCGGTCGACTCGCTGAGTCGCTCGGCCTCCTCCGCCAGTGCTTCGAGCGCATTCAGGCTCCGTGCGCGGGCCGTGCGCTGCGCCTCGAAGTACGCCTCGCAGCGCGGATAGACGACATCGTGCGCGGCCTTGAAACGACGCCAGAGATCGTCTCCGCGGTCCTTCGGGACTTCCGCCGCCTGACGCCACCGGTCGATCAGGTCGCGGAAGCTGCGCGCGAGGGCCGCCTCGTCCACCTCGGCCGGACTCTCGCCGCCGTCCGCCGGGGGCGCGACCGTCGCGCCCAGCGCCTCCATCTCCCGGCAGAGCTCCTCCTGGACGCCGAGGTTGGCCCACCGCTGCCAATCGGCGAAGTCCCGGAGCTCCCGTACCCGGCCGAGCAAGGCCGTCTGCGCGTTGCGCAGGCGCCTTCCGAGCGCCGCGCGCTCCGCCCCCGCGAGCAGCGGGCCCGCTTCTTCGAGCGCCTGCCGCGTGCGGCGGAGGTGGCGTTCCGCATCCGTCAACTGGAGCTTGTCGCTCGCGGCCTCCGCTTCGACCGTGGCCGCCAGCCGCTCCAGGCGCGCGAGCCGCTCCCGCAGCCGGCGCTCGTCGTCGGCGTGCGCCCGGGTCTCCACGGCGCGCTTCTTCTCCTCGGCTGCCGAGCGCCGGCCCGTGGCGGCGGCGACGGCCGCGCCGACCTCCGCGTCGTCTGCCGCACCGCTGTCTCCCAGCCTCGCGACCTCCGCCCGCCAGCTCTCGTCCACCGACGGCCAGCGGGCGCGGATGGCGGTCGCGTCGGCGGCGGATGCCAGCGCCTCGAGATCCGTCGTCAATGCCTCCAGGCGCTGGAGATGCTCGAGCCGAGCCGCCCACTCGCGGTACCGGCGCTCGCACCCGGTCGCCGCCGCCTCGAACCGCTGCGTCAGGGCCGCCACCTCGGCCGTCCGTTCGGCGGCGTCCTCCTCCCCCGCGGCCGGCGCCACCAGTGCGCTCCACTCCTCCCGCGCCGCCCGCAGCACGTCGAGGGCGAGCGGGCCGCGGCTCCGCTCCACGCGCTCGCACAACTCCAGGAACGGGGCGACGGCCGCGGCGCGGCGCGCGGCAGCCTCCCGCGCGTCGCTCGTTTCCCGGTCGAGCTCGAGCAGGCGGTCCTCCGCGGCGCGGCGCGCGGCGGCGAAGCGGGCTGCCACCTCCGCGTCGCCAGGGGTGTCGAGCGATGCCCAGCGCTGGACGAGCGTCTCGATCTCCCGCCGCCCGGCATCGAGATCCGTTGCCCCGGCCAGGGCCTCGGCCGCTTCGCAGAGCGCGATGGCGCTGGCCGGATCGAACGTCGGCGCCTCTTCCGGTGCGGCGCCCTCCCGTGCCGCGAGCTCCGACCGGGCCCGTCGGGCCACCACCTTGTGATTCGCCCGCCGGGCGATGTCGGCGAGCGCCTCGGAAGCCAGCCCGCCCTCCGCCGCGGCGAGTCGATCGAAGGCGGCGAGGGCGATCGTCTTGCTCTCGGCCTTGACCACGACGCTGAGCAGCTCGTCCCGGCCATCGAGCCGCTCCAGGGCCTGCCGGGCCACCTCGGGGTGCTTCGCGCGCCGAGCCACGCCTCCGAGCAGCTTCGCGTCCGTCAGGCGGGCCACGGCGCGCTCGCTGACCGGCTCGCTCACCGCCAGACGGGCAACGGCCGCGACGTCACGGTCCTCCGGCAGGACGGCCAGCACGGCGTCGGCGCCGGATGCATCGGCCGCGCCGATGAGCAGGTCGCGCGCCGTGGTGACCGCCGCCGCCCGCACGCCCGGGTCGGCCTCCTCGCCGCTTCCGAGCAGCTCGGCGATCAGCGTCGCGTCCGTCAGGCGCTCGATCGCCGCGCGTCGCACCCCGGGGGCATCGTCGTGGCGGGCGATCTCGAGCAGCAGGTCCTGCTCGGCGTTCGACAGCGCGCGCACGGCGCTCGCGCGCACGGCCGGATCGTCACTCCGCCACTCGGGCTGGGAACGGAACCTGTCGAGGAGCTTCATGCGTTGTCGCCCTGACCTGCCTGGACAGGGCGTTTCGTATTATGCATACTCGGGACCGGATTGTGAGACTCGTTCGACTCGGTGGAAGGCTCTAGTTCTGCGCGGTCGCCGGCCCGCCGACACGTTCCCCGGGCCGGCCAGGGATTCCAGATCTTGGATCCTCGATTCTGCATATTGGATGCCAGACCCGTCGTCGCGGCCGGCACGGGCCGCAGGGGGCCAGAATCATGGCGTTGCGCAAGTTCGTACTCATGGGGGTCGTCGCCGCGATGACACTGGGATCAGCAGGGCCGGCGGACGCACAGGACAATCCGGTCGTCGTGCTGGAGACCAGCCTCGGCAGCATGACGGTCGAGCTCTTCCGCGACCGGGCCCCCATCACCGTCGACAACTTCCTGGGGTACGTGGAGGACGGCTTCTTCGAGGGCACGATCTTCCACCGCGTGATCCCGAACTTCATGATCCAGGGCGGGGGGCTGACCCCCACCCTGGTCGAGAAGGCGACCCGGCCGGCGATCCGGAACGAGGCGGCCAACGGCCTGACCAACGATCGCGGCACGCTCGCGATGGCTCGCACCCCGGTCGTTGACAGCGCGACCGCTCAGTTCTTCATCAATCTCGTCGACAACCCCTTCCTCAATCACAGCGGCACCGATCCGCAGAGTTACGGGTACGCCGTCTTCGGGCGCCTCACCGAGGGGCTCGACGTGCTCGACGGCATCGGCGCCGTGCGCACCCAGCGGCAGGGACCGCACCAGGACGTGCCGGTGGAGCCGGTCGTCATCACCTCCGTGACTCTGCAGGGAGGGACGCCATGAGAACGACGCGATGCGCGCTGGCCGCCGTTGCCGGGGCCGCGCTCCTCCTCGCCGCCGCAACTCCGCCGGCAGCCGCGCAGCAGCCGCCGCCGAATCCGGAAGTCGTCATCGAGACCTCGATGGGCGACATCACCGTCGAGCTGTTCCGCCCCGAGGCGCCGGTGTCGGTCGTCAACTTCCTCACCTACGTCATCGCGGGCTACTACGACGGCACGATCATCCACCGCGTCCTCCGCAACCAGATCATCCAGGGGGGCGGGTTGAACCAGGACCATACACCTCGCCTGGAGGGCCTGCGGGGGGGCATCCTCAACGAGGCGACCAACCGCCTGCGGAACGAGCGCGGGACGATCGCGATGGCCCGGCTCGACACGCCGAACTCCGCACGCGCACAGTTCTTCATCAACGTGCGCAACAACCCGTCCTTCAACCACCGCGACCGGTCCCGCAACGGCTTCGGCTACGCCGTCTTCGGCCGGGTCGTCGAGGGCATGGACGTCGTGGACGAGATGGCCAGGGTCCGGGTGTCCCGCGTCAACGGGATGCGGAACGTTCCGCGCGAGAACATCGTCATCCACACGATTCGCCGCCTCGAGCCGTAACCGGCGCCAGCGAGCCGTGGCCCTTCCCCCGCGGCGCTCTCGGCGCGCCCGGATCGCCTGCGCCACTCCACTCCGACGGACCTGCCGACGGCCGACCCGCCGGCGGGGGCGGCACTAGCCGGCATGCCGACCGCACCCCGAACGCCGGCCGGGACCGGCATCGAGGAACGGGTGCTCGCGGTCGTCGCCGAGCTGGTCGGCGAGCTGCGCGGCGAGCGCGCGCCGGCCGTCGGCCCCGGCGACTCGCTGGAAGCCGACCTGGGCATCAACAGCCTGGAACGGGTGGAGCTGCTCGTGCGGCTCGAGCGCGCGTTCGGCGTGCCCCTGGGCGAAGGCGTCCTGGCGGAGGCCGAGACGCCGTCCGACCTCGCCGCCGGCGTTGCCGCGGCCGAAGCACCGGCCGCCGCCCCGCCCCCGCCCGGACCCGAACGGTACGCCCCGCGCCGCGCCGGCGCCGGCTCTCCGGGCAGCGCCCGAAGCATCGTCGACGCGCTCGCCTGGCACGTCGAGCGCGCCGGGGACCGGACGCACATCCATCTGCGCGAGGAAGACGGTCGCGAGACGCCCCTCAGCTACGCCTGGCTGTGGGACGAGGCGTCGAAGGTGGCGTCCGGCATCGCCGCGCGGGGGCTGCGCCGCGGCGACGCCGTCGCCATCATGCTGCGAACCGAGCAGCGCTTCTTCCCGACCTTCATCGGGACGCTGATGGCGGGGTGCGTGCCCGTGCCGCTGTACCCCCCGTTCCGCGCCGACCGGATCGTCGAGTACGCCCGGCGCCAGACCGCCATCCTCCGCAACGCCGGCGCCCGCCTGCTCGTCACGTTCCGCGAGGTGGAGCGGCTGGCGGGCCTGCTGACCCGGCAGGTGGCATCCCTGGAATCGGTGGCCGGAGCCGATGTGCTGCCCGGCGAGCCGGGGACGCCGCGAGCGGCGGCCCTCGACGATCCGGCCCTCATCCAGTACACGTCGGGAAGCACGGGTCATCCGAAGGGCGTCCTCCTGTCTCACGGGAACCTGCTCGCCAACATCCGCGCCATCGAGCGGCGTCTCGAGGTCGATCCCACCGATGTCGCCGTGAGCTGGCTTCCCCTCTACCACGACATGGGGCTGATCGGCGCCTGGCTCGGGGCGCTGTACTTCGGCGCCCCCCTGGCCCTCATGTCGCCCCTTGCCTTCCTGGCCCGGCCCGTCCGCTGGCTCCGGGCCCTCGACACCCATCGCGGGACGCTCTCGCCGGCCCCGAACTTCGCCTTCGATCTCTGCACGACCAGGATTCCCGACCGTGAGCTCGAAGGGCTGGACCTCAGCTCGGTGCGGGTACTGCTGAACGGCTCCGAGGCCGTGCTGCCCGACACGATCCGACGCTTCGTCGAGCGCTTCGAGCCGTACGGGCTCGACCCGACGGCCGTGCTTCCCGTGTACGGCCTTGCCGAGTGCACGGTCGGGCTGTCCACGCCGCCGCTCGGCCGGCCACAGCGCATCGACTGGGTGCAGCGGGCGAAGTTCCAGTCTTCCGGGCGCGCCGCGCCGTCCCCCGCGGGCGATCCGCAGGCACTCGGCTTCGTCTCCTGCGGCCGGGCGCTCCCCGGTCACGAGCTCGGGGTGGTCGACGCCGACGGCTTGCCCGCACCGGAACGCCGCGAAGGCCGGGTCCGATTCCGCGGTCCCTCGGCCACCCGCGGCTACTACCGAGACCCCGGCGCGACGCGCGCAATCGCCCGCGAAGACGGCTGGCTCGACACCGGCGACCTCGGCTACATCGCCGACGGCGAGCTCTTCCTCACGGGGCGGTCGAAGGACCTGATCATCAAGGGCGGCAGCAATCTGTATCCCCATGAAGCCGAAGCCGCGGCCGGCGCCGTTCCCGGCGTCCGCGCCGGGTGCGTCGCGGCGTTCGGCGCCGCGGATCCCGAGCGCGGCACGGAACGCTTCGTGATCGTCGCCGAGACGCGGGAGACGGGGCGGGACGAGCTGGCCGAACTGCGGCGCGCCGTGACTCGCAGCGTAACGGACGCGGTCGGCATCGCTCCCGACCGCGTCGTCCTCGCGCCGCCGGGCTCCGTCTCGAAGACGTCGAGCGGCAAGATCCAGCGGGCGGCGACCCGCGACGCATGGCTGCAGGGACGCATCGGCCAGCGGCGAGCCGGCGCGGCGGCCCAGTGGCTGCGCCTCGGCGCGGAAGCGGCCAGGACCCTGCTCCGAGAATGGTGCGCGCGCGCCGGCCGCCTCGCGTTCACCGCCTGGGTCGTCACGCTCGTCGCGACCACGGCGCCGGTGGCCTGGGCGCTCGTGCGGATCGGGCCCGGCGGCCGGCGGGTCGATCGGATCGTCGGCCGCTGGACCCGGCTCCTCATGACGCTCGCCGGTTGCGGGGTCGAGGTGACGGGTCGCGAGCTGACGGCAGCGGAGGGGCCCGCGGTCTTCGTCGCCAACCACGCCAGCTACCTCGACTCGCCGCTGATGATGAGCGTCGTGCCGGGTGGGGCGCGCTTCGCGGTCAAGGCGCGGCTGACCGGCTACCCGATCCTGGGGATGGTCATCCGGCGCGGCGGGCACATCCCGCTTCACAAGGACGACCAGTCGCAGCGGATCGAGGGCGCCGGCGATCTCGCGGAGCCGCTGCGGCGCGGGGAACGGGTGTTCGTGTTCCCGGAAGGGACCTTCGACGAGGTGCCACGCCTGCTGCCGTTCCGCCTCGGCGCCTTCCGGGCCGCCGTCGATGCCGGTTGCCCGGTGGTCCCCGTGGCCATCCGTGGCGCCCGCCGCATCTTCCCGGCCGAGACGTGGCTGCTGCGGCCCGGACGAGTCGCGGTCACCTTCGGTCCGCCCCTCCGCCCCTCCGGAACGGACTGGTCGGAGATCGTCCGCCTCCGTGACGAAGCGCGCGCCTTCATCGCGGAGCACTGCGGCGAGTCGTAGAGCGCCCTTGCGGGCGCCTTGAGAGTCTGCGCGGGCCGGGAGTGCCCGTGACAGGTTCTGCGGCGCAGACTCCAGCCGCCGGCCGGGCTCCCTCCTCTCACGGGCGCAGTACGGCGCGCCCGAGCACCGCGCCGGCGCGAAGGTCGTCGAGTGCCGCCTGGGCCCCGACCAGAGGGCGCTCGTCGATCGGCAGAGCGGGAACCGCACCGGCGCGCGCCAGCGCCATCAGCTCCGCCATCTCCGCGAGGCTGCCGACGTACGACCCGCGAATGGTGAGCTGCTTGAGGGGCAGGAGCGGCAACGACAGCTTGAGCGCGCCCCCGAAGAGCCCGACCACGACCAGCGTCCCCCCGGGGGCGAGCGCACCGAGCGCGAACGCCGCCGACTCCGGCGACCCAACGAAGTCGATTGCCGCCGAGGCGCCGCCTCCGGTACGGCGCCGTACCTGCTTCGCCGCGTCCGCGGCCGCCGCGTCCACGGTCCAGGCCGCGCCTCGCGCCGCCGCCTCCTCGCGCTTGGCGGCATCGACATCGGCGGCGATGACGGCGCCGGTGACGACGGACGGCGCCAGCCCCAACGCGGCCAAGCCGACTCCCCCCAGACCCACCAGAAGCAGATGCGGCGACGGCGCGCGCCGGGCCGCCACCTTGCGGAGGGCACCGTAAGCCGTCAGCCCCGAACAGGCGCAGGTCGCGGCACGGGCGACGGCAACCGTGCCGGCGTCGAAGAGATACCGCGCGTGCGGCACGAGCACGTGGTCGGCGAACCCTCCGGCCCGCGTGACGCCGAGCGCGCGCGGCGCCGCGCAGAGGTGCTCGTCGCCGCGGTCGCAGGTCGGGCACCCGCCGCATCCGATCCACGGGTACACGACGCGGCGCTCGCCGACCGCCACGCCCGCGGCCCCGGGGCCGCGGGCGACGACGACGCCGGCGATCTCGTGGCCGAGGGTGAACGGCAGGTCGCGGCCCCCGGTCAGATCGAGGCGGCGCCCGTCTCCGAGGTCGAAGTAGCCGTCCGCGAGGTGCAGGTCGCTGTGGCAGACTCCGCACGCCTCGACCGCCAGCAGCACCTCGTCGCCGGCGGGCTCCGGACGCGGGTCGTCCCTGCGTTCCAGCGGCTCCCGATAGCCGGTCAGTTGGTAGCTGCGCATGGAGGTGCCCGGCGCGCTCCCGCTCATCGTAGCCTCCCCGGTCGATGGTGCGGCTGCCGTCGCCTGACGGCCGTGCCGTGGAGAAAGAAGGTCGGGGTGCCGCGCACCACGGCCCGCCACCCGAGCGACTTCACGTGCGCCTCCAGATCGTCGGGCCGATGGTAGATCTTGACAATCTCGAACTCGCGGCCGTCGGTGAGCCGGCGCCGGCTGCGGGCCGACCCGTCGCGCCGCAGCGCGTCCCGCCACCCGTCCGGGGGCAGTCGATTGTCCGCGAAGAAGACGCGGCCGCCCGGCGCGAGGCAGTCGCCCACCAGGCTCCAGAACCGGATGAAGGACCCGGCCGGGACGTGGGACAGCCAGAAACCGAAGAAGATGAAATCGTAGCGCGCGGTCGGCCGCCAGTGGAAGAGATCGGCGCAGACATAGCGGATGCGCGAGCCACGCATCCGCTGCCGGTTGAGCGCCAGCACCTCGGGCGAGGCGTCGACGCACGTCAGCGCCGCGGCGTACGGCGCCAGGCGCTCGGTCCACAGCCCCGTGCCGCAGGCCAGCTCGAGGACGTTCCCCCCGGGCCGCGCCCGGTCGAGGGCGCCAGCCAGCTCGTCGAGCTCCGCCCGCCACCGCCCGTTCCACTCCGCACCGTTGTCGAAGGCGCCGCGGCGGTAGAACCAGTCGTCGTATTCCGGCGCCCGGGCCCGGTAGTACGCGATCTGCTCCGCGAGGACCCGCTGCTCGTCGGCTCCGGTGTCCCGGCGGCTCACTCCCGCGATGCCTCCTCCGCCAGCGCCCACAGCGCGTCGCCGGTCAACCGGTAGACCGTCCAGTCGTCCATCGGAGCGGCGCCGACGCGCCGGTACGCCGCGATGGCCGGCGCGTTCCAGTTCAGCACCGACCACTCGAAGCGCCCGCAGCCGCGCTCCAGGGCCAGGGACGCGAGATGCGCGAGCAGTCGCCGGCCGATTCCGCGGCCGCGAGACGCCGGGCGCACGTACAGATCTTCGAGGTAGAGACCGCGGCGACCCACGAACGTCGAGAAGGTGTGGAAGAAGAGCGCGAAGCCGACCGCTTCACCGCCGGCCCGCGCGATGACCGCCTCCGCGGAGGGTCGCTCCCCGAAGAGCGCACGCTCGATATCGGCCGCGGTCGCCTGCACCTGATCCGCCATCCGCTCGTACTCGGCGAGCTCGCGAATGAGGTCGAGGATCAGCGGCACGTCGGCGGCGGAAGCCGGGACGATGCTCACCGGCGTCCTGGAATCGCCCACCTGCACGCTCCTAGACGTCGACCGCCGCTCCGCGCAGCGCCTGCTCGAGGTCGGCCACGAGATCGTCCGCATCTTCGATGCCGATCGACAGCCGCACCAGGTCGTCGGGCACCGGCGAGCCCGGCCCCTCGACCGGACCGCGATGCTCCACGAGGCTCTCCACGCCCCCCAGGGAGGTGGCGTTGTGGAACAACGTCAGCCGTTCCACCATCCGGCGCGCCGCCTCCGCGCCCCCCGCCAGGCGAAGCGAGACGACCGACCCGTAGCCGCCCTCCATCTGCCGGGCGGCAATCGCGTGGCCCGGATGGGCCGGGAGCCCCGGGTAGAGAACGGCGGACACCGCGGGATGGCCGTCAAGCGCCTTGGCGATGCGCAGGGCGCCGGCCGCGGACGCCGCCACCCGCAGGCAGAGTGTGCGCATGCCGCGCAGCAGCAGCCAGCTCTCGAAAGGCCCGAGGACCGCCCCGCGGAATGCGCGCTCCCGGCGGCAGCCGGACCACAGCTCGTCCTCCTCCTTCGTCACCAGCGCGCCCGCCAGGACGTCCGAATGGCCGTTGAGCTGCTTGGTGGCCGAGTGCATCACGAGGTCGGCGCCGTGCGTCAGGGGTCGTGAGAGGACGGGCGTGGCGACCGTGTTGTCGGCCACCAGCCGCGCGCCGGCCTCGTGCGCCAGGGCCGCCGCGGCGGCGAGGTCGGTCACCGTGCCGCCCGGATTCGCCGGCGTCTCGACCCACACGATCCGCGTGGCCCCCGGTCGGAGCGCGCCGCGGAGCGCGTCCGGATCCCCGTTGGGCACGAGGTCGAGCGCGATCCGCCCGCGCCGGGCCTGGTCCTGCAGCCAGCGGCGCAGCATCCAGTACATCTCCCGTGGGGCGACGACGTGGTCGCCGACGTCGAGCGTCTCGAACACGGTGGTCGCCGCCGCCATCCCGGAGCTGAACAGCATCGCCGCGCGGCCGCCCTCGAGCGCGGCCAGCAGCGCCTCCGCCGGCTCGTAGGTCGGGTTCTGGTCGCGGGTGTAGATGGGCCGGCCGGGACCCCGGACGTACTGCACCGACGGATGCACCGGAGGCACCAGGCCGCCGGTGGAGGGGTCGATCCAGCCGAGGGCCTGCGCGGCGAGCGTCGGCATCCGGCCGGCAGGCGGGGACGGCGGGCGCGTGGACATGCGGGAAGACTCCCCCGGGAGCTACGCGCGCGCCGGACCGGTCCCGATGTCGATCTGGATGTCCTGCCACTTGCCCTGGCGGAAGCGGGCCACGCTCAGGCCGGCCCGCGTCATGTGGCCGAGCACGATCGCCAGCCAGATGTCGGTCGGCTCCAGGCCGCGCGTCGCCTGCAGCCAGGTGCACAGCCCGATCGGGATCAGGACCTGCGACACGATCGAGATGTACAGCGGGCTGCGCGTGTCCCCCGTGCCCTGCAGGCCGCCGGTGTAGGTGAGGGCCACGGTCACGAACAGCCCCGATACGGCTAGGTAGGCAAGGAGCTGCCGCCCGATCTCGAACTGCACGCCCTCGTCCATGCCGAACACGGCGAGCAGCGCGCGGGGAACCGTCAGGAAGGCGAGGCCGACGATGCAGGCCACGCCGACACCGATGGAGGCCGCCACCAAGGCCGCGCGCTTGCTCCGTTCGGGCCGCCCCGCCCCGAGGTTCTGCCCCGCCACCGCCGCCGTCGCCCCCATCAGCCCGACGGAGGTCCACGTGATCAGCGAGAACAGCTCGG
>JAPOYG010000242.1 GCA_026706755.1 Acidobacteriota bacterium
GTCGACATCATCAGCGCCCCGCCCTACGAGATCTCGATCGAGGTCTCCGAGGACGCCCTGCGGCGGCACGGCATGACGTTCGACCAGGTGGCACGGGCGGTGCGCCGTTCCTCCCTGGACCTGCCGGGCGGGTCGGTGCGGACGGAGCGGGGGGAGATCCTGCTGCGGACGATCGGGCAGGCCTACCGCGGGGCGGAGTTCGAGAATCTGGTTCTCTGGACGCGGGCCGACGGCAGCCGCCTGCACCTCGGCGACGTGGCGACGGTGGTCGACGGCTTCGAGGAAACCGACCAGCAGGCGCGCTTCGACGTCGAGCCGGCGATGATGGTCTCCGTTTTCCGCACGGGGGAGCAGAGCTCGATCGAGCTCGCCGGCCTCGTCAACGAATACGTCGAGGAGGCGCGGAGCCGAGTCCCCGAGGGCATCTCGCTCACGGTCTGGCAGGACATGGCGAAGATCCTGAGCAGCCAGCGCTCGCACATGCTCCGCAACGGATTCGCGGGGTTCGCGCTGGTGTTCCTGGTGCTGGCGCTGTTCCTGGAGCTGCGGCTGGCGTTCTGGGTCAGCCTCGGCATCCCCATCTCGTTCCTGGGCGCCATCGCCCTGATGCCGGGCCTCGACGTCTCGGTCAACGAGGTCTCCCTGTTCGCATTCGTGCTCGTCCTCGGCATCGTCGTCGACGACGCGATCATCGTCGGCGAGAACATCTACCGGCACCAGGAGGAGCACGGCGAGGGCCTGCGGGGCTCCGTCGAGGGGGCCTACGAGATAGCCAAGCCGGTGACGTTCGCGGTCCTGACGACGGTGGCCGCCTTCAGCCCCCTGCTGTTCGTGCCGGGCATGCTGGGCAAGATCTTCCGCATCATCCCGCTGGTCGTCATCCCGTGCCTGCTGTTCTCGCTGCTCGAGTCGCTGAACATCCTGCCCGCCCACCTGTCGCACATCCCGAAGCGGGTCCGCCAGGGGCCGTGGCGCCGCTTCCAGTCGCGGTTCGCGAACGGCCTGAAGCGCTTCGTGCAGCAGGTCTACGCGCCGCTCCTGGAGACGGCCCTCCGCTGGCGCTACCTGACCGCCTCGATCGGTGTCGGCACGATGATCGTGACGGTGGGCCTGGTGCTGTCGGGGCGGCCCGCCTTCCAGTTCTTTCCGTCCATCGAGGCGGACGTGATGGCCGCCTCGGTGACGATGCCGCAGGGGACGCCCGTCGACGCCACGGGGGAGGCGGTGGCGAAGCTCGAGGCAGGCGCGGCGCGGCTCCGCCAGCGGCTGCTCGTGGAGACCGGCCACGACTACTTCCTGCACGTCTCGGCCACCGTCGGCGACCTGCCGATGGCGGCCCGCTCGAACGGTCCCCTCGGGCCCGCCGCGGGCGCGGCGCAGCCGAACGTCGGCGAGGTGGCGATCGAGCTGCTTCCGACGCAGCAGCGCATCTACAGCAGCGAGCAGCTCGGCCTGATGTGGCGCGACGCCACCGGCCCGATCCCCGAGGCCGTCGACGTCAACTTCCAGATGAGCGTCATGACGCCGGGAAGCGACGTCGACGTGCAGCTCGCCGGGCCCGACCTCGACCGCCTGCGGGCGGCCGCGGAGGAGGTCAGGCAGCGGCTGCTGGGGTACGCCGGCGTCTACGAGGTGACCGACACCTTCCGCGCCGGCAAGGAGGAGATGAAGCTCGGCATCAAGCCGGCCGCCGAGGCCCTCGGCCTCACCCTCCAGGACCTCGGCCGGCAGGTGCGGCAGGCGTTCTACGGCGAGGAGGCCCAGCGCATCCAGCGCGGCCGCGACGACATCCGCGTCATGGTCCGCTATCCGCGCGACGAGCGCCGCTCGCTCGGCGACCTCGAGAACATGCGCATCCGCACCCCCGACGGCGGCGAGGTGCCCTTCAGCTCGGTCGCCGTCGTCGAGCCGGGGCGCGGCTTCGCCTCCATCCGCCGCGTCGACCGCAACCGGGCCGTCAACGTCACCGCCTCGGTCGACGCGAGCGTGACGTCGGCCGGCGAGGTCATCGCGGACCTCGACACGCGCATCCTCCCGGAGGTGCTCGCCCGCTACCCCGGCGTGTTCTACACGTTCGAGGGAGTGATGGCGGAGCAGCGGGACGCGGTCGGGGGGCTGCAGCGGGGCTTCGTGCTGGCGCTGCTGATGATCTTCGCGCTGCTGGCGGTGCCGCTCCGGTCCTACGTGCAGCCCCTCATCATCATGAGCGCGATCCCGTTCGGGCTCATCGGGGCGGTCTGGGGCCACCTCCTGCTGGATCTCAACGTGTCGATGATGTCGATGTTCGGGCTGGTCGCGCTGACCGGCGTCGTGGTCAACGACAGCCTGATCATGGTCGACTTCATCAACCGGGCGCGGGCCACGCACGCCGGCGTGGGGCGCATGGCGCAGCAGGCGGGCGGCGGGCCGACGGACCGGCGGGCATTCGAGACGGCGGGGCTTGCGCTCGCGGTCCGCGAGGCGGGCGTGAGTCGCTTCCGGCCCATCCTGCTCACCTCGCTCACGACCTTCTTCGGCCTCGCGCCGATGATGTGGGACAGAAGCTTCGACACCGCCTTCATGGTGCCGATGGCGGTCTCGCTCGGCTTCGGGGTGCTCTTCGCGACGTTCATCACGCTGATCCTGGTGCCGACGTCCTACATGATCCTCGACGACATCGGCCGCGCCACGCGCCGGGCCTTCGGACGCCGCGAGCCGGCTCCGGAGCCGCCGCCGGCGGGAGCGCTCCCGGAAGGCAGCGCGGCCCGCGTCGCCGAGGCCATCCCATGAGCGCCGCCCGGCGGTGCCGGATGCGCGTTGTATAGTCGGTGCCGGCGGGGCGGTTAGCTCAGGGGTAGAGCACCGGTTTTACACACCGGCGGCCACAGGTTCGAATCCTGTACCGCCCACCAGTTTGCCGCGCCGCCGGGTCGCGCGCCGTCCCCGCATCGGAGCCGCGCCCGTTGCCCGACGCCGCGCACGGTTCGCTCCGCCCGGAGCGGTGGCCCCGGCCTCGACCGATGGTGTATGCTCGAAAGCTGCCTCGGTCCGTCGCTTCGGGCAGCCCTGAGCGGGGTCGTAGTTCAGTTGGTCAGAACGCTGGCCTGTCACGCCAGAGGTCGCGAGTTCGAGTCTCGTCGGCCCCGCCATCTCCCTCCGCTGCCCGCGAGGCGGGCGTCGCATGCCGCAGCCGGCCGTCTTCCTCGATCGTGACGGGACGCTGAACGAGGACGCCGGCTACCTCGAGCGGATCGAGCGGTTGCGCCTCTTCCCCTGGAGCCTCGAGGCGGTTCGCCTGCTCCGGCAGGCCGGCTACGCGGTCGTCGTGGTGACGAACCAGACCGGCGTAGGCCGCGGCATGCTGCGGGAGGAGTTCGTCGGCGAGACCCTCGACTTCCTCCAGGCCCGCCTCGGAGCGATCGGCCAGCGCCTCGACGGGCACTATTGCTGTCCGCACGACCCGCATGCGCCCCTCGAGGCCTATCGGCGCGCCTGCGACTGCCGCAAGCCCCGCCCCGGCATGGTCCTGCAGGCCGCCCGCGATCTCGACCTCGACCTGGGCCGCTCCGTGGCCGTCGGCGACAAGTGGAGCGACGTCGCCCTGGCGCGCAACACCGGGATGCGGGGGTTGCTCGTCCGCACCGGCTACGGCGCCACGCAGGAGGCGGCGCCGCGGGAAGGGCTCTCCGCGGACGCGGTGGTGCCCGATCTGATGGCCGCGGTCGTCTGGATCCTGCGCGAGATGCCGCGCCCCCACCCCGCGGGCCGGAAGCCCGCAGCGTAGAAGCTTCGCGCCACCGCGAACCCCCGACGCGCCCGTCGGAGCGCACGTTCGCGCCCAGCGCGGCTTTTCGACACGCGGTCAGGGTGCGCGTTCGCGCCAGTGACTCCCGACGCGCCCGACGGGGCGCGCATGCTACGATGCACATCGAGCACCGATGCCCTTTGCCGACATCGTCGGACACCGCGGGGCGGTGGCGTTGCTCGCCCGCGCCGTCGCGCGCCGCTCCCTTCCGCCGAGCCTCCTGCTGACCGGAGACGACGGCGTCGGCAAGCGGACGGTCGCGATCGCCATGGCGCAGGCGATCAACT
>JAPOYG010000049.1:0-1397 GCA_026706755.1 Acidobacteriota bacterium
GGGCCGGCGCCGGTGCTGAAGCAGACGTCCACGAGCCCGCCGTCTTCGAGCACGTGGGCGAGCAGCGCGCGCCAGGCGCGGTCGACGACGGGCCGGTAGCTCGCGTCGAGCCAACCGAGGCGGAGGCCGCGGGCCATCGCGGTCAGCGTCATCGCGGTGACGCTGGTCTCGCGGTAGCTGCCGGGCACGTCGACGATCTGGTGCCACATGCCGTCCGCGGCCTGGTGGGCGCGCAGGCCGGCGAGGTGCCGGCGATGGATGTCGAGGACGGCGTCCCGCTCCGGGTGCTCCGGCGGCAGGACGGTCAGCAGCTCGGCGAGGCCGAGCGCCCCGAAGCCGTTGCCGCGGCCCCATGCGGTGGGGGCATCGGCGTCGTGGTGGAACAGGCCGCTCGGCTGCTGCAGGCGCGCCGCCGTCGTCGTGACCTGCCGTACGGCCGCGTCCAGAGCCTCCGGGTCGCCGGCGCGGACGGCGGCGATCGTGCCGAGGTAGAAGTCGTCGCTCCAGCCGGACGCGTGACGCGGCACGCCGGGCGCGGTCTCCGCCGCCGCGAGCGCGACGCCTTCCGCCGCCAGTCGGGTCGCGGCGTCGCGGTCGGCGCCGGGCGAGCGCGCGATTTCACTGAAGATCATCGTTCCCGCGATCGCCGCGAAGGAGACCCGATCGCCGAGCAGCGGCCGCTCTCCGGACAGCCACGGTCGAACGTCCTCCAGCACGCTGGCCCGGAGCGCCGCGTCGTCGTCCATCTCCGCGACGCGCAGCGTGTGCACCCACGCGAGGGCCGGGATATAGCTGATGCTCGCCACGCCGGGGTAGCGCCGGGCCAGCAGCCGCGCGACATCGAGCGGCTCGCGCGCCATGCGCCGTTGCAGGGCCACGCGCAGCGGCGACCTGGGGGATGCGCCGCCGGAGGCGGCGCGACGCAGCACCTCGCGCATGACCGCGGGGCCATCGGCCGGGCCGGCGGTGACGAGCATCGTGTCGACTGGGCCGAGGCCGGTGTGATTCGCCGCGTCGGCCAGCGCGGCTGCGAGCGACCCTGCCGACAGCTCGGCGCCGTCCTCGCCGGCCGCGGAGGGAGCCTCCGTTGCCCGGACCGGGTCGGCAGCCCGGTATCGCACCTGCAGCTCCTCGCCGGCGCGCACCTCGACGACGAGATCGGGCGCCTGGTAGGTGACCCAGCGCCAGACGTAGCGGCTCTCGGGCCGGTCGGGATCGTCGAAGAAGCCGTCGACCGGCGGGAACGTGGCAGGTGGTCCGACGGCACCGGCCCCGACGGCAGCGCCAGTGCCTGCGTTCGGCAGAGCCTGGGGCAGGGCGCTGACCAGCCACCGGGCGCGCTCCGATTCGGGTGCCTCCGTCTTGAACCAGCGGACCGCGTCGAGCACGATGCGTGC
>JAPOYG010000049.1:1826-4064 GCA_026706755.1 Acidobacteriota bacterium
CAGCGGGCGGTCGAACAGCGACAGCTCGTCGAGCAGCCCCGTGTAGTTCACGCCGAGGCGGATCGCCCCACGCTCGACGTCCCAGGTGAATGGCTCGTCGATGTCGTCCGCGCCGCCGGGCACGCGCTCGCCGTCCAGATAGAGCGTGGTGGCGCCGCCCGATTGGCCGAGCCCGGCGTAGGTGACCGCCACGTGCGTCCAGCGGTCGCCGGCGAACGGCCAGTCGTCGACCACCGTCAAGCGGTCGGCGAAGGCCGGGTTCTCGTTCGGCCCGATGCCTTCGGGGTTCCAGGCGTCGAGATCGCCGAAGACGCCCAGGCGGAACTGCCGGGGATTCTCCCCGGTGAAGTCGACCCAGATTGCGGCGTCGTTGTAAGCCGCGTCGGTGATCTGGACCGGGTCGGTGAAGCCCGGCGCGAGGTCGGTGGCGGGATCGACCCGGAGCCAGAACGACACCGTCCCGCTCCAGCTCTCCGGGGAGTAGCCGATGTTCCCGTCCGCGCGATAGAAGATCGCGTGCTGGTTGCGCTCCGCAAAGCGCAGCGCATGGCCGAAGCGCCCCGCATTCTCCACCACGGACGCGGCCGGGTTGCCGAGCCCGGGCTCCGCCTGGCCCTGCTCCTCGTAGGACGGCGCCGTGTAGAGCCGCGGGTCGCCCGGCGCCCGGTCGGCGTCGATGCCGTTGTCGAACGAGGCGTGGAAGGTGAGAGCGCTCGCCAACGTGCTCTCCAAGCTGGCCGCGGACGCTGCCGCCTCCTGCTCGCCGACCTCCGGCCCGCCGGCTTCCAATGCGACCGCTCCGCCGCATCCGGCTAGGCAGAGCGCGAGCACCGACGCCGACCTCCAGCCGAGCACCATGCGTCGCATCGTCACTCTCCCGCCAGCCAGAACATGCAACCGGGGCCGGAGTCGGCGCCGGTCGGGATCTCGCCGGTCACTTCCAGCGTCTCCAGGTCGATGATCGCTACCCGGTCGTCGCCCCGCAGCGCGGCGAAGGCGATGGCGCCGTCGGGCCGCACCAGCACGGCGTTCGGCGCGAGGTCGAAGCGCGTGATCTCCGTGCGCGCCGCGGCGTCCATGACGACGACGCTCGTCGCCGAGTCCGAGATGAGCACGCGCGCTCCGTCGGGCGTGAAGGCGAGCCGGTTCGGGTCCGCGAGGCCGAGCTCGAGGCGTTGGCTCACCGTCTTCGCCCCGACGTCGATGATCGACACCCCGCCGTCGCGGCGCGTGGCCGTCCAGAGCTCGGCGCCATCCGGCGACAGGTCGAGCCCCTCGGGGTAGGAGCCGCCGGCCGCGACGGTGGTGACCTGCCAGTCGGGCGGGCCGGCCGCCGCGCCCTCGACGATCGACACCGTGTCCGACCCGCGGTTCGCGCTGATGATCGTGTCGCGGTCCCGGCTCAGCACCATCATGTGGGCGCCGTCCTGCCCGAGGCCGAGCAGCCAGTCCACCGCGTCGGCCTCCGGGTCGTAGCGGCCGATGGCCTTGTAGCCCTCGACCGTGAAGTAGAGCCGGCCGCCGGCGAAGCGGACGTCGTGCGGCACGCTCCCCGCACCGATGTCGAGGCGCCGAAGCTCCGTCATCGCCTCGAGATCGATCACCGAGATACCCTCGCTGGGGCTGGCCACGAAGGCCAGCCGTCCGTCGGGCGTGGCGGTCACCTCGTGCGGCCCGTTCACGGTCGGCACCTGACCCAGCACGGTTCCGGCTGCAGGATCGACGACGGCCAGCGCGCTGGCGTCCCGCAGCAGGACCAGCAGGCGCGGCGAAGCGTTGCTCTGCGCTGTCGCCTCGGCCGCGTGGGCCTCTGCACCCGCCGGGGCGCCCGCCAGCCCACCGGCGAGGCCGCCCGCAATCGCAACCGTAGCCGCGCCCGCGCTCAGGCTCAGCGCGAGGGCCGCCGCCCCTCGAATCGTCGCCTTCGGTTTGCGCATGACTCCCTCGCTAGAAGGTCGCGATCGGGTTGAGCGGTGACCCCATGCCCTTCTCGATGCGAAGCGGCGCGGCCACGAAAAGGAACTCGTAGCGGCCGAGCTCGCGGGCCGTCGCGGCGAGGTCGTCGAAGTCGAGGTTGTCGAAGATGCCAACGCCGAGCGCGACGAGCGCGAGCCGGTGGATCGGCAGCCGGACCTGATCGGAGTACTCGTGCGGGAAGGCGTCGTTCCACATGTCGTGGCCGATGAACGACACGCCCCGCTCCTTCAGGAAGTACGCCACGTCGGAGTGGTAGCCGGC
>JAPOYG010000701.1 GCA_026706755.1 Acidobacteriota bacterium
CAGGACGCTCTACGTGACCGCCGGCAAGACGCTCTTCCGCATCCGGACGGACGTCACCGGGACGCGCCGATAGGTTTCGGCTCAGAAGCGGAACAGGCGGGTGAGCTTGACGACGAAGGCGCGGTTCTCGAGGAACGGCGTGCCGCGGAGCGCCGTATCGCGCCGGTCGTTGTAGACGACGAAGAGCTCGCTCCCCGGCTGGTACTCCCAGCGCAGCCGCAGGTTGGTCGCCAGGAGCGACCCGGTGGAGCTGTACTGCACGAGGCCGCCGAAGAACATCCGCGGCGTGAACGTGTAGGTCACCCGGCTCGTGACGAGGGTCGCCGTGAACTCCCCTTCCGGCAGGGTCACGCGGTTGACCGACACCCCCGGCTCCAGCGAGAAGCGGGGCGTTATCTCGATCCGGCCGCGGGAGTAGCCGACGGCCGTGAGGTCCCCGCTGAAGAAGCTGCCGCGCTGGAGCGACCACGTGCCCGACGCCCGGCGCTGCTCGCCCATCGAATAGGACAGGAAGACGTCGCGGAAGTCGTAGAGGCCGACGGGAATGGTGACGCCGGGCGCGATCCGGAAGGGGCGTGCCAGGAGCTCGCGGCTG
The DNA here is from genome assembly GCA_026706755.1 of Acidobacteriota bacterium. Lineage (GTDB taxonomy): Bacteria > Acidobacteriota > Vicinamibacteria > Vicinamibacterales > UBA8438 > JAGWAJ01. Next base: position 596 of record JAPOYG010000701.1, read on the forward strand.
TCCTGGACGTCGACCCCCAGGCGTTCGCTGTTCTCCAGCTCGGTATCGAAGCGCGCCTGCATGAGCCGGGTCTCCACCGCGCCGGCCCCGTTCTCGATGTAGTCGATCCCCGCCTCCCAGGAGAACTGCCGCACCACCCGCAGCGACGCCGGCCGCGGGCTGAAGCGCGCCAGCGCGAACGTGCGGCGGAAGTCGTCGCGGCGCAGGAAGCCGACCTCGGGGTTGAAGTCGTCGCCCACGAGCAGGTGGTCGAGCTGGAAACCGTAGCGGTCGCCGGCATAGTTGAAGGCCGCCTGGTAGCTGGCGTCGTCCCCCTCGCGGCCGGGCGTCCGCGTGCGGGCGTAGTAGCCGTTGAAGTGGACGTTGTCGTAGAACGAGAACGCGGCGTCGAGCCCGTACACCTCGTTGGAGCCGGGGCCCTCGGTCGACACCGAGCGCCCGGTGAAGATGCCCCCGATGCGGCTCCGCCGCAGGACGTCGCGCTTCACCCGCAGCACGGTGAAGTTCGTCGCCCCCGCATCCACCGCCGCCGCGGCGCCGGTCTGGATGTTGAGCGCTCCGATGCTGAACGGCCCGGCCTTCCCCGTCATGCGGCCGCCGGCCGTAATCGGCACCGTCCGGCTGATGCCGTCGTCGCCCTGCTCGAGGCCGATGCGGCGGCTGAAGAAGAGGGTCGGGACGTCGGCGCTGCCCTGGAAGCCGGCCCCCCGCGGCCCGGTCTGGCGCCGGCCGCCGGGACGCCGCCGGACCCCGGCCGGGCGCCCGAAGTCGAAGATGCCCTGCCCCTCGAGGAAGAACTCCCGCTTCTCCGGGAAGAAGAGGCTGAAGCGCGTCAGGTTGACCTGTTGCTCGTCCACCTCCACCTGCGCGAAGTCGGTGTTGTACGTGAAGTCGGCGGTCAGGTTCTGCGTCACCCCGTACTTGACGTCGAGGCCGGCATTGCCGTCGCCCTCGTTGAGGATGCTCGGCGTCGCGTTCACGTCGGTGGCCACGGAGCCGATGGCGTACGGCTTGACCTCGAAGATCCGGTTGCCCTCGGGCACCTCGACCCCGGTCAGGGTGCCGGCGGCCGAGATGCGCATCTGGCCGGGGAACGCGTTGATGGGGACGGCGGTCAGGAACGACGTCTCGGACTTGCGGCGGACGTTACGCCCGAGCTGCAGGCCCCACGTCTGCGACCGGCCGGGCGGGAAGCGGAGCGACTTGAACGGGATCTCGATCTCGACCGACCACCCGCCGTCGAAGCGGTTGGTCCGCGTGTCCCAGATCGCGTTCCAGTCCATGTTGGGGTTGTCCTCGTCGGTGATCGCGATGTCCATGAAGCCGCCGATGGCGTTCACCAGGAACGTCACGCCGTTGCGGCGGTCGTAGAAGGTGTCGAGGCCGACGCTGAAGAAGTCGTTGTTGACGATCTGGAACGAGTCGCGCTGCATCTCGTTGGCGATCAACTGGTCGGGCGCCGAGTCCCACAGGCGCGCCCCGACGTAGAGATTGTCCTCGTCGTGGAAGACCCAGGCGTGTGTCTCCTCGGACGGCCGGACCCCCGCCTCGGGCAACTGCTGGATGAACCCGTCGATGGGAGGAACCTGGTCGTAGATCGGCTCGTCGAGCACCCCGTCCAGGCGCCACGGGCCGGTCAGGCGGACGGATCGAACGGTGGCGCGGCCGGAATCGTCGCGGGCCACGGTGGCGGGCGGAGCAGGCGGAGCGGGTCCATCGATGACCCGGAGACCGGTCCGAGGCCCGAGCGCCGCCCCCGTGCCGGCGGACGGCGCGGCGCGCCGGGGAACCCGCGGTTCCGCGGGCGGCTCCGCCGCGGCGGGCGCCGGCTCGCCGCCGCGCGCCCCCCGCCTGGCCGCTGTCCCCCCGGCATCACCGGCCGGCGGCAGGGCGCGCAGCAGATCCTCTGCGAGCCGGTCCTGCAGCGCGAACAGCTCCGATGCGAGCCCGTCGACGATCGTCGAATGGGTGACACGGCCGCTGGAGGCGTCGATCACGCGCCCCGTGATACGCAGACGATCCTCCTGTCGCTGGTAGCCGCCGCTGACGATCCATCCTGCGCCCCGGGAACGGCCCGCGACCGCCTCCGCATCAACCGGCGCTTCGACCGGAACCACCCGTGCGCCGCCGCCCTCCAGCGTGGCCGCGAGCGTCTCCGCGATGCCCAGGCCGATCCAGTCTTCTTCCGCCGAGCCGCTGACGTTGGTGAAGGGCGCGACGGCGACGGCGCGCGCATCCGGCGGCTCCTGGGACCGAGCGTCCGCCGGCAGCACGAGTGCCCCCGCGAGCACCACCGCCGTCCGCAGAAACCGGCGAGCCATGCCCTTTGCCATCGCTGCTCCCGGAAGCGCTGACCGCGTCGCGCCAGTCGAGCAGGGAGGCTCGCCGATTCTCAAGGATGCGTTCGCCCGACCCGCCATCCGCGCGAGACCGTCAGCGCGGCGACGCGTCACGGGATCGCCACGTCCGGGAACAGCTCGTCGGTCGGCTGCGGCTGCACGCCGAGTGCGTTCAGCGACATCGACACCAGCCGGTAGTTGGCGACCGTCATGACGACGCTCATCATCTCCCGGGTGTCGTAGCGGGCCGCCAGCGTCGCCCAGGTATCGTCGCCGACGACGCCGTCGCGGTAGATCTCGTCCGCGGCCCGGACGTGGGCCGCCTCGAACCCGTCCCAGCCGGCCTCCGGCCCCATCGCGATGCGGCGCGGCTCCAGGCCGTGGTCGCGGGCGCGGCCAACGCTGCCGACGTGCTTGGCCCACTCGTACACGGCCTGGCAGTTCCAGCCGATCCGGAGGATGAGGAGCTCGCGGAAGTAGGGCGTCAGCGGCGAGATGCGGTTGACGTAGCCCGACTGCCCGGCGCGCGCCGCCTGCATCTCCGGATGGCGGGCGAACGTGCGGCGCACGCGGATGCCCTCGCCCTCCAGAGGCGCCACGCGCGGTTCGGCGAGGGGCAGCTCGGGCTCCGGCACGTCGAGCCGGTACGGGACGTCGGCCGGGAAACGGGCCCGTGCGCTCTCGTCGGGCTGCACGCCCCACGAGTTGTAGAGCATGGCGACGAGCGTGGTCTCGTTGACCGCCATCACGGCGTCGACGAGGTGGTAGAGGTCGTAGCGCGCGGCCAGCGCCGCCCAGATCTCGTCCCGCACGGACGAATTGCGGTAGAGCTCGTCCGCCAGGCGCAGGAGCGTCGCCTCGAACGGATCCCACCCTGCCGCATCCGGCCCCGCGGCGACACGGTGCAACTCGGTCGGGGTCACGCCCACGGCCCGCGCCAGCACCGCCTGCTCCGCCCAGATCGCCTCGGACTGGCAGAGCCACGCCGCGCGAAGGACCAGGAGCGCCCGGTCCCGCGGCGCGAGCGTCGAGTCGATCGTGGTGTAGATCGCGAACGGCATCACCGCCTCGACCAGCTCCGGAACGCGGAGCATCGTGCGGAAGCC
>JAPOYG010000382.1 GCA_026706755.1 Acidobacteriota bacterium
TGCGATACTGACGGGCATGCGGATCGCCACCTGGAACGTCAACGGCCTGCGGGCGCGCATGGACTTCGTCATCCACTGGCTCAAGAGCCGCGCCCCGGACGTGGTGGGCCTGCAGGAACTGAAACTGAGCGAGGAGGACTTCCCCCACGACGACTTCCGGGCTCTCGGCTACCACGCCGTCGTCCACGCGGAGAAGAGCTGGAACGGCGTGGCGGTGCTCAGCCGCACGCCGGCGGAGCCGGAGACGCGGGGGCTGCCCGGGCGCGAGGACGACGGGGCGCGGCTGCTCCGCGTGCGGGTGGCCGGCCTGCACTTCGCCACCGTGTACTGCCCCAACGGCAAGACGCTCGACCATCCCGACTTCCCCCGCAAGCTGGCCTGGTTCGATGCGTTGCGCAACTACCTCGCCGGGGTCCGCGGGGACGCGGCGTCCGTCATCGGCGGCGACTTCAACATCGTTCCGGCGGCGCTGGACGCCTGGCAGGGAGACGCCGCCGACGGCTCGATCTTCTGCACCGCGGAGGAGCGGGCCCGGTTCAGCTCGATCGTCGACCTGGGGCTCACGGACCTGTATCGCCATCTGTACCCGGACGAACAGAAATTCTCCTGGTGGGACTACCGCGGCGGCGCCTTCCACCGCGGCATGGGGCTGCGCATCGACCTGCTCCTGGGCACCCCGGCCGTGGTCTCCCGGGTGCGCCGCGTGGAGATCGACCGCGAGTACCGCAAGAAGAAGGAAGGGAACATAGCCTCCGACCACGCCCCGGTGTTCGCGGACCTGGATTGAGCACCCGTCGCGGTCCGCGCGGCGCGCTACTCGGTCCGCAGCGCGGTCATCGGATCGAGCCCGGCGGCCCGCCGGGCCGGCGGCAGACAGGCCGCAACCGCCGCGGCGGCCACCAGGAGCGGCGCCGCCACGAACGTCGCGGGATCCAGTGGCGCGATGCCGAACAGCAGCGCCGCGACGCCCTGCGCGAGCCACCAGGCGGCCGCCATGCCGATCACCAGTCCGGGAACGACGGGCGCGAGCCCCTGCCCGACCACGCTCCGCAGGATCCGGGACTTCTGCGCCCCGAGCGTCAGACGAATGCCGATCTCCTGCGTCCGCCGCGCCACGTCGAAGCTGAGGGCGCCGTGCACGCCGGCGACCGCGATGGCGATCGCGACGGCGGCGAAGAGGCTGAGCAGCGCCATCACGAAGCGTCGTTCGGCCACCGAACGCGCCATGGTGTGGTCCAGCGGCTCGATCCCGAAGAGCGCGACGCGCGGGTCCAGCCCGGCGGCGATGCGCTGGACCGTGGGCGCCAGCACGGCCGGGTCGGTCGACGTCCGCGCGAGCAGCGCGTAGACGCCGTTCAGCGACGGGGCCTGGGCGAGAGGAAGATAAACCCCCGGCGGGGGCGCCTCTGCCAACCCGCGGACCCGCTCGTCGGCGACGACGCCGATGATCGTCCGCCGCACACCCCAGAAGCCGAGCTCGTGCCCGAGAGGGTCCTCGCCGTCGAAGAAGCGCTCGGCCGCGGCAGCGTTGATGACGGCGACCGGCGCCGCGCTCGTATCGTCCGTGTCGTCGAACCGCCGTCCGGCGCGGAGCGCGAGCTCCACCGTGGAGAAGTAGCCCGGCGTGACCCGGCGAACGGTGATCTCGGGCCAGTCGGCCGCCTCGGCCTCGCGACCGATCACGACGAACGAGTTGGTTGCCCCGGCGTCGAGCGGGTGGTTCCCGGCGATGGCGGCCGACGCCACGGACGGCACGGCAGCGACCCTCCGCAGCAGCTCGGCGTTGAACGCATGGGTCTCCGTAAACCGGGGGAAGCGGGCCAGGTCGGCCGGGTAGCGCACCCGCGGCAACTGGTACTCCGCCTTGAGGACGCCCCCGGCTTCGAAGCCGGTCTCCACGCCCAGGAGTTGCTGGAAGCTGCGAACCAGCAAGCCGGCGCCGACGACCAGCACCACGGCCAGCGAGACCTGCAACACGAGCAGCAGCTTGCGCGGCGCGCGCCGCCCGGCGCCGCCGCCGCGCAGGATGCCCGCGGGACCGAGCCGGCCCCGGAGCCCGGACAGCAGGTCGCCGCCCCGCGCCTGCGCCAGCGGCAGCAGCCCCAGGCCGACGCCCACCACCAACCCCAACCCCGCCGCGGCGCCCCCCACGCGGACATCGAGCGCGACCCCGGCCAGCCGCGGAACGCCGGCCGGCGCCACCGAGACCAGCAGCTCCACGGCCCCGGCGGCCAGCGCGAGGCCGGCGGCCGTCGCGAGCAACGCCAGCAGCAGGTTCTCGGCCACGAACTGCCGCCCCAGTCGCCACACGCCGGCGCCAAGCGCCCGCCGCACGGCAACCTCGCGCACCCGCGCCGTCGCCCGCACCAGGACGAGATTGGCCACGTTGGCGCTCGCGATCAGCAGTACGAGAATCACGGCGGCCGCCAGGACCGCGAGCGGTGCGCGCACCGGACCGAACACCACGTCCGGGAGCGGCTCCACGAACACGCCGCGCGCATCGTTCTCGGGGTAGGAGCGCTCCAGCTCCGCGGCGATCTCCGCCAGCTCCGCGCGCGCGGACGCGAGGGTCGCCCGCGGCGCGAGCCGGCCGACCACGAAGATGGAATGCGTCGACCGCGGCAGGGCATCCGGATCCGGTCGGAGCGGCACCCACACGTCGACGTCGGCCCGCGTACCCTGGTCGGCGAAGGCGCGGGCGTAGGCGGCCGCGGAGAGCATCTGAAGCACTCCCAGATCGGCGTGGTCCGGAACGACCCCCACGATCGTCGCGGGCGCCTCGTCGAGCAGCAGCACACGGCCGACCACCTCCGCGTCGCGGCCGAAGCGCTCGGACCACAACGCCTCGCTGATCATGGCGACGCGGGGGCCACCGGAACGCGCCTCGTCACGTGTGAACGACCGCCCGAGGAGCGGCTCGACGCCCAGCAGCGGCAACAGCCCCGCGGTGACCGCCAGCGCCGTCCGACGAACCGGCGCACCCCGCTCGGTCGCGGCGGTGACCTGCGTTCCCATGAGCGCGCCGAACGCGTCCACCTGACGGCTGCGCTCCTCGAAGTCGAGGAAGTCGGGGACGGACGCAGGTTCACGGACCGTGCCGCTGTCGCGATCCGTCTCCCACACCATGACCAGGCGGTGCATGGCCTCGAACGGCACCGGTCTCAGCAACACGCCGTCGACGACGCTGAGCACGGCCGCGGCAGCGCCGATCCCGAGCGCCAGCACCAGGACGGCGACGAGGGTGAACGCCCGCTGCCTCACCAGCAGGCGCATGGCGAACCGGAGGTCGTGCCCGATCTCCTCCAGCCGCCGCGTGCCCCGCACGTCACGGCACAGCTCCTTGACCTGATCCAGGCCTCCGAACTCGAGGCGCACGCGCCGGCGCGCCTCGCGGGCGGACATCCCGGCGCGGACGTGGTCCGCCACCTGTCGCTCGACGTGGTCGCGGAGCTCGGCATTCAGCTCGCACTCCAGCCGCTCGGGGTCCCGGCCGCGTCGCCACCAGCTCATCGCACGCTCCCGCCCTCGGTCGCCAGGATCAGGCCGACGACCCCGCAAGACCGGTCCACCGCGCCGTCCGCTCACGAACACCTCATACTTCTACACATACCAGATCGATATGTAGAAGTGCAAGGCACATGGCAGCGAAACACAACGGCCATGACGCGCGTGCGAAGGGCGGCCGCAGTGCCCCGCGCCCCACGAAGGCACCGGCGTCGTCCCGGTGTCCCCGCGACGCTCGATCGGCTATGGTGTTGGCAGTACGAGACAGGGTTGCCCCGTGCAGGGCGCGAAGGACGAGTCCGTCGATTGGGAACGGGCGGTGCCTGGCAGGCAGGACGCCGCCGGGAGGTGAACATGCGACTTCGGGTGCTCACGTGCGTGGTGGCCGTGCTGGCCATCGGAGGGCTCGCGCCGGGGTTGGCCGGCGCGCAGTCGGCGGAGGACGTGCCGCGGCTGCCGTGGGGGGCGCCGGACCTGCAGGGGGTGTGGGACTTCCGCAGCCTGACCCCGATGCAGCGGCCGGA
>JAPOYG010000645.1 GCA_026706755.1 Acidobacteriota bacterium
CACCGGCGCCATGTTCTCGATGACGCTCTGCTTCGCCTCGACGAGCCACGCTCCCACGAGGACCGCACCCATGGCCCCACAGGGCAGAATCCAGCGCCCGGCCAGGTTCTCGGCGTCGAGGCCGATGACGCCGAACGCGCCCACCGTGAACATCGTGAGCACGCCGCCGCCGAGGGCCATCAGCACGTAGTAGATGAAGTGCTCCCCGGAGAAGCGGACGAAGTCCATCCGTCCGCTGCTGCTCCACCAGCGTCCCCCGGCGTAGGCGACGCCGACCGCGAGCCAGAGCGCGATCGGCAGGTGCCCCGCGGCCAGGGCCTCGGTGTGACCCCCGCGCGTGAACGGGATGGTGTTGATGGCGACGGCGCCGGCGACGAAGGGCAGCGCGAGCCAGAGGTACCGGGAGCGCTCGATGCCGCGCTTCCACGCGAAATAGCCGGTGAGCAGCGGCAGCACGAAGAGGCTCGCGTTCAGGGCGTAGAAGGCATCCTCGCCGAGCCGACGACCGAACAGCTCGGGGACCTTGACCGCGAGGGCGGCGGCGACCGCGAGGCCGAGGACGACCAGGAACTCCCGGCGGGCAAGCCATCCCCGGGCGGCGTCGCTGCCCGGCGCGACGACGAGTTGCTTCCAGAGCCGGTCCGAGTGCTCGCGGGCGAACTCGCGCGACACGGCGTCCAGGCTGCCCATGCGCTTGACGGCCACCAGGAACGCCTCGTCCCCGGAGAGTCCGGCCCCGACGAGTGCCGCGATCTGGTCGCGGAGGTGACCCTCGAGCTCGTCGACGTCGGGCGGGCGGATCGCCGGCCGGCGTCGCAACCAGTTTCGCCACTGGGCGATCTGGGCCTCGGTGGCGTCGGCCTGTTCCGTCATGTCCGTCTGCCTTCCCAATGCCGGCGGCCCGCGGCGGTGCCTACGCCAAGGTGGGCGCCATCTCCAGCCAGATGCCGCGCAACGCGGCGTCGACAGCTTCCCAGTGGCGCCGCTCGGTCGCGAGGTGTGCCCGCCCCGCGCTCGTGACGCGGTAGTAGCGCCGGCGGCGCCCGCTCTCCGCGGTCGCCCATCTCGCCTCGACATAACCGAGGCGCTCGAGTCGGTGGAGCACGGGGTAGAGCATGCCGTCGGTCCACCGGAGCTGACCGTCGGACAGCTCGCCCACCCGCTTGATGATGGCGTAGCCGTAGCTGTCGCCCTCCGCCAGGATGGCGAGGACGAGCGGTGTGGCGGAGGCCGCGACGAGATCCTTGCCGATGCTCATCGCCGAGTGTCCTGTTCCCGGTCCCGCTCATGCATGGAGGTAGTATGCATAGCATAGCGATGTATGTCAACCTGCCATCTCCCGCCAGGGTCGCAGGCAGGCGGGAGCCGCGCCCCCAACCCCGGGGCCCGGATGCGGTACGCTGAGTTGTATGGCCGCCCAGACGCCGGCGCCCCGCGCGCTCGCCGCGGCGGACGACGACAAGACTTGACGCGTGCGGGCTGACCCGCCGTTCTGGTGGGCCGCCTGCTGCGTGGGGAGGCGGTCTATGTACTCGAGGCTCTCGGCATTCTCGAGGATCCGATCCATGAGGGTCCGGCTCCGAATCCAGACGTTCGCGGCCGTCGCGGTCGTCGCTCTCGCCGGCGACGTCTCGCTCCGGGCCGCGCAGGAGGACGGCACTGCAACGCTGATGGGCGTCGTGAGCGACGAGCTGGGCGGCGTGCTGCCGGGCGTGACGATCACGGCGGAGAGCGCCGGCGGCGACCTGACGCGGGAGACCGTCAGCGACGGCGCCGGACGGTACGCCATCGCCGGGTTGCCGCCCGGCGCCTACGAGGTCGAGGCGGCGCTCGCCGGGTTCCAGGGGCAGGCGGCGATGGTCGAGGTGGGGGCGGCCGGCGCGCGGGCCGACCTGACGCTGGCCATCGCGCCGCTGGCCGAGACGGTGACCGTCACGCGGTCCGATCGGGTCCTCTCCACCGTTCCCAACGCGGTGGCGGTCGTCGGTGGCGACGAGATCGATTTCACGGAACGCAAGTCGTCGCTGGACGAGGTGCTGCGCGGCATCCCGGGTCTGCTCGTCCAGAACCGGCGCAACTATGGGCTGTCGGGCGGCATCGGCCTCAGCATCCGCGCCCCGCAGCCGCGCTTCGGCCTGCGCGGCCTCGCGATCATCCAGGACGGCATCCCCATCACCACGGCCGACGGCACGACCGAGCCGGGCAACGTCGACCTCGGATCCGTGCGGCGCATCGAGGTCATCCGCGGCCCGAGCTCCGTGCTCTACGGCAACTCCGCCGGCGGGGTCATCAGTCTCTTCACCGAGATCGACCAGACCCGGCGCCTCACGGTCAGCCCCAGCACGCAGTTCGGCAGCTACGGCTACCAGCGGCACCAGTTGCGCGTCGACGGCCACAACAACAGCGGCACCCGCTTCATGGGGAGCTACAGCCGCTTCCGGACCGACGGCTGGCGCCAGCACAGCGCCGCCGAGATCGGTCAGACCAACATCGTGGTCCGGCAGGCGATCTCGTCGAGCACGGACATCTCGGGCATCTTCAACCACTACGACGCCCCGTTCGCCGAGAGCCCCAGCTTCCTCACCGCGGCCCAGGCGGGCGACCCGCGCCTGCCGGCGGAGCAGTTGGTGAACGCCAACCCGCGCCAGGCCCGCCCGTTCGCCGGGGCCACCGTGGCGGCCCAGAACTGGGGCGAGTCGGCCCGCCAGGGGCAGGGCGGCGTGACGCTCGAGCACCGCTTCGCGGGCACGCAGCTCGTCCGGGCCACGGGGTGGGCTGCGCGGCGGAAGCTGGACGCGGGAGGCGTCGGACGCGTGATCGACCTGGGTCGCGAGGCGGCCGGAGTGCGGTCGGAGTACCTCGGCGCGACCGAGGCGGGCGGCACGACGATCAACTGGACGGCCGGGGTCGACGTCGCTTCGCAGGACGACGACCGGATGGAGTTCGGCTTCCGGCCGCCCTTCGTGGTCGGGGGCATGGAGCACCGCGGCGACCTTCGCATCGACCAGCAGGAGGAGGTGCTGTCCGCCGGTCCGTTCGCCCAGGTGAGCCTGGCGCCGCACCCGCGCGTGACGCTGACCGCCGGCGTCCGCTACGACTACTACCGCTTCCGCGCCACGGACCGGAAGCTGGACGACGGCGACCAGTCGGGCGAGCGGACGATGGGCGCGGCCAGCCCCTCGGTCGGCGTCACGGTGGCCGCGACGTCCAACCTCAACCTGTACGGCAACTTCGCGACGGCCTACGAGACGCCCACGACGGTCGAGCTGTCCAACACGCCGGACGGCACGGGCGGCTTCAACCAGCTCCTGGACCCGGAGCGGCTGCGGAGCGCCGAGGTCGGACTTCGCGGCCTCATCGAGCCGGCCCGCCTGCAGTACGACATCGCCTACTACCGCGCCCGAGTGCTCGGCGCCCTCGTGCCGTTCCAGCGCGCGGACGAGCAGACCTTCTTCGACAACGCCGGGGAGTCGGCGCGTAACGGCGTGGAGCTGTCGCTCGACTGGCAGCCGGTCTCCCGGGTCCGGGCGCGGCTCGCCTACACCCGGCAGGACTTCACGTTCGCCGAGTTCGTGCTCCGCGGCGCCAGTTATAGCGGCAACCTGGAGCCGGGAGCTCCCCCCAACCGCCTGTTCGCCGGGCTCGACTACGCGGCCCCGTTCGGCCTGCGCTCGAGCCTCACGGTCCGCTGGGTCGACGAGTTCTTCCTCACCAACGCCAACGCCGCGGCGGCGAGCAACTGGGCCTACACGGTGGTCGACCTGCGCTTCGGGTGGGATGCGAGCCTGGGCGACGTCGACTTCCGCCCGTTCATCGGCATCGACAACCTGCTGTCGGAGCGCTACAACTCGTCGGCCATCACCAACGCGTTCGGCCGCCGCTACTATGAGCCGTCGCCGGGGCGGGAGATCTACGGCGGGATCACGCTCGGCGGGGGCGTGCGGTAGGAGGAGAATCCCCGCGCGACCGGCGGCCGCTCCGTCGTCGGGAGCGGTGCCGGTCGCCGGGTGGCGGGGTCGGGCTAG
>JAPOYG010000683.1 GCA_026706755.1 Acidobacteriota bacterium
GTCAGAAGCGGAAGAGGTACGACACCTTGGTGAAGACGGCGCGGTTCGTGCGCTCGAAGTGGCGCATCGGGAAGAGCATGGCGTCGAGCTGCGAGCCGCGCAGGAACCGGTCGTCGTAGCCGACGAACGCCGCCGTGCCGGCGTTGATGCGGTACGTCAGCAGCAGGTTGTTGCCGAGCGTGCCCCGCAGCGTGTTGTGCTCCAGGATGTGCCGCAGCATCAGCCGGTTCGAGAACTGGTAGTACGCCCGCGTGCGGAAGATCTTCACGTCGAACACCGTGACCCCGAGCGGGTCGGCGAAGCGGCTGGACAGGACCTCCAGGTCGGCCCGGAGCCGCGTCCCGGGACGGACATAGACGGCCAGCCTTCCCCCGGCGGAGCGGCCGAGGAACGGGTCGTCGCCGAAGTAGATCCCGTCGCCGCCGTTGAAGTCGCCCACGACGGTCACGTAGCGGCTGCTCGCTGCACCGCCGAACGAGTAGCTGGTCTTGCGGAAATCGATCCCGCCGTAGCGTTCCAGGTCGCGGTTGATGCCGCCCGACACGCGCACGCTGCGGATGAACTCGAAGTTGACGGCGCCGCGGAACTGCTCGTCCTCGAGCACGCCCTCGTGGCTGTAGTTGCGCAGGTAGGTGAAGCTGGGGCCCCAACTGATGATGCGGCTTCCGGGCCACCAGCGGTAGCCGACGGTGGCGTCCGTGCGCCGGATGTCGACGCGGGGGATGAAGCCCGTCCCGGTCCGGACGCCGGGCTCGATGCTGCTGTGGGCGAGGCTGTAGGTCAGGTTGCGCGCCTCGCGCGCGAAGTCGATCTCGCGGATCGAGCCGCCGAGTTCCCCGTCCGCCGCGTTCCGGTGCGCGGACTCGGCGGCCGTGAAGCTGACGCTGTGCGTCCGGTCGAGGCGCAGGCGGCCGTCGACCCCACCGACGCGGGTGTAGTCGGCTCCGTGCTCGCGCGCGGTCGCGATGACCCCGACGTACGATTCCGGGTAGAGGTCGTAGCGGGCGCGACCGATGAACGACTGCGCGACGCGCCCGGACCCGGGGCTCGAGCCATCGTCGAGCCCACCCGGGGCCTCGTCGTCGGTCACGAACACGCCGAGCGTCACGTCGCCGACCTTCCCGGAGAGCTTGGCTCCGAAGCGCGGGTCGACGATCGTGCGCGTGTGCACGAGGTTGACCGGCGTGGCGGCGGCGAAGATCTCCTGGCCCTCCAGGAAGAACGGCCGCAGCTCCGGGTAGAAGAGCGCGAAGCGCTGGTTGACCTCGACCTGCGGCTGGTCGGACTCGATCTGCGAGAAGTCGGGGTTGAGCGTCACGTCCAGCGTCAGGTTGGAGGTCACGCCGTACTTGACGCCCAGGCCCAGCTCGCCCAGCGGCCCTCCGTTCCGGAAGCGGCCGGAGCCCGGGTCGAGCGAGCCGGCCTGCAGGCCCGTGAACGTCGGCAGGAACTCGAGGTTCCGGCTCCTCGACAGGTCGAGCAGGCCGTCGAGCACCCCCATCTGCGTCAGCTGGCCCGCGACGTCGGTGGAGACGGGCGACCAGACCAGCGACTCGGACTTCTCGCGGATGTTGCGGCTGATCTGGAAGCCCCAGCGGTGCAACTGGTTCGCGGACCGCGACGGATAGCGCAGGCTCTTGAACGGGATGGCCATCTCCGCCGTCCACCCGTCCTCGACGAGGCGCCCGCCCGCTTCGAACAGCGCGTCCCAGGAGAGGTCTCCGCGGATCCCGAATCCGGCGGTGAAGGTCCCGCCCCGCGAGCCCCTGCCGCCCCCGCTCCCTCCGCTCCGCCCGCCGCTTCCTCCGCTGCTGCCGCCGGATCCGCCGCTCGACCGCCCGACGCGGCTGCGGCTCCGCGACGCCCCCGCGCCGGCGTTCACGATGGCGTCGTTCTGCACGCCGTATCCGTTCACGGAGAACAGGTAGGCGCGTTGCTGGTCGCGGAACGGGTCGAGCAGCACCGCCATGCGGTCGTCGGCCCTTCCCTGGTCGCGCTCCGCCCGGGTCGCCCGGACGATGCTCGGGTCGGAGTAGTGCGCGTGGAAGGCGACGTAGAGGTGGTCGCGGTCGTAGGCGATCCAGACCTCCGTCCGCTCCGTGGCGGGGGCGCCCTCCACGGGGCTGGTCTGCACGAAGCCGGTGATCGGCGTGAGGGACGACCAGACCGTGTCGTCGAGACGCCCGTCGATGCGTGGCGGCTGAGGGGTCCACACCGCCACGGCGCGGCGACGCCCGTCGCGGGTGAACTGCGACTGCTCGATCCCTTGCCCGGTTCCCTGGAACGCTCCGAACGCGCGCGACTCAGGCGCCGCGGAGGCGGCGGCAGTGTCCCCCGCGCCGGCGGGGGCGCGATCATCGGCGTTGGCACGGGGGGCGGGCTCGAACGCCAGCGACCCTGTGACGGGGGCCGGCGCCTGCCTGTACATCGCGGCAAGGCCGTCGGCCAGCGCAGACACGAGCCGGTTCCGGAGCCCGGGGAGATCACCCGCGGGGCCGGCGACCCGCGTTCGATGGGCTGCCTCGCCCGTCACCACGTCGACGACCTCGGCCGCGACGTGGACGCGATCACCGATGCGCTCGTACGCGCCCTCGACCCTTGCCCGGGCGCCCGGAGCCGGGCAGCCGGCACGTTCCGGTCGGCGGCTCTCGTTGCCGGCCTCCACCGCGGCGCCCGGGCCTCGAAGGCCACCTCCCGCAATGGGTGTCGTGCACGATGTCAGGGTCCAGCCCCGGTCCCGGAGTGCGGTCGCGAGGGCCTCGGTGATGCGCTCACCGATCCAGTCGTCGTCGCGCCGCTGGCTCAGATTGATGAAGGGCGCGACGGCGAGGTCGAACGACTGGCTGTCCACGGTCGGAGCCGGTTCCGCGCCCGGTGCGAGCGCACCTTGAGGGGCAGCCGCGGCGCTGCCGCCGAGCCCGGCCGTGCACGCCAGGCACAACCCGGCACAGCGCAGCGCGCGTGTCCGCCCGTGGCGGCGTGCCGGCCGGGTCGGCCGCTGCGGCCCCAGCCGGCGCCCGCGGGCGGCACGTGGTGTGTCCCGGGGCGGTGGCTCACGATGCACTCGATCTCGTCGGGCGAGACCGCACGTCGGGAGCGTCGGGCTCGCCCGCGAGACGCGACGGCCACCGGCGCGTCGACGCATGTCATCCATATGTCGTTGCCGGCTCCGTCGCGTCGATCAGGCGGTCGTCCTTTGCGGTTGTGCTGCAGTACGGAATCGCGGACCGCGAGCAGCGCCCGCCGGGCGTCGCCCCGCAGGTAGTGCAGCTCCCGCTCCCGTCGCGAGATCGGGGTCAGATTCACCGGAGCCCGCGCGTCCATGTGCAACGCCGAGGCGACCGCCGGCACCGGATCCTGCACAGCGTCCCGGCTGCAAGCTCCCGGATGCGGGGGACCTTGCGTCTCAACCGCAACTCCGACCGTTGCGGCACTGCCCGCCCATGCGGTGTGAACCGACGCCGGTGAACGTACCGCATCCTGAGGGCACTTCGCGCCCTGCAAATGGAGTGTTTGTGCGGAATCGTCGCGACAGCCGGGCCGGCCCGTCGAGCCACGTTGAGGCCGTCCCGCGTGGCGTTGCGCGACGTCACCTCGTTGAATACCGCCGACGTCTACTTCTCCTCTCGAGACCGTGCCGGCGTAGAACACCATGGGACACGTCCGCCCCGCCGGCTCTCGCGCGTGAACACCCGCAGCGTCTCCGTCATCGCCACCCGATATGCGTCCCGCACCGTCGTCACGTCGAAGCCCGGGCGCCGCAGCACGGCCGACATGTCTGCTGCGTCGTTCTCCGGGTTCGGCAGCCGAGGGCACTCCCCGTAGTAGAGTGGAGCCAATCTCGGCGGCCACTATATTGGTGGTCGTCGGGACGCCTGGAATGTCGTGGGGAGCCCCCCCGGATTGTCCGTCGTGGGCGAACGAGACGCGTTCGAACGCATCGTGGCGTCGGTGTACGACGCCATGCTCGACGATTCCCGCTGGCCGGCCACCTCGGCCCTCATCGACGA
>JAPOYG010000526.1 GCA_026706755.1 Acidobacteriota bacterium
GCAGGGGCAGGTGAACTTCGAGCTGGGCGTGGACGCGCAGCGGCGGGAGAGCCCGATGCACGGCGAGGCCAGCAACGGGTTCATGGGCCGGGCTACGCTCGGCTGGTAGAGAGGAGACCCCGCGACGAGACGCGGAGGCATGAGTGAGCTGCCGTCGGTCGCCTTGACACGGCGGTTCCTCGCCTCGTGCCAGGACTACGGCTCGGAGCGCTTGGCGGTCAGGGTCGTCGCCGTCGGCCGGAGCACTGGCGTGCAGAGGCTGCCCTAGAACGACGATTGGTCGACTTGGGATGCCAAGCAGATGCGGGCAGCGGTCGAGTACCTGGAGCGCAAGCGCAGCGGCCGATAGCGTGTTGCTCCGGCAGCCGGCCCTGCGGAGTCGTCGGGCAGCGTCTCCAGGACGCGCCTAGGGATGATCGAAGTGACAAGCAGAATGCCTCATGCGGAGCTTCGAGTACCTGGCGGACGGGCACCACGTCGATGACGCTGGCAACCTGAGCGCCTGTACGTACGTCGACTTCCACGACCCGGCCAAGCGGTTCCCGATCACCGTCCTGCGCAAGGCGCTGTCGAAACGGCAGGCGATTCCCGGCTGCGCGACCATCCGGATCTCGAAGCCGGGCTGCTTCCTCAGACGGCCGAGGAGCAGGCCGCATGGCGCGCGGGCGCTCCCATTCTCTGTTCCGTCACCGTCCAGAGAACCCGCACGGCACGCGCGACGGCTGCGTCACGCGGCGCGCGCCGCGCAACGCAGTCGTGTGCAGATCGGCGGGCTCCGGCCGATCTGCACGCATCTGCACACCGCGCAGAAGGTGACTACCGCTTGTTCCACAGACCGGGATTCTCGTTTGGGGAACCTGCTACAACGGCGGTGCGTGCCTGTCTTGGCAGCCCGCCGGCCCGGACGCCGGCGCGTGGTAACGACGGAGGGATTCAGCAATGGCGCAGCTCTTGACCGTCCGAGGGGTGGCGGCCCAGCTCGCGGTTTCCAGGTCGAGTGTCTACAAGATGCTCGAGGGCGGCGTGTTCCCGCAAGCGCCGGTTCGACTCCCCAACGGCAGCCCCCGCTGGACGCAGGAGGTCGTCGACCAGTGGGTCGAGGCGCACCGATGCGACAACGGCGAGTGCTCGGCAGATTGCCGCGTCCTGGCGGTGGGAGAGAGCCGGCGATGGCGCGGCTCCCGAGCGTCCGGGGGGTAGCGGTCCGGCACCTGCTTGTCCGCAAGGCGTGGCTGCTCGGCAACGGCGACACGTGGTCCGGTGTTCCAGTCCGGCTCGGCGTCGACGCTCTTCGGACGGGAGATCCCGGACTGCGAAGGAGTGACGCATGGAGGATCCGAACCACGCGCTGCACGACCCCGATCCCGCGGCCGACAAGCGGAGATGCTACACGGTCAGGCGCTCGGTCGCGCTGTCGGCCTACTGGTACGACCGCGTGCGGCAGGTCGCGACCAGCAGCAACCTCAAGCCGGGCGTGATCCTGCGCAACGCCATCAAGCTGGGCCTGGTCCAGCTCGAGAAGCGAGCACGGCCGGAGGGGAAGAGGACTCCGTAGAGCGGTCGGGAACGGCGGGGCGGCTGCCATCGTCCCGCCTCGCGCACGCGCCGCCCCGGCGCGTGCGTCCGCGTCCGGCGCGACATGCCGCCCGCCGCATCCGGGAGCCGCAACGTCCTGGGGTTCCGCCAGCCAGCATTCGGGACGGTGTGCGGGCTCCGGGTGGTCTCCGGGTCCCGCCTTCGGGAGCCGAGGTGCGCGGTGCGCCGGGCGGGCCATGCCTTCGAGACTGACCGGCTCACCTCCCCCGCGGTCCGTGCGGGGCGCCGCCCCGGCGAGGCCCGGACAGACGTGGTCCCGGCTGTCCGACGTCCTCGCGACGCCGGTGCCCGGGTTGGATCCCGGTAGCACACACGCTCGACCGGAAGCGCCGCATCCCGTGCCGCGGGCCGGCCACTGGACGCGCGACGATCAGATCGAGGGCCTGATCCGGGTGGCCGACCGGGAGCCCGACATCGGGTTCATGGTCCGCCTGCTGGCGCTCTGCACGCTGCCCCGGACCGATCCCGGCACGCTCACCCACTACGTGCGGCGGAACGGCCGGTACGCGCTGGTCGTGATCGCGGGCGGTCCCGAGCCGCGGCTGCCCTTCGGGGTGCTGCCGAGGCTGCTGCTCGCGTGGATCTGCACGGAGGCGGTGAGGACCCGGTCGAGGCGCCTCGTGCTGGGCCGCTCGGTGGCCGAGTTCATGCGGCGGCTCGGCGTCCAGTCGAGCGACAGCGCGGGCCGCTACGGGATCCGCACGCGCTTGCGGGAGCAGATGACGCGCCTGTTCCGTGCGTCGATCGAGCTGACGGAGGACCTGCCGGACGGCGTGCACACGGTCGCGGACCGCGTCACGACCGACATGAGGCTGTGGTGGAAGCCCCGGCGCTCCGACGAGACGGTGCGGTGGGACAGCGCGATCGTGCTCGGCCACGACTTCTTCAACGAGATCCTGGCCGCGCCGGTTCCGATCGACATGAACGTGCTCCGGGAGCTCAGGCTGCAGCTCCCTCGGTCTCGACCTGTACCTGTGGCTGACCTACAGGCTGTTCCGACTCGACCGCCCGCTCTGTCTCACGTGGCGGCAGGTGTACCGGCAGTTCGCGCTCCGCCCGGAGCTGGAGCTTGGCCGGTCCGTCAAGGACTTCCGCAGGGACGTGCTTCGCGAGCTCGGGAAGATCCGGATCGCCTGGCCCCAGCTCTCGTACTCGACGCCGAAGGGGCTGCTCGTGCTGCGCCCGTCGCCTCCGCGCGTCTCTCCGGAGATTTCCACAGAGGCGTTGTGAATCGGGGCGTTTTCCCCGCATAAACGCCCCCCCGCCACCGCGGCCGGCGCCCGCATAAACACCCCCCCACGGCGCTCGCGCGCCCGCATAAACGCCCCCCGTACGTACAAGTAGCTCGGAGCTCAAGTAGTCAGAGACCGTACAAGTAGTTGGCGCTTCGCGTTGTGGATGGACCTGTCGCGGGCGTGCGGGACCTGCGCCGCCCGTCGTTTCCCCGGCGGACGGATGCACAGGGGGGAGGGTGTGCGTCGCGGCCAGGTTCCTTCGGTGCTTCGCGGTTTTGGGGCGGCGGCGGACCGCGTCTCCCGGATCGGCGTCCCGGCGCCGGATGTGCCGGCGGCCAGCCGGCGGGCGACGTCGGTCTGCGGCCGGTCGTCCGCGCCTGGGGCGATCTGCCTCGGCCTATTCCGGGGCGCCAGGCTCGCTCGCGCCCCGCAGGCTCCGTTCGCACGTCGCGTGTGCCGCGGCCCTGAGCGGCTCCATGAACGCTCCGGGGTCGGCGACGGTGCGGATCTCCCGCGAGTCGATGCTGTCGGCGCGGAGGTGCTCCTGGAGGAAGCGGCGTTCCTCGCCCCAGTGGAACAGCCGTCCGTCCGCAGTCTGCATGACGGAGAGGTGGGCCGGCGCGCCCGGCTCGTGGAAGCAGATGAGCTCGAGCCGGTCGACGCCCGGCAGGGGCCACTCGTAGGCGCCAGGGAGGCGCGCATGCAGCGCGACCGTCGCGGGCGTCAGGGAGTAGGTGTCCGGGTCGATCACGCGCCAGGGCGTCGTTCGCGCCGGCGGCGCGGGTTCCGGCGGCGCCGGTCCCTCCGCCTCCGTGCCGGCAAGGTCCGATCCGGCCGCGGCGGGGTCCGCGGCCTCCGGGAGCGGCGGCGCCGGGGCGGCCGGCACGCCCGGGACCGGATGTGGGTCCGGGGCGTCGAACGGCGGCGGCGCGGGCGGGGCCGCAAGGTCGGGTCCCCGGGCGCCGCGTTCGGGGCCGGGGGCCTGGGCGAGCCACGTCAGGGCCGCGCCGGTCGAGGCGACGAGGATCACGATCACGCCGCATTGCGTCAGCTTCGGGACGTGCCACCGCGGCATCTGTCAGCTCTCCTTCTGCTCCCGGACGTAGGCGCGCAACGCTTCGACCACCATCTCCTGCAGGCTGACGTCCTTCTCGACGCTGAGCCGCCGGAGCG
>JAPOYG010000076.1 GCA_026706755.1 Acidobacteriota bacterium
GGCGCCGGATCCGGCATTGCCGGCGGATGTCGTCGCGCCTTCCCGCAGCTCCTCTTCGGCGACGATTCGGCAGTAACAGGGGATCACGCGCAGCAGGTTGCCGGCGCTCTACGGCGCGGCGCTTGACGCATCGTCTCACCACTGGCGGACGGGCCCCGCATCCTCGAAGCCACAGCCGCTTCGGCGCCCTGACCGGGGCGGTCGTAGAGCGGCAGCAGGAGCTGGCCATCCGCGCCGCGCCTCATCTCCGCGGCCAGACCTGCATCGCCTGCTCCACAGGCGCCTCCCATGAAGACGCCTCCGGCACCGCCCGGATCCAGACGCAGCGGGACTCTATCCGACGATCTGCGGCGCTCCGTCGCGGCCGGCAGTGCTTCCGAGGTCGCGCACACAGGGCAGCCGAGGGCACCTTGAGCCAGGAGATCAAGATTCTGTAGACTCGCCACCCAATATTGAGTAGAGTGGCTACAGAACGATGAGTCCGACCCCCGACCGCATCGAGCTCCTCTAGGGCACCCTCGACCTGCTGATCCTGCGCACGCTCGTCTACGGTCCGTCGCACGGCCACGCCATCGCCAAGCACGTTCGGCGGGTGTCCGAGGACGCTCTGCGGATCGAGACCGGATCGCTCTATCCGGCCCTGCACAAGCTGGAGGGGCGGGGCTGGATCGCGGCCGAGTGGAAGAAGTCGGACAAGGGCAAGCGCGCCCGCTACTACCGCCTCACCCCGGCCGGGCGGTCGCAGCTCGCGCTCCAGCAGTCGCGATGGGAGCAGTTGTCGGTCGCCATGGCGCGGGTGCTGCGGCCCGCCGACTAGAGGAGGAGCCATGTGGCAGCAGATCCGGTTCCGGCTTGGCTCCCTCTGGTGCTGGCGAAGCCGGGAGTCGGAACTCGACGAGGAGTTCCGTGTCCACCTCGCGGAGGTAGTCCGCGAACTCGTGGAGGGGGGGATGTCCCCCGCCCAGGCGCGCCTGGGCGCGCGCCGCGACTTCGGAAACCTCCCGCTGATCCGCGAGCGCACGCGCGAGACGTGGGGTTGGGGCGCGGCGGAGCGCCTGCTCCAGGACGCCCGTTCCGCGATCCGCGCCCTGCGGCGGAATCCCGGCTACGCGTGCGCGGTGGTCCTCACCCTCGCGCTCGGCATCGGCCTCAACGCCTCGATGTACACGCTCCTGTCCCGCCTGTTTCTCCAGGCGCCGCCGCACATCGAGGCCCCGGACGAGGTCCACCGGATGTGGGTGGAGGAGCGGTTCCGTTGCGACGAGAACGGCGACCGCACGGCGCCGCTGTTCACGCGCGAGGGAACGGATTGGGCCGACTACCGCGCCCTCGGAGCGGACTTCGACGGCTTCGGCGCCGTCGCCGGCTACACGCGACCGAGACCCATGCTGAACGGCCGCGGCCAGCGCGCCGAGGAGCTCCAGGTCTCCTGGGTTACGGGGGAGTTGCTCGCCCTGCTCGGGGCGCGCCCGGCCCTCGGGCGGCCCATCGTCCCCGAGGACGACGACGTCGCGGCCGAACCGGTGGCGGTGATCGGCAACGGGTACTGGAAGCGGCGCTTCGCCGGCACCCGCGAAGCGCTCGGCGCCGCCCTCACCTTCGGAGAGATCACGTACACGATCGTCGGCGTGATGCCGCCCGGCTTCGCGGGCCCGGAGCCGCACGCGGCGGACGTCTGGCTGCCGCTGCATCTCGCGGCGACGGACGCCCGCGAGAACTGGCGAGACTCCTGCGCCGGCTTCTCGCTCACCGCCCTCCTGCGCCTCGCGCCGGGAGCGACCGCCGAAGCCGCGGAAGCGGCCGCGACCAGCGCCCTCCGGGCCGCCCGGGCAGACTCTCCGTGGCAGGACACCGAGGGCGCCGTCGTGCTCGGCCCGGTCCTGCGGACGCGCGGGCCGGGTCGCCTGGGCGGCGACATGCTGTTGCCCCTGGTCGTGGGCGGCGTCGCCGGGATCGTGCTGCTCATCGCCGGCGCGAACGTTACGAACCTGCTGATGTTGCGCGTCGCCGCTCGGCGCCGGGAGCTGGCCGTGCGCCAGGCCCTCGGCGCGGGCCGCTGGGCGGTCGGACGCCTCCTGGTGATCGAGAGCCTCGTGCTCGCCACGCTGTCCGGCGGGGCGGCGCTGGCCCTGGCGGCGGTCGCCAGCCGCGTGCTGCGGACCACGCTGCTGCCGGAGCATCAGTGGGCGGCCGGCCCGCTGGACGCCACGGCGGTCGCGTTCACCGGCGTCGCCGCGCTCGTGGTCGGCCTCGCGACCGCGGTGGCCCCGGCCGTCTACGCGGCCCGCTCGCGGGGGATCGACCGACTCGACGGGCTGCGGGGCGCCCGCTCCCTCGGAGCGCCGGTCCGCACGGGACTCATCGTCGTCCAGGCCGCGCTGTCGCTCGTGCTGCTCAATGGCGCCGCCACCTTCTACGGCTCGTTCGACGCGGCGCGCAAGCTCGACGTCGGTTACGCGAAGGAGAACCTGCTGACGGTGCAGATGGGCACGGGCTGGGGCGGCACGCCGCTCGAAGAGAGCGCGATCGATGCGATGGAGGCGCGCGTGCGGTCGCTCCCCGGCGTGCTGGACGTCGCCCAGACGACGGCCGTGCCGATGACGATGATCAGAGCGGGGTTGGCGCTCCGCCCGGAAGCGCCCGGGGAGCTCCCGCGCACCGGCGGGCCCTACGAGAACTTCGTGACGGAGAACTACTTCCGCGTGGCGGGCCTGGACCTCCGGGAGGGCCGCGGCTTCACGGAGCGGGACCGCGCGGGCGCGCCCCGGGTGGCCGTCGTCAACTCGAGGTTCGCCCGGCTCGTCTGGCCCGATCAGTCCGCCGTCGGTCGCTGCCTGTTCGTCGGCGACGAAGCATCCGCCTGCACGAGAGTGGTCGGGGTGACGGAAACCGCGCTCGAGTTCGGGGTGCAGGACGTCAATCGCGTTCCGCACTTCTACCTGCCGATCGAGCAGGCGTCGCATCACTCGGAGTCCACCGAGCACCTGGGCTGGTATCGGACCCTGGTCGTCCGGACCGACGAAGACCCCGGCCGCACGGTTCCCGCCGTCCTCCGCGCGCTCGCGGAGCTGTTCCCCGAGCTGCCGGCCAACCGCGTCAGGAGCCTGCCGGCCGTCTTCGCGCCCCGGATCCGGTCGTGGACGGTGGGGACCGGCCTGTTCGGGGCCGCCGCCGTGCTGGCGCTGCTGCTGGCCGCGCTCGGCCTCTACGCGGTCATCGCCTTCGGCGTTCGCCAGCGCGAGCTGGAGTTCGGCATCCGGCGCGCTCTCGGCGCCCGCGCGGCCGACCTGCTCAGGATGGTGATGGCCCGGGGCCTGGCCGTGACGGCGGTCGGCGTTTGCGCGGGCGCGGTCGCCGCGCTCGCGGCCGGACGGTTCGTGGCACCGCTGCTGTTCGACGGCCGCAGTC
The DNA here is from genome assembly GCA_026706755.1 of Acidobacteriota bacterium. GTDB lineage: Bacteria > Acidobacteriota > Vicinamibacteria > Vicinamibacterales > UBA8438 > JAGWAJ01. The sequence goes on from JAPOYG010000076.1 coordinate 3,409, forward strand.
CGCGCGATCCGCTGGCCCTGACGGCCGCCGTCCTGGTGTTGATGGCGGCGGCGACCGGCGCGTCGTTTCTCCCGGCGCGCCGAGCGACCCGGGCGGACCCCCGTCGGGCGCTGCAATCCGAATAGCATCCTCCTTCCCCACGACGCCCGGCCGGGTCTTCGGTACAGCGGAGCCCGTCGGGAGGATCGGCGACACGTGCCTCGGCCCACGGGAGCCAGGGGACGAGCGCTCGCGGACCCAGATGGAGACCCGGAAAGGCCGGGGTCCGTTTCCACTCGCGGTCATCGGATGGAGCTGCCCGGCGTGTTCCTCGAGGTTGCCGATTGCGACGCGCAGCGCCGGTCGCCGGCGAATCCAGCGACGAGGCACTGGTACGAGTAGACGCTGGCACCGCAGCCGGACCGTGGAACACGCCGCTGCTTTGTGGAACACGCCGCTGCTCTGACGTTCTTGGAGCCGGTCTGTAATCCGGGGACCCACTCCAGCGTAGTACACGACGGAGGGGTGCCGAAGCGACGATGCGGCATTGTGCCTCGCGCACCACGGTCGTGATTGGAAGTCTGCTCGTCTCGGCTGCTTCGCT
>JAPOYG010000078.1 GCA_026706755.1 Acidobacteriota bacterium
CCGCGGCTCCAAGGCCAACGCTACTCGGCCCGCAGGACGACCATCGGGTCGAGCCGGGCGGCCCGGCGCGCGGGAATCGTCGAGGCGGCCAGCGCGGTCAGGACGACGGCGGCGGCGACCGCGGCCAGCGTGGCGGGGTCGTAGGGGCGGACGCCGTAGAGCAGGGACGCGAGACCGCGGCCGGTCGCGACCGCCGCCGGCAACCCCACGGCCAGACCCAACCCGGTAACGGCATAAGCGCTTCGCAGGATGAGCCGGATGAGCCGGCCCGGCGACGCGCCCACGGCGGCGCGGATGGCCAGCTCCTGCCGCCGCTCGACGACCGCCCGGGCCAGGGTGCCGAAGAGACCTACCATGGCCACGGCCAGCGCGAGGGCCGCGAAGCCGGCGGCCGGCACGGCGCGCAGCCGCCGCTCGGCGATCGAGCCGGCGACGTGGTCGGCCAGCGACCGCACCTCCGGGACGGGCAGGGCCGGGTTCAGGGTCCGGACGAGGTCGCGAACCGCCGGCGCCAGCACCATCGGATCGCCGGTGGTCCGCACCACCAGGTGGGACACGCCGGTGGGCACCCGCGCCCACGGGACGTAGATCGTGCCGCCCCGCGGCGCGGCGAGCCCCTCGTACTTCATGTCGTCGACGACGGCGATGACCCGCGACTTCCCTGCCGCGATGTCGAGGGTATCGATGTTGTACGGCGACAGGCGCCCGATGGGGTCCCGGTCCGGGGAGAAGAACCGCGCGGCGGTCTCGCTCAGAATCAGGGGACCCGCCTCCGCCAGGTTGTCGGCGGCGTCGAACCGTCGCCCCGCCCGAAGACGCGTGCCCAACGCGGCGAAGTAGCCGCGGGTGACGGCGCCGAACGTGAGGACGATCTCGCGCCGCGACGCCTCGCCCCGCTCGTCCTCGTAGACGAGCTCCACGGACACGGGATCGTCGTCGGGAGGCAGCACGCTGCCCACCCCGGCCGCCTGCACCCCCGGCAACCCGCGCACCCGGTCCAGCAGGGTGCCCACGAACGCGGTCTGCGCTTCGGCCCCGCCCCCGATGAAAGACCTGTCGGCGAGCATCAACCGCGCGGTCAGCGCCTGCCGAGGCTCGAAGCCACCCTCCTCGTCGAGCAGCCGTTCGACGGTGCGGACCAGGAGCCCGGCCCCGCTCAGCAGCACGATCGACAAGGCGATCTGGCCGGCCACCAGGCCCGCCCGAAGACGCCCCGCGGCCCGCGAGCCGCTCGCCGCCGCTCCCCAGCGCAGGACGGCGCCGTCACCCCGCACCGCACCCGCGATGGAGGCGCCGCCGCAGGCGACGCCGGCCAGAAGGGTCAGCGCGAGGCCGGCGAGCACGACCGGCGCCTCGAGGGCGACGGCGCCGACGCGCGCCATCACGCCGGCCGCCGCGGCCGAGAAGAGCTGCAGACCGGCCCAGGCCGCCACGAGGCCCAGCACCAGCCCGCCCGCGGCCACGGCCAGACCTTCGAGCAGCGCGGCCCGGACCAGGCGGGCCACTCCCGAGCCGAGGGCGACGCGGACGGCGAACTCCCGCCTGCGGGCGGCGGAGCGTTCGACGAGGAGCGTCGCCGCGTTCGCGCACGCCACGACGAGCACGAGCAGGGCGGCCGCCACCGACACGCGCAGCACGGGTCGGACGTCGCCGAGCAGCGTCTCCTCGACCGGCGCGACCGCCGCGCCCCACCGGTCGTCGTCGGGGGCGCCGCGAGCGGCGAGGACCTCGCGGCCGACCCGGGCAGCGTCGTCCCGAACCTGGGCGAGGGAGGCACCGTCCCGCATGCGCCCCACGGTGCCGAGAGCTCCCCTGAACTCCGGCTCGTCCGCCACCCAGGCGTCGACCTCGGCCGCCGGGAACGCGAACCCGGCGGGCATCACGGCGGCCACGTCGTAGCGGCCGGCCCCGATAGTCATCGCCTGACCGACGGCGGGCCGGCCCGTCTCATCCGCCACGTCGCGGGCCAGCGCCGCGCTGACCACCACCCGGCCGTCGCCCCCCGCAAGGCGCGGCGCCGCGCCCTCGACCGCCGGCACGCCCATCACCTCGAAGAAGCCCGCGGTGACGGTGGTCACGGCCCTGACGCGCGTCGGCCCCGCGCCGCGCACCACGCGCTCCCGCGTGCTGTAGCCCGCCAGCCGGACCGTCCGGAGACGGCGGTTCCACTCGTCGATCCGGCCGAGCCATACCGCGGATTCCCTGCCGTCCCGCGCATCCACCCGGGCGACCGTCACCAGCCGGTCCGCGGCCGGGTACGGCAGCGGGCGCCACAGGACGCCGTAGGCAACGGCCAGGACCGCGGAGTTCAAGCCCAGACCCAGGGCGAGGATGCCCCCCGCCAGGACCGTCACCCCCGGCTGCCGGATCAGCGAGCGCGCGGCGTACCGGACGTCGTGCGCGAGCGATTCGAGCATCGCGAATCCCGCCTGGCTTCGCCCTGAGCGATTTCCGTCCCAAGCGCCGCCGTGGTCGCGACGGAACCAACCGTTATCTCGGGGCCCGGCGAAGGCCTCGTCTCATGCCTAGCTGCTCTCACTCGCAGGCGCCGCCGTCGCGGTCTCGGCCTCGTCGTCGAACGGGTCGCCCGGGCAGTTGCGGCGAGACACTGGGCACCACTTCCAATAGACCTTGACGCTCCAGGGCTCGCCGGGGCTCCACAGTCCGTCGAGGGGCCACCAGCAGTCGCCGTACGGTGGATTGCGCCCGTCGTCGCCGCAGACCCACCTCGATTGCCCGGACTCCAGGAGGTACGGGTCCGGCCAGGGCTCCAACCGATCTACTGCCATACCGTTCACGATCAGCTCGGCCCCGAAGCGAATCCGCACCATGCCGCCGCCACGACCGCCGCCCAAGCCTCCCACGCACGAGAGGCGGGCGTTCCAGAAGGCTCGCTCCGGATTCGCACCCTGGCGTGCTCGCGGTTCCGCGTCGACGTCGCACGGTTCAACGCCGCTGAATTGCCTCTCAGAATCGTCCGACGTGATAGACGTAGGCCCGGCCGGCGTGGCGGCACAACCCCCGGCCAGCACGAGGCCGGCTACGAAAGCGCACGCCTTGCGAGCCATGAACCCAAGCATAGGCCCAAAGCAGTACATCCGCCGGGCGCGACCTGCTTGAGGGTCGGCATGGACGCTACCGAACCTCGTTGGCGTCACGGCAAACCGAACACGAACAGGTTGTTGCCGGCGCTCGGGCGCTGGTCCGGGGTGAGCCCGGCGAGGCCGAGCGTGTTCAGCGAGTAGCCCGTGCTGACGGCGACGTACTGCCGCCCGTCGACCGCGTAGGTGATGGGGAAGCCTGTGACCGGCGAGCCGAGGTTGATCTCCCAGAGCACCTCCCCCGTCTCGTGGTCGAGCGCCTTGAAGCGGCCGTTGGCATCGCCGCCGAAGACGAGGCCGCCGCCGGTGGCGACGAGCGACATGGTGAACGCCGGCTGATCGTGCGTCCAGACGGTGCGGCCGGTCTCGGCCGAGATGGCCTGGATGGTGCCCAGGTGCTCCTCGCCGGGCGTGACCTCGGTCCGGACCGTCAGGTCGTACCAGCCGACGCCGGCCGAGGCCATCATGCGGCCGCAGGTGTGGCGGAGCGGCATGTACATCAGGTTGGTCAGGGGACTGTAGGCGCCAGCCTCCCAGTCCTTGCCGCCCTGCCAGGTGGGGCACGCCATCACCTGCTGCCCCGCGGCGGTGAAGGTCACCTCGGCGTTCTCGGTCACCGCCCCGGTGGCGCCGTCGATGCCGCTGACGACGTTCTGCGAAACCGTCGGGCGCGCCCAGAGGAACTCCCCCGTCTCGCGGTCGAGGGTGTAGACGATGCCGGTCTTGCCCGGGATGCCCGTCACCACGCGCCGCTCCTCGCCGCGCCGGAGCCGCGGGTTGATCCAGGTGACCTCGGCCGGGTCGGGCGCGACGGCGGTATCGACGAGGATGCGCTCGAAGGGGTGGTCGAGATCCCAGTGGTCGTTCAGGTGCTG
>JAPOYG010000632.1 GCA_026706755.1 Acidobacteriota bacterium
TAAAGCGGTACGTGAGCTGGGTTTAGAACGTCGCGAGACAGTTCGGTCCCTATCTGCCATGGGCGTAGGAGATTTGAGGGGGGCTGTCCTTAGTACGAGAGGACCGGGATGGACGGACCTCTAGTGTACCAGTTGTCGCGCCAGCGGCAGTGCTGGGTAGCTACGTCCGGAAGGGAGAAATGCTGAAAGCATCTAAGCGTGAAACCCTCCCCAAGATGAGATCTCCCTGGACCTTCGGGTCCCTGAAGGCTCCTGGAAGACCACCAGGTGATAGGCCAGATGTGTAAGGCCCGCGAGGGCTTGAGCTAACTGGTACTAATCAGCCGTGAGGCTTGACCACCTTCATTCCGTGTCGGAGCGGGAAGCTGCCGTTCGTAGGGTATTCAGTTGTCGCCTGGTTGTCGCCCCACGGTCGGGACAAGGCCGACGGCGGGGTGGCCAGCGACCGAGGCGCCCGGCAAATGCCGGGGCCCGGTTGCGTTCTTTGACACGATGAGCCCGGGGGTGCGCAGGCACGCCCCGGGTTTGCGATTTCCCGGTGGTCATAGGAGAGGGGAAACACCTGTTCCCATGCCGAACACAGCAGTTAAGCCCTCCACCGCCGATGGTACTGCGGGGGCAACTTCGTGGGAGAGTAGGTCGCTGCCGGGATTGTCACTCGCCCGGAGCCGGCGTAGCCGGCTTCGGGCGTTCGTTCGTACGCCGGTTCCGTCGTTCTAGGAGCTTGCGCCGCAGAAGCCAACGCACCGGAGTTCCGCGGCGCAGGCTCCAGGGACGCCCGTGACACCTACCCCGCTCGATAACGTCCTGGCTCAGAAGGCGCGGGGTCGATTCCGCACCGCGCTCCGCCGCCTGAACCGGCTGGATGCGACCGTTCCGACCAGGATGCGCGCCGCCTACCTGACGGCGGATGCGGAGTTGCGGCAACTGACGGGCGACAGTGAGGCAGCGGCTTCCGCCGCCCGGCGCGTTCTCCGGTCCGCGAGCGCCGCACTCGACTGTCGGGCGCGCAGTCACGGCGTGCTCGGCGCGGTGGCGGCCGCGGTGGGCAAGGCGGGCCGCAGCCTGAACCGATTTCGGCGCGCGGTCGAGGACGCGGAGGCGGCCGGCGACCCGGAGCTCGTCAGCCGGATCCGCCTCGACGCCGTCGACCACCTGGCGGACGTGGTGGGTCCTCCGGTGGCGGGCCGCCTGGTGGACGAGTGCCTGCGTTCGGCCACCGTCGCCGCCCGGCCGGACCTGCACGTCCGTCTGCACCTGGCCCTTGCCGGGCTCGACACCCGGCGGGGCCGTCTCGACCCTGCCCTGGCGCACCTGGCGGCGGCGGAGGAGCTGCTGGCGACGGGAGAGAACGTGTGGCTGGCCGGGCGGCAGGCGCTCGCGCGCGCAAACGCCTGCGCCCTCGCAGCGGACCACGCGGCGGAGGCCCGCTACGGCCGGGCGGCACTCGGTCACGCGGTGCGGTCGGGCCACCTCGCGTCCCGTGTCGAGGCCATTGCCCGCCTTGCGCGCGCCCGGCTGTCCGCCGGCGATGCGGGCGAGGCCGAAACCCTCTGCGAGCAGGGGCTGGCGGTCCCGGGCGGATCGGCCCGGGTCCGCATCGCCCTCCTCGACACGCTGGCCCGCATCGGGTTGTACCGCGCCCGACCGGACGAATGCCGGCGGCGTCTTGCGGAGCTCGACGACCTGCTTCGCCGCGACACGAGCCTCGCCCCGACGCCGGAGGTCCTTGCCTCGTGCCTCACCCGCGCGCGCCTCGCGCTGGTGGCCTGCGCATGGCACGAAGCGCTCGCCGTCTGCGAGACCGGGATCGCGAGGGCGGACGAGTGCGGAGACCTGCCCCACAGCCTGTCGCTGCGCTGCCTCAAGGCGGACGCCTGCCGGGGGCTGGATCGGGCCGACCTGGCGGCCCGCACCCTCGCCGAGGCCCGCGACCTGGCGGACGACGTGCCGCTGCCGTTGACGGCGGAGCTCGAGCGCGCTCACACCGCGCTGCTCGGCGCCGCCGCGCTCGGCGATCGCGAGCGGCCCGCCGTGGAGGCCTCCCTGCGCATCCTCTCGGCCGTGGGCACCGCGGACGCCACGCGGGACGGCGTGCTCGGCTACCTGCAGACCGCCGGCCGGGCCGGTTCCCGACCGCGAAGCCGGCTCGCGGCTTCCCCCTGCGACGTGACGCCCATCGTCCGCGATACCCTGCCGGGCCGCACGTCGACTCCGATTCCGACCCGCGGGGCCACGTCGACTCCGGACCTCCTGGACCTCGCGCCGCTCTCCCACCTCGCTTCGCGTCCCGAGCTCCTCGCCCAGGAGCTCTTCATTCTCCTGCGCCGCAGCGGTTGGGCGGAGGCCCTCGCAATCGTCTTCACCCGCGACGGGCGCTCGTTCGACCTTCGCGCCCACGAGGGCTGGTCGGCCTCGGCGGCCGCCGAGGCGGCCCGCCGGCCGGTACGTGTGACGTCGATCCCCTGCGGACTGGGTACGGAGGGCGAGGTGCGCATCCTCGTGCGACCTCCCCAGGACGTGCGGGCACGAGCGGGCCTGCCCGCCCTGCGGTCCCACGTGCAGCGGCTGGCGGCCTTCGAGGCGCTCCGCCGCGCGGACCGCGAGCGCCCGTCCCCGTGGCCGCCCGAGCTCCGGGCGCCAGGCGACGACGGCGTCTTCGCGTCGCCCGTGATGCGGCGGCTCGTCGAGAAGGCGCGGAAGGTCGCGGCGAGCAGGTTGCCGATCCTGATCCTCGGGGAGTCGGGCACCGGCAAGGAGGTGCTGGCGCGCCTGATCCACCGGCACTCGGGCCGCGGGCCGCGGGACTTCGTCCCCTACAACTGCACCGGCACGCCCCGCGACCTCGTCGACAGCCAGCTCTTCGGTCACCTTCGCGGGTCGTTCACGGGCGCGTACGACAACATGCCGGGTCTCGTCCGCACCGCCGACGGCGGGACGCTGCTCCTCGACGAGGTGGGCGAGCTCGACCTGCAGGCCCAGCCCAAGCTGCTGCGCCTGCTCGAGCACAACGAGGTGCAGCCGCTCGGCGCCGCGCGGCCGGTCGCCGTCGACGTGCGGGTCATCGCGGCCACGAACGCCGACCTCGCCGGGCTGGTGCGGGAAGGCCGCTTCCGGAAGGATCTGCTCTTCCGGCTGAACGCCGTCTGCCTGCCCATCCCGCCGCTGCGCGAGCGGAGAGACGACATCCCCCCCCTCGTGCACTACTTCCTGCGGCGCCACGGAGCCGAGCACGGGCGGCCGCGTCTCAAGCTGTCCCCCCGCACCCTCCGGTGCCTCCTGCGCTACCGGTGGCCGGGCAACGTGCGCCAGTTGTCGAACGAGATTCGACGGGCGGCGGCGCTCGCGGACGACGGCGCGGTCATCACGCCCGAGCACCTGTCCGCGGACGTGCTCCGGGCGGCGCAGGCCGGGCCGCCGGCCACCGCCAAAGCCTCCCCGTTCCAGGTCACCGTTCACCCGGGGCAGACGCTGGCGGCCGCGACCGCGACGGTCGAGCGGGCGCTGATCCGTCGGGCGCTCGAGGTCACGGGGGGACGGGTGGACCCCGCTGCGCGGCTCCTCGGCCTGTCGCGCAAGGGGCTCTTCCTCAAGCGTCGCCGGCACGGCGCCGACCTTCCCGTCGCCTGACGGGCCGCCGCCATGACCGCATCCGCGTTGCGCGAGGCCCGCGAGGCGACGCTTCGTCAGGCCGTCGTTCCGGTGCTGTTCCTGATCGCCCTGCTCGGGAGCTCGGTCTACCTCTTCGGCGATTCCTCGTCGTCGGGGCCCAACCAGATCGCGCTCGTCCTCTCGGCCGGCGTGGCGGCGATCATCGGCCTTGTCAACGGCCATCGGTGGACCGACCTGGAGGCGGGCATCAGCCGGGGAATCTCGGTCTCGATGGGGGCCGTGCTCATCCTGCTGGCGGTGGGGGCGCTCATCGGGACCTGGATCCTGGCGGGCGTCGTCCCCACGATGATCCACTACGGCCTGACCCTGCTCGCGCCGTCGGTCTTCTACGCCGCCGCCTGCGTGATCTGCGCGGTGGTCGCCCTGGCGACCGGCAGCTCGTGGACGACGGCCGGCACGGTGGGCATCGCCCTCCTCGGCGTTGCGACCGCGCAGGGGCTCCATCTCGGCCTGGCGGCCGGCGCGGTCATCTCCGGCGCGTACTTCGGCGACAAGATGTCTCCGCTGTCGGATACGACGAACCTCGCCCCCGCCGTGACGGGCACGGACCTGTTCGTTCACATCCGGCACATGCTATGGACGACCGCGCCGAGCTTCGCCGCCGCCCTCGTCCTGTTCGCGGTCGCGGGCCTGACGGCATCGGCCCCGGAGGAGACGGCCGAGCTCGCGGCGGTGCGGACGGCCCTGGCGGAGAGCTTCGTGCTCGGCCCGCACCTGCTGCTGCCCATGGTCCTGGTGCTGGCGCTGGTGATGCGCAGGGTCCCGGCCCTGCCGGCGATGCTGATCGGCGCCCTCACGGGAGGCCTGTTCGCCGCCCTGTTCCAGCCGGAGGCCGTCCTGCGCTACGTCGGCCCGACCGAGCTTCCGCAGGGCGTCGCGCTCCTCAAGGGCGTCTGGCAGGCGCTCTACGCGGGCTACGGCCTGGAATCGGGCAATCCGCTCATCGACGACCTGGTCTCGCGGGGCGGGATGGCGAGCATGCTGACGACGGTGTGGCTGATCCTGACGGCGATGACCTTCGGCTCGGTCCTGGAGACCACGGGCATGCTGCGCGTCCTCGCCGGACGCATGCTGGCGCGGGTGCGCGGAGCGCGCGGACTGATCCTGACCACGCTCGGCACGTCGTTCGGCATCAACGTGCTCGCGTCCGACCAGTACATCTCGATCGTGCTGCCCGGCCGCATGTTCCGGGGCGAGTACGAGCGCCGCGGCCTCGACCCGAAGAACCTCTCCCGCACCCTCGAGGACGCCGGCACGCTCACGTCGCCGCTCATTCCGTGGAACACGTGCGGCGCGTTCATGGCGACGACGCTGGGCGTCCCCACCCTCACGTATGCTCCGTTCGCCTTCTTCAATCTCCTCAGTCCGCTCGTGGCAGCGCTGTACGGCGTCCTGAACATCGCCGTCGCCCCCGTCCGGACCGCCGCCGGCGCCCCTCCCGGCGAAGGCCCGGACTCGAAGCCGCCGATATAATCGTCATCGATCCTCCAAGGAGCGCCTTGCTGTTCCCGAGCAGCGCACGCAGGGCGGCCGGCCGCGAGCCCGGGCGCCGCAGCAGCTTTCCGTTCGTCGTCGGCGCCATCCTCGCGGCGTTCATCCCGCTGAACGCGGCCCTCTTCCAGCTGATCATGCTGCACGTCGAGGACCGCTCCTACTCGTGGATCACGGCCGTGTACTGGACCGTGGTCACCATGAGCACGCTCGGCTTCGGCGACATCGTCTTCCAGAGCGACGCCGGCCGGCTGTTCAGCATCTGGGTGCTGCTGAGCGGCATCCTGCTGCTGCTGGTCGCCCTGCCCTACGTGTCGATCGAGTTCCTGATCGAACCGCTGCGGCGCGCGCAGGAGCTGTCGCGCGTGCCCCGGCGGGCGCCCGCCGGCGAGCGCGGGCACGTGGTCATCACCCGCTACGACCCGATCGCGGCCAGCCTGATCGGACGCCTCCGTACCGACGGCATCCCGTGCTACGTCCTCGAGCCCGATCCGGCGGAGGCGGCCCACCTGACGGACCGCGGGATCCGGGTGGTGGCGGGCGACCCCGAGAGCCGCCTGACCTTCGAGCTGCTCGGCATCGAGCGGGCGCGGACGGTGTTCGCGAACCACGAGGACACCACGAACACCAACATCGCGCTGACCGTCCGCGAGGTGTCGCCCGACGTCCCGGTCATCGCGCTCGCGGAGCACGAGGACTCGACGGACATCCTGGAGCTGAGCGGCTGTTCGCACATCCTCCCGCTCAAGGTGCGTCTCGGCGAGTACCTGGCGAACCGGGTCAGCGCCGGCCTCGGGAAGGCCGACATCGTCGGCACCGTGAAGGGGCTGCAGATAGCCGAGTTCTCGGCCCGCGACACGCCGCTGGCCGGCCAGTCCGTGCGCGACACCCATCTCCGGGAACGGACGGGGCTGAACATCGTCGGGCTGTGGCACCGCGGACGCCTCGTTCCCGCCTTCCCGGGGGTGCCGATCACGCAGGAGAGCATCGTGGTCGTCGTGGGCGCGACCGATCAGTTGACCGCCCTCGACGGGCTTATCCGCGACCGTCCGGACATCGACGCTCCCATCCTGCTCGTGGGGGCGAGCACGGTCGGCAGCGTCGCCGCCCGCGCCCTCAAGCGCAAGGGCGTGCGGGTTCACGTGCTCGACCGGGATCCGGAGGCGCGGGAGCGGATGATCGGCGTTGCCGACGAGGTGTTCGGGGGCGACGCCAACGACCGTGACGCGCTGACCCGGGCCGGCCTCGGGAACGCCGCGCAGGTGCTGCTCACGACGCACGACGACGCGATGAACGTCTATCTCGCCGTCTACTGCCGGCGCCTGAAGCCCGACCTGCGCATCGTGAGCCGCGTCACCCACGAGCAGAACCTCGAAGCCATCCACCGCGCCGGCGCCGACTTCGTCCTCAGCTACTCCTCGCTGGGGGCCGAAGCCGTGCTCTCCCTCATCGAAGGACACGAGCTGGTGGTCCTCGGAGAGGGCGTCGACCTCTTCTCGCTGCCCCTCCCCCGCTCCCTGCACGGGAAGACGCTGGCCGCCACGGAGATCGGATCGCGCACCGGCCTGAGCGTCGTCGCGGTCGAGCAGGGCGGGCAGGTCGTCACCAACCTGCGCGCGTCGATGACCCTGGAAGCGGGCGCCGAGCTCGTCATGCTCGGCAGCGTGCAGCAACGGCGCGGGTTCACGGCCCGGTTCGGGAACTGACCCGGCAGCGTGCAGCAACGGCGCGGATTCACGGCCCGGTTCGGGAACTGAACCAGCGGGCGGGGGAAGTCGTGCTACCAGGCGGGCTGCCGGGCGCCTCTGTACGCAACCCGGTAGCCGATGACGAGGTGGACGCCGTAGGCGATGACGAACAGCACGCTCGTGGCCACGTGGGTCCAGATCGCGGTCGCGATCACGGCGGGGCTCGTCGCCACCTGGATGAGATAGCCCGACAGCGTCATCACCAGGAAGCTCCCGGCCGACGTGAGGCCGGTGCGCCGGTTCACCGGACTGGCCTGCAGGAGCTTGCGCAACGTGTGGGAGCGGAACACCATGCCGAAGAGGAAGACGCCGAGCGGCGCGACGAACACGTGGATCGACAGCATCGTCGGCTCCCACGGGTGGTTGACGAGCGCGAACGGATCGTCGGTCGTCATCAGGTACTTCATGCAGAAGTAGGCCACGCCGCTCAGCGTGATGACGGCGTGCATCGCGTTGAAGAACCAGCGCTCCGCCCGGGGCAGGACGGCCCACCGCTTGAGGGCGGCGATCATGGACAGCCGGGAGTCTGCGCCGTAGAGAGTGGCATGGAGGGCTTCAGGGCGCGCCCCCGGCCTGCAGGATCCGATCGAGGGCCAGCACCCGCCGCACCGCGCCGTTCACGGCGCGATTCGTGAGCGTCGCGCCGGCGATCGGCCGGATGGCGCGCTGGATCGCGAGGTCGTCGTCGAGCGGCCGGCGATCGTACTGCCGCAGCCACGGCTCGGGCGCGACGTACTCCGGCGGCTCGAGAAACGCAGTGACGTCGATACGGCGGACTCGCCCGTCCGGCTCGAGCGAGATCAGGAGGCTCTCGCGCTTCGTGCGCACCACGTGGGTGTCGACGTAGGCCCGCCCGACGACGGCACCGCCGCGGCGCGCCACGTAGCGCGCGTAGATGCGGCCCGGAACGTCCTGGCGAGAGAGGTCGGCCACGGCCCGGACCTGGGCTCGCGTCAGATAGACCCGATCCGCGGCGATATCGGCGCCGGGGAAGGTCGCGGCCAGCGCCTCCTCCCTCGAGATGCCGGGCTGGCCGCTCGCCGCGGCGGCGGTCATCACCACGAGGAGCCCGGCGGCCAGGAGACGAGCCGCGGGCCGGCGATCAGAATGCGTATCCAACGTTGACGTTGAACTGGTTGACACCGCTGTCGACGGGGTTGTTCACCCACATGTGGTCGACCTTGACGACGATGCCCGGAATCGGCTTCAGCTCGAGCCCGAAGGTCGTGTACGTGTTGTTCTTCGACGGGTTCCTCGTGAAGCCGGCCGCGAGCGCCGCGTGCGTGTCGACCTTCTCGTAGCGGACGTAGGGCGTGAACGCCACGTCCCCGGTCGAGGCCACCTGCGACAGCAGGTCGTAGCCCACCTGCAGGTAGCCGCCCTGCATCTTCTCGGCGACCCCGGCCGAGCCGCTCAGGCCGAGCACCTCGTTCAACTGCGGGGTGTCGTCGAGCATTGCCTGCGCGAAGAGGGCACGGACGTCGAAGCCGCGCGCCTGCACCTGCGCGTGCACGTCGAAGATGCTCGTCCGGACGCCGTAGTTCCGATCCTCGACGACGATGTCGCCCTGACCGGATCCGCCCGTGTAGAAGCTGGCCCCGAAGAACATGCCCGGGGTCGGCGTGAAGTCGACCCGACCGGTGACCGCGAAGTCGTTCGCCTTCGCCTTGCCGCCCTTCTGGCGGCCGCCGCGCACTCCGCTCGACGAGAACGCGGAGCCGTTGAGGCCGTTGACCGTGTAGAGCCGGAAGGCGAGCTTGTCGAACGCCCCGTAGATGCCGCCGCCGTTCTCCCGCCACGTGCTCGGGATGATGCTCTTCTCGGTCACCGGCCGCTCGGCTCCGATGAAGACCGTCGGCTCGTGGAACTCGTTGACCAGCCCCATCGGGATCAGCAGCATTCCCGCCCGCAGGCCGAAGTTCTCGGTCGCGAGGAAGTCGACGTAGGCGAACTCCACGAAGATCTCCTTCGCGTGCTCGACCTCGATCTCGGAGTTGAAGAGGAAGCGGTCGTTGAACCGGTAGCCGGCATAGAGGATCGCCCGCAGGTAGTCGAACTGGTCGGTCTTGCTGGAGGCGTAGTTCTCGTACAGCATCTCGCCGTAGCCGGCGATCGAGACCCCCGAGTCGATCGCGTAGGTAGCGGCCGCCGAGGGCGCGAGGCCGAGCGCGCGGGCCTGATCGATGGTCACCTCGCGCTCGGGCTCGCCGCTGCGCAGGCGCTCGAGCTCCTCGGCCAGGATCTCCAGGCGGCGCTCGAGCTCGGCAATGTCGATTGGGTCGTCCTGCCCCTCGCCCGCCTCCGTCGCGGCCGGCTCGGACTCCACGCCCTCCGGCCCCGCCGGCCCCGGCGGCCCCGGCGTTGCCGGCCTGCGCTCCGCGGACTCCCCGGCCGCAGCCGCCGGCGCCAACGCCCCGGCCTCGGGCCGGCCGGCTCCGTTCGGCGCGCCCTGCGCCAGAGCCGCGCCCGACAGGTCCAGACACGCGAGCGACACGACGGCCAGCGAACTCACACGTAGCACCGACATCGCACTCCTCCATCTCGGCGCGGTTGCGCCGTGCGATGCCGGCCCCTAGAATGGGCATCTGGGCGCCGCACGCCGTGCAACCCCAGCCAGGGAAACCGCGGGCGAGCGTTCAGCCGGCCCGTCCAGTGTGGGCGCACCGGGCGGGCCATCTCACTCTCTGACGCCCGGGGCCGATCCCCGAGCCGTCTCGAGCGTCCCTCAACGGGCAGATTCCGCTGAAGTGAGATTCGGTCTCACTTCGATCCGGGCGACTATATACCCGACCGATCCGGTCGGTCAAGAAAGTGAGATTCAATCTCACGCTCGGGACATCCCCCCGTCCGACGGCGGCGCCCCTGCCGCTCCCGGTCCCAGACGTGTGACGCCAGCCCCGCTCACCCGCCGCCGAATCCTCGCCTTCTGGCTACCGCTCGCCGGCACCTGGCTGATGATGGCGGCCGAGGGCCCGTACCTCGCGGCCATCATCGCGCGTCTGCCGGAGCCCACGGCCAACCTCGCCGCGTTCGGCGTGGCCTTCGCCTTCGCCATCATCATCGAGTCGCCGGTCTTCATGCTGATGAGCGCGTCGACGGCGCTCGTCGAGGACGAGCCGAGCTACCGGGCCCTCCGGCGCTTCGCGTACCGGCTCGCGGCGCTCGTCACCGCGGTGCAGGTCGTCCTGCTCCTGCCGCCGGTGTTCGACGCCGTCGCAGGCCTGCTGCGTCTTCCGGCCGACGTGGCGCACCTGACGCACGGCGCTCTCGTGCTCCTGCTGCCCTGGCCCGGAGCCATCGCCTATCGCCGGTTCCGGCAGGGGATCCTGATCCGGCACGGCCAGACCCGCCGCGTAGCGACGGGGACCGTGATCCGCCTCGCCGCCATGTCGGTGACGGCGTTCGCCGCCTTCCGGGCCGCGAGCCTTCCGGGCGTCCACGTCGGCGCCCTTGCGCTGTCTGCCGGCGTGCTCACCGAAGCGGTTGCCAGCCGCCTGATGACGCGAGGCCTGGTCGCGTCGCTGCGCGACCGGCCGCGGCCGGCGGACGCGATGGAGGCGCTGCGCCCGGCGGCGCTGGCGCGCTTCTACGCCCCCCTGGGGCTCACGACCTTCGTCGCCCTCTCGGCCCAGCCGATCGTGACCTTCTTCATGGGTCAGGCGCGGTTCCCCATCGAGTCGCTTGCCGTGCTGCCCGTGATTCACGGGCTGACGTTCGTCTTCCGCGCTCTCGGCCTGTCGTTCCTCGAGGTGGTCATCACGCTGCTCGGCCGCCGCCGCGAGCACTTCGCCGAGCTGCGCGACTTCGCCTTCCTGCTCGCGCTGGCCGCGACCGGAGGCCTCATGGCGATCGCCTTCACGCCCCTGGCCGAGTTCTGGTTCCACACCGTCTCGGGGCTCGACCTCGCGCTGACCCGCTTCGCGTTGCTGCCGGTCCGCATCCTCTCCGTGTTCCCGGCCCTGTCCGTCGTGCTGCACGTCCAGCGAGGCCTGCTGGTGCATGCCCGCCGGACGCGCCCGACCACCACGGCCACCGTGCTCGAGGTGGTCGCCGTGAGCGCGGTGCTCGCGGCCGCCATCCATGCCCTCGACTTCCCGGGCGCCGTGGCGGCGGCGACGGCCATCCTGGCCGGGCGACTCGTCGGAGTGGCCTGGCTGGTGCCGCCGTGCCTGCGGCTGCTGCGAGCGGAGCCGACGCCGTGAGGTCTCCGCGTCCGTCGACGCGCCCCCTCGGGCGCGCGGGCCGGGATCCGCGGGCCGCGGGGCGCCGGCGGGACACGGCCCGGCGGGGCACGCCCGGCGGGGCACGGCTCGGCGGGGCACGCCCGGGCGGGCGCTATAATCGGCCCCACGATTCGGTAGCAGACTGGAGGGAAGGCAACCGATGACCCGCAAGCTCTTCGTCCTCGTCGCGCTGACCGCCTGGGTCGCGGGCGCTCCGGCCATCGCCGGTGCCGCGGACTACCACCACATCCACCTGGTCGCGACGTCCGCCGCCGAGGCCAAGGAGTGGTACATGACCCACATGGGGTGCACCGACTACGGCCGCCACAACGCGTGCGCCGCCGGCGACACCCTGATCATCTTCTTCGAGCGCGAGCCGACCGGGCCCAGCGTCGGCAGCGGCGTCGATCACATCGGGTTCTCGTTCCCGGACCTGGCGGCGAAGATGGCGTCGTACGAGGCGGCGGGCGTCAAGATCCTCGAGCCGATGCGCGAGATCGACGGCCTGTTCAAGCTGGCGTTCGTAGAGGACCCGTGGGGCACGAAGATCGAGGTGGTCGAGGACACCGAGTGGCTCGGCTTCCACCACCTGCACCTGCGCTCGACGGACCGGACCGCTGCGCTCGACTGGTACGAGAACATCTTCGGGGGCGAGCGCGACAGCCTCAAGGGCCGCATCGCCGGCCTCCGCTACGGCACGGTCTGGCTGCTCGTCTCGCAGCACGAGGGGGAGCTGGCGCCCACCGACGGCCGCGCCTTCGACCACCTGGGCTGGCAGTTCCCCGACCTGCGCGCGGCGGCCGAGGAGATCAGGGGCAAGGGCGTCGAGTTCACGATGGAGCCGCGCCCCTTCACCAACCCGCTCGGGGAGGACATGCTGATCTCGTTCGTGGTCGGCCCCGACGGCGTCCGCATCGAGATCGTGCAACCCCGCGCGTAGGCAGGGTGCGGCGCCCCGGTGACGGCGATCCCATGGGTGCCGACGTGCGCGGCTCATCCGTGGTAGAACAGATGCGTCACCACGATCCTCCGCCCACGCAAGGAGCAGCCATGCGCATCCAGTCCCCGACCGCCGACCCCCGGAAACCGTCTCGCCGCCGTTTTCTCGAGAGCGCCGGCCTCGCCGGCGGGGCCGCCCTGGCGGGGGCCGCGGTCCCCGGCGGCGCCGCGGCCGCCGGCCGCACGGTCGCGACCCAGGCGGCCGAGAGCGCGAGCCCCGGAGCGCGCTTCCGGCAGCTGCTCGGCGGCGACACGCCGCCGCGCTGCATCAACTGCGGCGACGTCGCCACGGCCCGGCTGGCCGAGATGCACGGATTCGAGATCGTGATGACGGGGGGCAGCGCCCTGTCGCTCAGCAAGTACGGCGTCGGCGACTTCGGCGTGATCACGATGGACGACCTCGTCGAGTTCTGCGGGCGCACGGCCGACCGCATCGACGTCCCGATCATCGCCGACGCGGACGACGGCGGGGGGAATCCGCTGAACGTCTACCGCACGGTGCAGCGGATGGAGAAGGCGGGCGCCGCGTGCATCATGATCGAGGACCTCTACGGCGCCAAGCACCTCGCCGGCTACGACGAGGGCAAGATCCTGGGCCGCGAGGCGATGGTCGACAAGGTGCGGGCGGCGGTCGACGCGCGGCGCGACGAAGACCTCGTGCTGCTGGTGCGCAGCGACGTCGTGGCCGACGGCGGGCCCCTCGAGGACGCCCTGGAACGCGTGACGGCCTACGCCGCGGCGGGCGGCGACCTCATCTTCGTGCCGGGCATCCCGCTCGATCAGTGCCGGCGCGCGGTCGAGATGGCGGGTCGCCCGATACTGACCGGCGCCCCCTCGCTCGCCGCGGCCCGCGACGCCGGCGTGGGCGTCCTGTTCATCGGCGCGATGGGCGCGATTGCGGCGGGGGCCGTGGACCGGGCGATGGCCGAGCTGACGCGCGACGGCGAGCTCGGCGAGACCGCGGCGCTGTCGCTCCCGGGCGCGCGGCGCCTGGAGCTCATCGGCAACGAGGCGGCCGCCGACCGCGCCCGCCGCTTCAACGCGCTCCGGGAGGACGGCCAGTAGCGCCAGGGCCTGCACCCGCGGGAGCGGCGGGGCCGGGAGTGGCGCGCACGCGCAGGACGACCTCCGGTCCGCCGCTCGCGAAACGACACGGAAGTGCGACCTGACGGTCGCGTTGGGGGTCTGCGCGCGGGCGCTGCGCGGACGTCGCCTGCGCTACGGCGCGCGAGTCTCGCGGTGCCGGCTCTGCGGCGCAGCCTCCAGGGAGGTACTCATGGTTCCGGTCCCCGCCCTCTGGCTGCCGATCCTGCTCTCCGGGGTGCTGGTCTTCCTCGCCAGCTCGCTCTTCCACATGCTGCTGAAGTACCACCGGAGCGACGCCGGGCCGCTTCCCGACGAGGACAAGGTCGCCGACGCCCTGCGTCCGCTCCGCATCCCGCCCGGCGACTATTCCCTGCCCTACGGCGCGGGACCGGGCTCGCCGGAGCTGATGGAGAAGTTCAAGCAGGGTCCGGTGGCCATCCTCACGGTGATGCCCAACGGACTGCCCGCGCTCGGGGTCAACCTGGCGCGATGGTTCGGGTACTCGCTCCTCGTCGGCGCGGTCGCCGCCTACGTGGCCGGGCTCACCCTGGGACCGGGGGCGGAGTACTCGCTCGTCTTCCGCGTCGTCGGCACGGTGGCCTTCGCCGGCTACTCGCTGGCCATCCTGCAGTCGAGCATCTGGTGGTCGCGGAGCTGGAGCTTCACTCTCAAGACGATGGCCGACGGCGTCGTCTACGCGCTCCTCACCGCCGGTACGTTCGGCTGGCTCTGGCCCTAGCTGGCGCACCCTGCGGGTGCGTCGGGACTCTGCGCGGGCACGGAGTTCGTGCGTCGCCCGTCTACGGCGCAGACTCCTGGCGCACCGTTGCGGGTGCGTCGGGACTCTGCGCGGGCACGGAGTTCGTGCGTCGCCCGTTCTACGGCGCAGACTCCTGGGGCTTCGTCCCGGTCGCCGCGCGCCGCGTGCTCATCTCGCCCAGCGCCACGCTGCGCTGGAATGCCGCGAGCACGGCCTTCGACATGACCGTCCGGAAGCTCCCCTTCTCGAGCTGGTAGAGGGCGTCGGCGCTCGTCCCGCCGGGCGAGGTCACGCGGTTGCGGAGCTCCGCCGGATGGACCGGCTGCTGCTCGGCGTAGATCGCCGCGCCGCGGATGGTCTGCACCACCAGCTCGCGCGCGTCGCTGCGCGAGAAGCCGAGGTGCACGGCAGCGTCGATCAGCGCCTCCATCATCAGGAAGACGTAGGCCGGCCCCGACCCGCTGATGGCGGTGGCCATGTCGAGGAACCGCTCGTCGTCGACGAAGAGGTGCCGTCCGAGGGCCCCGACGATGGCTCCCGCCTGCCGGCGCTGGGCCTCCGAGACCTCCGGGGTCGCGGTCCAGACGGTCATCCCCTCGCCGACCTGGGCCGGCGTGTTCGGCATCGTCCGGACGATGGCCGCGTGCCGCAGGCCGGCCCCGATCGACGCGATCGTGGCGCCGGCGACGATGGACACCGCGAGCGCGCCGGGCCGCAGGCAACCCTGAAGCTCCTCGAGCACCGCGGGCAGCACCTGCGGCTTGACGGACAGCACGACCACGTCCGCGTCACGCGCCGCTTCGCCGTTGTCGAGGGTGGTGCGGACGCCGAGCTGTTCCCGGACCGCGGCCAGGCGCTCCTCGTGCCGGTCGCTCGCGGTGATGCGGTCCGCCTCCACGTCGTGCCGCGCCAGGAGGCCTCCGATCATCGCCGTGCCCATGGCGCCGGCGCCGACGAAGGCCAGATTCGCGTCGTTCAACAGGCTCGTCGCCACGCTGCTCCCATCCGCGCGCCCGAGAACCGCTGCGCGCTTCGGTATTCTAATGGGCGCCATGGACCCCCTCGCCCACACGCTCGTCGGGGCGGCGCTCGCCGAGACCCGCCTCGGCTCTCTGGGCCGCACGACGCTCGCGGGGCCGGCCCTCATCCTCGGCGCCAACGCCCCGGACATCGACGCCGTCACCATGTTCCTGGGCCGGGACGTATCGCTCGGCTTCCGGCGCGGCTGGACCCACGGGGCGCTCGCGATGGTGGTCCTGCCCCTCGTGCTGACCGGGCTCCTCCTGCTGGCGGACCGGGCGGTCGCGGCCTGGCGCGGGCGCGAGCCGCGGGCGCGGGCCGGGCCGCTCCTGGCCCTCAGCACGCTCGCGGTGCTGTCGCACCCGGCCCTCGACTGGCTGAACACCTACGGCGTGCGCTTCCTGATGCCGTTCGACGGCACCTGGTACTACGGCGACGCGCTGTTCATCGTCGACCCGTGGGTATGGCTGCTCGCGGCGACGCCGGTGGTGCTGGCGCACAGCGCCTCGCGGGTCAGCGCGGCCGGCTGGATCGTGCTCGGAATCGCCGCCACGTCGCTCATCACCGGCTTCGAGGGCGCCCCGGCCCCCGCGCGGCTGCTGTGGTGCGCCGGCGTGGCGGCCATCGTCTGGCTCCGCTTCAGCGGGCGCTGGGAGCGGCACCTGCCCCGCGTCGCGGCCGCGTGCGCCGTCGTGCTGGTGGCCTACGCGGCGGCGATGGCGGTGGCCTCCACCGCCGCGGAGCGGCAGGTCGCGGCGCTTCTTCGCGCGCGCGCCCTCCCCGGGCCGGCCGCGCCCTCCGGCCCGATCGAGGTGCTGGCCAGCCCCGCCCCGGCCAATCCGTTGCGGCGGGACATCATCGTGGCCGACGCGGCGCACTACCATTTTCTCGAGCTCGACTGGCTCGCCGATCCGCCGCTCCGCGCGGTCGGCGGATCGATCCCGCGGGGCAAGCGCGACCCGGTGGTCGAGGCGGCCCTCAGCGCGCCGCACGTCCGGGGCCTCGCCACGTGGATGCGCTTGCCCGCCTTCGACGTCGAAGTGACCGGGGACGGCTACCGGGTGTCCATTTCCGACGTCCGCTACGCCCGCCGTCCCGGGGGCGGCTTCGGCGCCACGGTCGTCGAGCTCGACCACGACCTGCGGGTGCGCGCGCCCGACGCGCGGCCGCGCCGGGCCGACGCCGGTCCGGCCGCACCGCGGACCGGAGGTGAATGATGACGGCTGCGCGACGGATCTCCAGGGCCGCGGCGGCCATCGCGGCGCTCTCCCTGCTCGCCTGCGCCGGCCCCGAGCGGACGGCGACCGAGGGGGCGGAGGCGCCTGGGCTCGGTTCGGCAGCCGCGGCGGAGGACGGTGCGCTCTACTTCCCACCGGCGCACGGCCCGTGGGAGACGGTGGCGCCCGCGGCGGTCGGCTGGGACCCCGCGCGCCTCGACGCCGCGCTCGCCCTGGCCGCGGACCGCGCCTCCACCGGGGTCGTGGTGCTGCACCGCGGCCGGATCCTGGCGGAGCGCCACTGGACGCTCGACGACCCGTCTCCCGCGCACGCCAACGGCAGCCAACCCCCGACCGCCGACGGGCACGCCGTGGAGGACGTCGCGTCGGTGCAGAAGAGCGTCGTCGCGGTCCTGATCGGGATGGCGCGGGCGCGGGGCCTGCTCGACCTCGACGACCCGGTCGCGGCGCACGAGCCGGGCTGGAGCGCGGCCTCCCCCGAGCAGGAATCGGCAGTGACCCTCCGCCACCTGCTGGCGATGACGACCGGCCTGACGCCGGAGCTCGCCTTCGAGGCCGCACCCGGGACGACCTGGCGCTACAACACGCCCGCCTACCATCACCTGCTGCGCATCGTCGCCGGCGCGGCCGGCCGCGAGCCGAACGACGTGACCCGCGACTGGCTGACCGGGCCCCTGGGGATGACCGACTCCCGCTGGGAGCCGCGGCCCTGGGCGCGGGCCGCCATCGGAACGGGCTTCGTGACCACGGCCCGCGACCTCGCCCGCTTCGGCCTCCTCTTGCTGGCCGGCGGGGTCTGGCAGGGGCGGTCGATCGTGGAGGACGCCGACTACCTGGCCGAGATGCTGCGGCCGTCCCAGGCGCTCAACCCCGCCTACGGCCTGCTCTGGTGGGTCAACGGGCAGGCGTCGGCGCTCTCCTGGGCGCTGCCGCCGGTCGAGACCGCGGGGCCGCTGATTCCGTCCGCCCCGCCCGACCTGGTCGCGGCCCAGGGGGCGCGGGACCGCAAGCTCTACGTGGTGCCGAGCCTGGACCTCGTGGTGGCGCGCCTCGGCGACAACGGCTCCACCGACGCGTCCTCGTTCAACGACGCCTTCTGGTGGCTGCTCGCCCAGGCGGCACCGCGCTCCTAGCGCCCCCTTCGCCGGCCCGGCGCCGGTTGCTGCACCGCATGCGGCCAGCGGCTATGATCGAAACGTGCGAGTCGTGGCCGCAGCCGCGCTGGCCTGCCTGCTGAGCACGGCGCCAGCGTCCGCCCAGCCCCGCCTGACGATGCAGTGGCGGGCGCTGGCCGAGCGCCTGGTGGCGCAGCTCGCCCCCGAACCGGGCGAGCGAATCCTGCTCGTGGCGCGGCCCGGTCAGTTCGACGACCTGATTCCCCCCCTCCGCTACGCGCTGGCGGAGGCCGGGGCCGTCGACCTCGGGGTGGTCGACGTCATGGCCGAGCCGCACCCGGAGCACTGGGACGCCGGGCCGCTTGCACGGAGCTCGGAAGCCGCGCGCGCCCTGTGGCGCGAGATGCTCAGAGGGAGCGTCGACGGTGCCATCATGCTGCCCGGCGCCCGCCCCGATCACACCGTCTACGCGGCGCTCCAGGATCTGCTGCACGAAGGCCTCGGCAGGACCATCCACTTCCACTGGACCCAGAACGGCAGCGCCTTCCCGGTGCCCGGCCAGCCCATGCCGAGCCCGGCGGCGGTCGACGCGACGTACCAGCGCGCCGTCCTCGAGACCGATTACGCCGCGCTGGCGGCGGCGCAGGACCGTTTCGTCGCGGCGCTGCGCGCGTCCGAGGTGCGCGTGACGACGCCGTCCGGCACCGACATCCGCTTCCGCATCGGCGACCGCCCGGTCAACCTCGGCAACGGCGACGCGTCGAAGGCGCGGACGGATCGGGGCGTGATCCTGATCGACCGCGAGATCGAGCTGCCCGCCGGGGCCATCCGGGTAGCGCCGGTCGAGGAGACGGTGCACGGCACCATCGTCTTCCCCCCCTCGCAATGGGACGGCCGGCCGGTCGCGGACCTCGCCCTCACGTTCGAGCGCGGCCGCATCACCGGCGTCCGGGCGTCGTCCGGGCAGGCCGCGGCGGAGGCGGAGTTGGCCGGCGTCCCGGACGAGGCGCGCGCCTTCCGGGAGTTCGCCCTCGGCTTCAACCCGCTTCTCGCGGTTCCCGAGCGGAACCCCTGGATCCCGTACTACGGGTACGGCGCCGGCGTGGTGCGCCTCTCGCTGGGCGACAACTCGGAACTCGGCGGGCAGGTGGCGGGCGGCTACGTCCGCTGGAACTTCTTCACCGACACCACCGTGACCGTGGGCGGCGAAGTCTGGGTGCGCGACGGGCGACTCGTCAGGTAGGCCCGACCGCCGTCAACGACATGGCCCATCACGGCAAGCTCGGCATCCTCGCCGCCGGAGGGCCGGCGCCGGGCATCAACAGCGTCATCAGCGCCGCGACGATCCGGAGCCGCCTGGAGCACGTCGACGTGGTCGGGATCCGCGACGGCTTCGAGTGGATCATGCGCGGCGACATCGATCACGTCACCCCGCTCGACATCGACGGGGTGAGCCGCATCCACTTCCGCGGCGGCTCGCAGATCGGCATCTCGCGGGCCAATCCGACCCGCAGCCCGGAACACCTCGAGAACACGATCGTCTCGCTCCTGCGCCTCGACGTGACCCAGCTCATCACGATCGGCGGGGACGACACCGCCTACACGGCCATGAAGCTGGCCGAGCGGAGCGAAGGGCGCCTGCGCGTCGTCCACGTCCCGAAGACGATCGACAACGACCTCGACCTGCCGCCCTACGTCGACACCTTCGGCTTCGCCACCGCGCGCCACTACGGGGTGGAGATCGTCAAGAACCTGATGGTCGACGGCAAGACCACCTCGCGCTGGTACTTCGTGATCGCGATGGGGCGCAAGGCCGGACACCTGGCCCTCGGGATCGGCAAGGCCGCCGGCGCCACGCTGACGCTCATCCTGGAGGAATTCGCCGACCACCGGATCCGACTCAAGTCCCTGGTCGACACGCTGACCGGCGCAATCATCAAGAGGCTCAACCAGGGCCGCCGGGACGGCGTCGCCATCCTCGCCGAGGGGGTCGTGCTGGGGATCGATCCGGAGGATCTGGCGGGCCTCGACGACGTGGAGCGCGACAGCCACGGCAACGTCCGGATTGCCGAGGTGAACATCGGGGAGATCCTGAAGGAGCAGGTGCAGGCGAGGCTCAGGACGCTCGGGCTCTCGCCCACCCTCGTCGCCAAGAACATCGGTTACGAGCTGCGCTGCGCCGACCCGATCCCCTCCGACCTGGAGTACACGCGCGACCTCGGCTACTGCGCGGCGCGCTACGTGATGGCGGGCGGGAGCGCGGCGATGATCTCCATGCAGGGCGGCCGCTTCGTGCCGATTCCGTTCGAGCGGATGGTGGACGCCGAGACGGGGCGCGCGCGCGTCCGCCTGGTCGACGTCCACTCGACGCGCTACCGGATTGCGCGCCGCTACATGCTGCGCCTGCGCCGCGACGACTTCGAGGAGCCGCACGAGCTGGCGAAGCTCGCCGCCTGCGTCGGCCTCTCCCCGGACGAGTTCCGCCGCGAGTTCGAGTACCTCGTGGCCCAGGAACCGCCCCCCCTCGAGCTCGATCTCGCGCAGGGCTTCACCCTCGGCGGGGCGTGACGCGGGACGGCATGCCGGGCCGGGGACTTGCCCTCGCCTTGCTGGCGGCGGCGTCGTGGATCGGCGAGCCCGCGGGACGACAGAACGCGGCCCGGCAGGATGCTCCTCCCCCGGTCGAGGCGGGGGCCGCCGCCGATGCCGACGCTGCGGCGGAGGCGGGAGCCGCCGGCGCCACCGGGGCGGACCGTTCGGAGGCGGACTCGCAGGAGCCCGCTCCGCCGGACGCCGCTCCGCAGGACGCCGCTCCGCAGGACGCCGTGGAGGGAGACGAGGCGCCGGGAGACACCGCCGCGGCCGACGACGCAGCAGCGGAAGGCGCCGACGCGGAAGACGCTCCGCCGGAACCGCCGCCGGAGGTCCTCGAGATCGGCGACGGACTCTACGTGCTGCCCTACTGCGGGAACGCGACCCTGCGCGTCACGGCGCACGGCGTCGTGCTGGTGGGGGACGAACTGGCGGGGTACGGGGCCGAGATCGCCAGGCTGGCGGCCACGGTGACCGACCACCGGATCGCGTACGAGATTCACACGCACCGCCACGGCGCGGAGGACGACGACGCCGCGGCCCCGGGAGCGCGGCGCCTGGGGCCGGCCCTGGGCGACGCGTCCGTGCGAGCGCCGGCGGAGCCCCCGGACATCGTCTTCACGTCAGGTCTCTCGCTCTTCCTGGGCGAGGCGGAGATCCGCCTGCGCCACGTCGGAGGCGCACACAGCGCCGCCGACGCCGTGGTCGCCTTCCCGGATCGGGGCGCGGTCCATGCCGGACACCTCGTGACGGACGGGCCTCCGACCATCGACTACGCAGGCGGCGGCAGCGCCGGGGGCTGGATCCAGGCACTCGACGCCCTGCTCGCGCTCGAGTTCGACACCCTCATCCCGGGCGCGGGGCCCGTGCTCGAGAAGAGCGGCGCGCAGGCGTTCCGCGACCGTCTCGTCACGCTGCGGACGCGGATCGAGCAGCTCGTGCGGCGCGGCGTCGCGAAGGAGGAGGCCGCCCGGCGCCTCGAGACCACCGACCTCGGGTGGCCCCTGGACCCGGACGGGGACTTCGTCCGGGAGACGCTGCCGGGCCTCTACGACGAGGTGGCGGGAGGTCCCTGAAGGCGGCCGTCACGACCGGCCGGCGATCTCCCGAGGCCGCCACAGGTTCACCAGGCGGCCGCGCGTCGTCAGCCGCAGGCTCCTCCAGCCCCGGATCGGCAGATCGATGTGGGCGAGGCCGGCTGTCGGAAGGGGCTCCACGTAGCCGGTCAGCCGGGTGATGAGCGCCTCGAGCCCCGGGTTGTGGCCGACCAGCAGAACGCAGGGAGAGCGACCGCCGGCTTCGCGCACGATGTCCACGATGGCGGCCGGATCGGCAAGATAGAGCCTCCGGTCCAGTTGTGCGAGGCCCTCGTGCGCGCATCGCTGGGCCACCGCCTCGGCCGTGCGGCGCGCCCGCTTGGCCGTCGAGCTGAGGATCAGATCGGGCCGCAGCCGGAGCTCCGCGAGCAGTGTCGCCATGCGGGGGGCATCCCGCTTGCCGCGTCCGTTCAGGGGACGATCGTGGTCGGACAGCTCGCGGTGCTTCCAGCTCGACTTCGCGTGGCGCAGCAGGAGGAGCGTTCTCATCGCGGCAGGGACCGCGGCTCGACCGGGCCGGTAGTATGATTCGAGCGACGACGTGTCCCATCAACCCTGGCCGATCGCCTCCGTTCCCTGATACTCATGCTCCTGGTTCTCTTGCTCGACGCCTACACGCTGGTCATCTTCGGCGCCGTCATTGCGTCGTGGCTCCAGCTTCCACCGTCGCATCCTATCGCGAACATGCTGAAGGTGCTGACCGAGCCCCTGCTGGCCCCCATCCGCCAGCGGCTCCCCGCCATGGGCGGCATCGACTTCTCGCCGCTGGTGCTCCTCATCGCCGTGCGCCTCGTCCGCGGCGTCTTCCTCTCGGGCTTCTGAGCCGCGCCGGGGCGTCCGCCGCCTCCCCGGGCGCACCGGCACGCGCCGCGTAGTCGCGTCCCGCGGGATCGGACTATGATGCGTCGGAAAGTCGGGTCCGGCGGCGCCGGGCCGGTCCGGCCCCGAGGCTGTTCATCGATTCGCGGAGAGGGTGCACCATGCGCAGAGCACTAGCAGTTGGCCTCGTCCAGGCCGTGTGGGCCGCCGGGCTCGTAGCCGGCGGCGGGTCCGCGGCGCCGGCGGCGGCCCAGGAGAACCCGTTCACGACAACCGTCGACGTCCGGATGGGCGAGCGTCTCTTCCGGGCGCAGTGCGGGCGCTGCCACGGTCGCGACGGCACCGGCAACGACGAGACGGGCGCCCCCGACCTGACGACCGGGACCTTCGCGAACGCCAGCTCCGACGCGGGGCTCTTCGACGTGATCCGCGACGGCATCGACGGCACGGCAATGATCGGCATCAGCCCGCGCGCCTCGGACCAGACCGTCTGGCAGATCATCTCCTACGTCAACTCGCTGAACCTGGACCCCGAGGACTACGACCTGCCCGGCGATGTCCGCGCCGGCCGACAGATCTACGACGGCAAGGGCAACTGCGCGAACTGCCACATGGTCGACGGGGTGGGCGGCCGGCTCGGTCCGGACCTGTCCAGGGTGGCCAACCGGCGCGATCCGGACGAGCTCCGGTCCGACCTGCTCGCGCCGGACGAGGAGGTCGCCCCGCGGTGGTGGACGATCCGGGTGACGCGCGCCGACGGCTCCGTCGTCGAAGGGCTGCGGATGAACGAGGACACGTTCACGGTGCGGATCATGGACGCGGACGAGAGCCTCTGGCACTTCATGAAGAGCCAGGTCCGGTCGACGGAGCGCATCACGACCTCGACCATGCCCGCGTCCGACACCCTGACCCCGACCGAGGTGGACGACCTGATCGCCTACCTCTTCTCGCTGCGGAGGGAAAGCTGATGCCGAAGCGTCTCGCAATCGTCCTCGCGTTCGCCGTTGTCTGCGCCGCGGCGACGGCGTCGGCCCAGACACAGTCGGAAGCGGCCGCGGACACGCCCGCCGCGGACGCGGCCGCCGCGGCCTTCTCCCCCGTCACGTGGGAACGCCTTCTGCACGCGGCCGACGAGCCGCAGAACTGGCTGATGTACTCGGGCACGTTCGACAGCCAGCGGCACAGCCGTCTCGAGCAGGTCCACACCCGCAACGTGGACGAGCTCGAGCTGAAGTGGGCCTACCAGATCCCCGAGATCGACCGGGCCGAGACGACGCCGCTGGTCGTCGACGGGGTGATGTTCGTCACCGAGGCGCCGAGCAACGTCGTCGCGCTCGACGCGGCGACCGGGGGGCGGTACTGGCGCTACGAGCACGAGCTGCCGGACGACCTGCGGATCTGCTGCGGGCGCAACAACCGGGGCGTGGCGATCCTGGGCGAGACGCTCTACATGAGCACCCTCGACGCCCACCTGGTCGCCATCGACGCCCGCACCGGCAACCTCGTCTGGAACCGCGAGGTGGCGGACCACCAGGCGGGCTACAGCAAGACGGCGGCCCCGCTGATCGTCCGGGACCAGGTGGTCACCGGCATCGCGGGCGGCGAGTACGGCATCCGCGGGTTCCTCGACTCCTACGACGCGGAGACCGGCGAGCAGGAGTGGCGCGCCTGGACGATTCCGGGACCCGACCACCCCGACAACCGCACCTGGTCCGGGGACTCCTGGCGCACCGGCGGCTCCCCCACCTGGATCACCGGCTCGTACGACCCGGACCTGGACCTCGTCTACTGGGGCACCGGCAACCCGGGGCCGGACTGGAACGGCGACGTCCGGCTGGGCGACAACCTCTACGCCGACTCCGCCCTGGCCCTCGACGGCGAGACCGGCGACCTGAAGTGGTACTTCCAGTTCACGCCCCATGACGTGCACGACTGGGACGCGATCCAGATCCCCATCCTCGGCGACATCATGTACGAGGGCGAGATGCGGAAGGTCATGATGTGGGCCAACCGCAACGCGTTCTACTACACGCTCGACCGCGAGACCGGAGAGTTCCTCGTCGGCACCCCGTTCGCGGAACAGACGTGGGCGGAGGGGCTGGACGAGAACGGACGCCCCATCCGCGTCCCGAACACGGCGCCGACCCCGGAGGGCGTCGTCGTCTCCCCGCCGATCGGCGGCGGCACCAACTGGTGGTCGCCAGCGTACAGCCCGCGCACCGGGCTTTTCTACGTCAACGCCTTCGACGGCGAGCAGGAGTACTTCACCCGCGAGGAGGAGTACGTCGAGGGTGAGACCTACATGGGCGGCGGCGGCAACAACGTCCTGCCGATCGACCACTACCAGAGCTACATCCGCGCCCTCGACCCGGCGACCGGCAACCTCCGCTGGGAGTACCCGATCGCGCCGCGGTCGACCTCCGGGCTGCTCTCGACCGAGGGCGACCTCGTCTTCGGGGGCACGGTCGACGGCTGGTTCTTCGCCCTCGACGCGCTGACCGGCGAGGAGCTGTGGCACATCAACGTCGGCTCGCGCGTCCACTCCGGCCCGATGGCCTATGCGGTCGACGGCCGACAGTACGTGGCGGTCGCGGCCGGGAACGTGGTCTTCGCGTTCGGCCTCGACGACTGAGCGGCGCCGAGCCGCACCCTCCCGCCGCGCGGCAGGCGACCCCGGCGGTCACCCGTCGCACGGCGCCGGTATATGGTGGAGGCAGGAGGGTTTCATGAACCGGAATCACATGCGTTCCGCCGGCGCCGCAGCACGGCTCGCGGCGGCCGCCGGCCTCGGGGCCGCGGGGTGGCTCGCGGTGGCCGCGGTGCTCGTCCTGGCGGGGGCGGGCGCCGCTGCGGCCGCCCAGTCCTCCGATGCCGTCGCCCGGGCGGTCGAGGATGCGCTCGACGACGAGCGGGCGTTGCGCCGCCTCGAAGTCTCCGTCGCCGGCGCGGAGGTGACGCTCTCGGGCTCGCTCCGCAACTTCTGGGAGAAGAGCGAGGCCCTGCGCATCACGTTCGACGTCGAGGGGGTGGAGACCGTCGCCAGCGAGATCGAGATCCCCGAGCCCGAGGACGACCAGGACCTCGCCAACGAGGTCGGCCGCCAGATCACCCGCTACCCCTTCTACACGATGTGGGACGTCATCGACGGCCGGGTCGACAACGGAGTCGTGCGGCTCCGCGGCCTCGTCACGCCGATCCGCGACAAGGCCGGCGAGCTGTTCGAGCGCATCGCCAAGATCCCCGGCGTGCAGGACATCCAGATGGACATCCGGCCGTTGTCGCCGAGCAGCGGCGATGCGCGGATCCGCTCCATCATCTCCCGCCAGCTCGCCCGGAACACGCACTTCGAGCGCTTCGCGCGGATGCGCAACCCGCCGTTCCACATCATCGTGAACAATTCGCTTGCGACGCTCATCGGCTACGTGCAGGGCGAGATCGAGCGGATGGAGCTGCAGCGGATCGTCGCGCAGACCCCGGGCGTGCTGCGGGTCGACAACCAGTTGCAGACGCGGTAGGCGGAAGGCCTCGCCCCCTCGGCTGCGGCGCGGGGCCGGCGGGCAGGCGCCGCGTCCGCCCCGAGGTCAGCCGGCAGCGGCCGGGTCGCGGTTCCGGTCGGGCGCCGGGGCGGCCTGCGGCGCGGCGACCGCCCGCGTCACGGGCGCTTCGGGCCGGAGCTCGACGATCTCGCCTTCGTGCCCGACGGTCAGGGGGCGCGTGCCCTTCAGAAGATAGGTGGCGCGCTCCGGCGTCAGGTCGATCTCGAGGCGCTGCCCGCGGATCTCGAGCGGAAAGCGCAGCCCGCCGAGCTCCGGGGGCACGCGGGGCGCGAAGGTGATCCGTCCTCCGTTGTCGCGCATTCCGGCGAACCCGTAGATCAGCGTCATCCAGAATCCGCCCATCGACGCGATGTGGCACCCGTCGTGGACGTTGCCCGCCACGTCCGCGAGGTCCATGAATCCGGCGTCGATCGAGTACGTGAACGCCTTCTCCATCTCGCCCACCTCGGCCGCCACGATGCTCTCGATGGAGCACGAGAGCGACGAGTCGCGCGTCGTCAGCCGGTCGTAGTAGACGAAATTCCGCCGCTTCTGGGTCAGCGAGAACTGATGACCGAGGAGGAACATCGCGAGGACGACGTCGGCCTGCTTGACGACCCGGTGCCGGTAGATGACGAGGGGGTGGTAGTGCAGCAGCAGCGGGTAGCGGTCGGCCGGCGTGTTGTCGAAGTCCCACTCCTCCTTGTCGGTGAAGGCGTCGTCCTGCAGGTGCACGCCGCTGCGGTCGTCGTAGGGCAGGAACATCCGGTCCGCCGCGCGCCGCCATTCGTCGATCTCGGCCGGGTCGAGCCGGGTCTCCCGCACGAGCACCGCGAAGCGGCGCGGGTCCGCATCGCGTAGCGCGCCGATCGTCTCCGCCGCGTACCACAGCCCCTCGCGCGCCATCAGGTTCGTGTAGAGGTTGTTGTTGACGACCGTGTTGTACTCGTCGGGACCGGTGACGCCGTTGATGCGGAACCGGCCGTCGCGGCGATCGAAGAAGCCGAGATCGACCCACAGCCGGGCCGTCTCGATGAGGAGCTCGGCCCCCACCGCGCGAAGGAACTCGTCGTCGCCGGTCACGTCGACGTACTTGCGCAGGGCGTAGACGATGTCGGCGTTGATGTGGTACTGCGCCGTCCCCGCCGCGTAGTAGGCCGAGGCCTCGGTGCCGTTGATCGTGCGCCACGGGAAGAGCGCGCCCTTCTGATTGACCTCCCGCGCGCGCTGCCGCGCCAGGTCGAGATTGGCGTGGCGCAGCCGCAGCAGGTTCTGCGCGATGCGCGGCTTCGTGTAGGTGAGGAAGGGCAGGACGTAGATCTCCGTGTCCCAGAAGTAGTGCCCCTCGTACCCGGGGCCGGTGAGACCCTTGGCCGGCACCCCGACGCCCTCCGCGCGCGCCGTCGCCTGGCACATCTGAAAGAGATTGAAGCGGATCACCTGCTGCCAGCGCCGCCGCCCGGACTGCACGACGTCGCTGCGATGCCAGAAGTCGTCGAGGAAGCGCCGCTGCGTGTCGAGCAGCTCCTGGAAGCCGTGGCGGACGGCCCGATCGAGGACGCGTTCCGCCCGCTGGCAGAGCTCGCCGACCTGCGGCCGCCGCGACGAGTGGTAGGTGATGTACTTGACGAGGCGGATCGGGACGCCGACCTGTCCGTCGATCGAGAAGACGACGCGCCCCCGGGGACCCTCCGCCTGCGCCTCTCCGGAATGCGGACACTCGGTCTGCACCTCGTGGTCGATGGCGCACGAGAGCGTCATGCCGCTCGAGCGGGCGGAGTAGCCGAGCACCACCCGGAGGTCGGCGGCCCGGCTGACGTGGCACGCCAGCACCTCGCACCCGAGCTGCCGGGAGCGGGGGTCGCCGGTCGGCGGGGATGCCCGCTGGCTGTCGGCCACCTCCGAGACGATGACGACGGGGGCGTCGTTGGCGAGCAGCGTGACCTCGTAGGCGATCGCCGCGAGGTGACGGTGCTCGAGCGAGACGAGGCGCCGGGAGCTGATGGCGACCCGCTGCCCGGACGAGTGCGCCCAGATCAGGGTGCGGTCGAGGGTGCCGGCCCGCATGTCGAGGGCCCGCTCGAACCCTTCCAGCGTCGCCGTCGGCAGGTGGAACGGCTCGTCGTCGACATACAGGCGAATGACCTTCGCGTCCGGCAGGTCGACGATGGTCTGCCCCTGCTTGGCGAAGCCGTACGCCTCCTCCCCGTACACGATCGGCCACGTCTCGTGAAAGCCGTTCAGGTACGTCCCGCTGTGCTCGACGGGAATGCCCTCGTCGCACGTGCCGCGCATGCCGAGGTAGCCGTTGGCGGTCGCGAAGAGCGCTTCGGCGGCGGCGAGGCGCTCTTCGTCGAAGCGCGTCTCGACCAGGCGCCACTCGTCGACGGGATAGATGTCCTCGGGCGGCTCGATGCGGGGGGCGCGCCGGGCCATCAGCGTTCCGCCCCGCCCGCCGCCCGCGGTCCGGACGGGGCGGCCTCCTGCCCCAGCGTGTCGCCGAGATCGGTCACGACGACGTCGGCGCCGGCCTGCGCCAGCGCCTCGGCGCTGCCGGTGCGATCGATGGCGACGACGAGGGCGAACCCACCGGCGCGCCCAGCCTCGACGCCCGCAATCGCGTCCTCGACGACGGCGCTCCGGGCCGGCGCCGCCCCGAGCGAGCGCGCGGCGTGCAGGAAGGTGTCGGGGGCCGGTTTGCCGGGGAGGCCTCGCTCGTCCGCCACCACCCCGTCGACCCGCACCCCGAACAGCTCGCTCAGGCCGGCCGCGGCGAGTATCGCCTCACAGGTCCGGCTCGACGACACGACGCCCGTGCGGATCCCGTGCGCCAGCAGGTGCCGGACCACGGCCACGGAGCCCGGGTAGGCGTCGACGCCCTCCGAGGCGAGAAGGTCGCTGAAGAGGCCCTGCTTGCGGTTGCCCAGTCCGCAGACCGTTTCCCGGTCCGGCGGATCGTCGGGCGAGCCGTCCGGCAGCTCGATGCGCCGGGCGGCCAGGAAACCGCGCACGCCGTCGTAGCGTGGCAGGCCGTCCACGTGGAGCGCATAGTCGCGAGGCAGCTCGAAGGGCGTGGGAATCTCGCCCGACCGGCTCGCCCGCACGGTCAGGAAGTCGTCGAACATCCGCTTCCAGGCCCGGGCGTGCAGCGCGGCCGTCGCGGTCAGCACGCCGTCGAGGTCGAAGAGGACCGCTTCGTACGTCTTCCAGTCAATCACCATGAGCCGCCGCGGGACGTTCCGCCGTTCATCCTATCGGCGGCAGGGCCCGGTTTCCGGAAGCCCGGCCCGCCCGGCGCAGGCTCCCCGCCCGCCATTCGTCGCCGCGACCGCAAGGTCGCGCTGCGGCCGCCGCCTGGCGCCCAACCAGCCCTCCGGGAGTCGTCGCCGTTCTACGGCGCAGACTCCTCGCCCGCCTACCCGGCGGCGACCCCGACCGGGCAGCGCACGCCGGTGCCCCCCAGTCCGCAGTAGCCGCCGGGGTTCTTGGCGAGGTACTGCTGGTGATAGGCCTCGGCATAGTAGAAGGGAGGCTCGGGACCGACGGTCGTGGTGATGGGCTCGTAGCCCGCCGCCGTCAGGCCTGGCTGGTAGGCGTCGCGCGAGGCCGCCGCCGCTCGCCGCCCGCCCTCGTCGGAGGCGAGGATCACGGAGCGGTACTGGGTCCCGACGTCGTTCCCCTGGCGCATGCCCTGGGTGGGATCGTGGCTCTCCCAGAACAGCGCAAGCAGCTCGTCGAAGCTGACCGCAGCCGGGTCGTAGACGACCAGCACGACCTCGGCGTGACCCGTCCCGCCGCTGCACACCTCCTGGTAGGTGGGGTGGGGCGTCACGCCGCCCGCGTACCCGACTGCCGTGGTGTAGACGCCGCCCCGCTGCCAGAACACCCGCTCCGCGCCCCAGAAGCAGCCCAGCCCGAAGACCGCGCGGCGGGTGCCCTCCGGGAAGGGCGGGACGATCGGCCGGCCGTGCACGTGGTGCGCGGTCGGAACCGGCATCGGCTCGTCGCGCCCCGGCAGCGCCTCCGCGGCGCTCGGCAGCCGCAGACTGGCGGGATTGGCGAACAGCATCGATCACCTCCGGAGTCGCGGCGCGCCCGACGCCTGCGCCGCGGAACGTGCGCTGCAGGATGTCGCCCCGCGCAGAGTGCCAACTCACCCAGGAGGGCACGCTGGCACATGCCCCTCCGCAGAGCATAGTGAACGGCAGCGGCAGGCGCCACCCGACGGTCGGGCGCAGGGTCCGCGGAGCATGGTGGTCGCGGCCGAAATCGTGTGGAATCGTTTGCTCAATCGTTCGAAATGCTATTGAATCAAACGTCCATGTCGAAGCGGCTCCCTGCACGGGGCACGAGGTTCCTCCTTCTGCTCGCCCTCGGCGGCGCGGCGGCTCCCGGCTGCGGGGGTGATGCCGGAGCCGGCACCGCCGCCGGCGGGCGGCCGACGCTCCTGGTCTCGGCCGCCGCGAGCCTGTCCGAGGCGATCGCCGGGGTCACCGAGCGGTACGCGGACGAGCAGGACGTCCGAGTACGGTTGAACGTCGCGGGCTCGCAGATGCTCGCGGCACAGATCATCGAGGGGGCGCCCGTCGACGTCTTCATCAGCGCCGACGTGCTGCAGATGGACCGCGCGGCGGCGGCGGGCCGCATCGACGCGACACGGCGGGTGGACCTGCTCTCGAACCAGCTCGTGGTCGTCGTCCCGTCCGACCGGGCCGGGACCGTGGCGGCGCCGCGCGACCTGGCGAGCGCGTCCGTCGCGCGCATCGCCCTCGGAGACCCGGAGGCGGTGCCGGCCGGCGTCTATGCCCGGCGCTACCTGGAATCCGAGGGGCTGTGGGATTCTCTCGCGCCGCGCATCGTGCCCGCCAGCAGCGTGCGGTCGGCCCTGCGCGCCGTCGAGGCGGGGACGGTCGACGCCGGGATCGTCTATCGCACGGACGCGGCGAGCTCCCGGAGCACGGAGGTCGCGTTCGCCGTGCCGCCGGAGGCGGGGCCCGCCATCGTCTACCCCGCGGCCGTCGTCCGGGGTGCGCCGGACCCCGTCCGCGCGGCGCGCTTCCTGGAGCACCTGCAGAGCGGCGCGGCGCGGCGCCGCTTCGAGGCGGCGGGCTTCATCGCCCTGCCGCGCGCCGCGGAGGGCGGCTCGTGACGGCCGAGCTGGTGCAGGTGACCGCGTTCACCGTCCTGATGGCCGCCGTCGCCACCCTCGTCATGCTGCCGCCGGGCGTCGCCGTGGCGTGGCTTCTCGCGCGGCGCGAGTTTCCGGGACGCACGATCCTGGAGACCGTCGTCTCGCTGCCCCTGGTGGTCCCGCCGGTGGCGACCGGACTCATCCTGCTGAAGCTCTTCGGACGCCGGGGGCCGCTCGGGGCCGTGCTCGAGCCGCTGGGCATCGACATCGTCTTCACCTGGCGCGCGGTGGTGGTCGCGATGGCGGTCATGGGGATCCCGCTCCTCGTGCGGGCGGCGCGGGCCGGGTTCGAGCAGGCCGACCGGCGCTACGAGGCGATCGCAGCCACCCTCGGCGCGCGGCCGTGGCGCGTCTTCTGGACCGTCAGCCTCCCGCTCGCCCGGCGCGGCGTGCTGGCCGGGACGGTCCTGGGCTTCTCGCGGGCCATCGGCGAGTTCGGCGCGACCATCATGCTGGCCGGCGCCCTGCCCGGCGCGCGCACGCTCTCGGTCGCCATCTACCGCAACGCGGAGCTCGGCCGGGACGCGGCGGCGATGACGCTGATCGCGGCCGCCGTCACCATCGGCTTCGCGGCCGTCTACCTCTCGAACCGGCTCGGGACCGCGTCGTGAGCGTCGTGCGCGGCGGCGTCGAGGCCGCCGTCGTCATCGACATCCGGCTTCGCGCCGGCGCCTTCGCGCTCGACCTGCGCGAATCCATCGCCGCCCGCACCGTTGCGCTGTTCGGCCCGTCCGGATCCGGGAAGACGACCACCCTGGACGCCGTCGCCGGCCTGCGGCGACCCGACGCCGGCGTCATCCGGGTCGGCCGCCACGTGCTGTTCGATGCGCGCCGCGGAGTCGACGTGCCGCCGTACGACCGGAAGGTCGGCTACGTGCCGCAGGATCTGGCCCTGTTCCCCCACCTCGACGTGCGGGGCAACGTCCTGTACGGCGCCCGCCGCCGGGCCGCGGAGCGGGTTCCGGCGGCATCGACGGTCGGGAACGGCGGAGCGGGCCCGGGCACGCACGCCGCTCACGCCTCCGCGCTCGAAATCCTCGAGATTGATACGCTGCTGTCCCGCCGCGTGGACGGCCTGTCGGGCGGCGAGCGCCAGCGGGTCGCGCTCGCACGCGCCCTGATGACCGATCCCGACCTGCTGCTGCTCGACGAGCCGCTCGCGGCCCTCGACCTCGGCCTGCGGGATCGCATCCTCCCCTACCTGGAGAGGGTCCGCGACGAGATCGGCACGCCGATGATCTACGTCTCGCATGCGGCGGACGAGGTGCGGCGGATGGCCGACCACGTACTGGTGCTCGAGGCCGGCCGCGCGGTCCGCTCGGGTGCGCCCGCCGACGTGCTGGCGCAGTATGCAGGGGGCGGCTGAGGCCGGCCCGCCGGCAGCGCCGGCAGGCCCCCGCGGATGTGGGGCGTACTGCCTGGCATGGAGGGTGAACTTGACTCGCGCAACTCCGTCCCTGCTCCCCGACGATGCGTTCAACCGCCGCCTGACCGGCCACGTCCATCCGCCCGCATGGCGCAACCCGACGCCGGCCGACCGCTACAACCTGGTGGTGGTCGGGGCCGGCACGGCCGGGCTCGTGACCGCCGCCGGGGCAGCCGGGCTCGGCGCCCGGGTGGCGCTCGTCGAGCGGCACCTGATGGGCGGCGATTGCCTGAACGTCGGCTGCGTCCCGTCGAAGGCCGTCATCCGGGCCGCGCGGGCCTGGGCCGCGGCCCGCAACGGGGCCGAGTTCGGATTGCGTCTTCCGGACGACGTGCCGGGCGACTTCAGCGCCGCCATGGCCCGCATGCGGCAGATCCGCGCCGACCTGGCGCCCGTGGACTCGGTGGCGCGGTTCACCGGCCTCGGCGTCGACGTCTTCCTGGGCGCGGGGCGCTTCGCCGGCCCCGACCGCCTCGTGGTCGGCGACGCGACGCTCCGCTTCGCGCGGGCGGCGATCTGCACCGGGGCGCGCGCCGCGGCCCCGCCCATCCCGGGTCTCGCCGATGCCGGCTACCTGACGAACGAGTCCGTCTTCTCCCTCACCGAGCTCCCCCCGCGGCTCGGCGTGATCGGCGCCGGACCCATCGGCTGCGAGCTCGCGCAGGCGTTCGCCCGCTTCGGCAGCGAGGTGACCCTGCTGGAGATGGCGCCGCACATCCTCCCCCGCGAGGACCCCGACGCCGCGGAGGTGGTCCGCGCGCGCATGGTGCGGGACGGCGTCCGGGTCACCGTCGGCGCGGCCATCGAGCTCGTGGAGGCGGTCCCGGCGCCCGCTGCCGCCGGCGAGGGGCCGGGCTCGGGGAAGCGGGAGCTGCGGATCCGCTACGCGCAGGGCGGATCGCCGCAAGAGGTGAGGGTCGACGAGATCCTCGTCGGATCGGGCCGGACGCCGAACGTAGAGGGGCTCGACCTGGAAGCGGCCGGCGTCGCCTGCGACCGCACCGGGGTGACGGTGGACCGCTACCTGCGGACGACCAGCCCGCGCATCTACGCCGCGGGCGACATCTGCTCCCCGTTCAAGTTCACCCACACCGCCGACGCCATGGCGCAGATCGTCATCCAGAACGCCCTGTTCCCGCATCCGCTCGGCCTCGGGCGGGCATCGACGGACCGGCTGATCATCCCCTGGTGCACCTACACCGAACCGGAGATCGCCCACGTCGGGATGTACGAGCCGGACGCGCGACGGCGCGGGATCGAGGTCGAGACGTTCACCCAGCCGCTCGCCGACGTCGACCGCGCGGTGCTCGACGGCGAGGACACCGGATTCGCGCGGGTGCACGTCCGGAGGGGGACCGACCGCATCCTCGGCGCCACGATCGTGGCCGCCGACGCCGGCAACCTGATCAGCGAGGTGACGGTGGCCATGCGGGCGGGAGCGGGCCTGCGCACGATCGGCGCGGCGATCCACCCGTATCCGACGCAGGCGGAGGCGCTCCGCAAGGTGGCGATGCAGTTGCGCCGGGCGCGGTTCAGCGCGCGGCAGCGCTCCATTCTCGAGCGCTGGTTCGCCTGGACGCGCTGACCGCGCCTCAGCCCGCGAGGCCGAGGAGGTGCGGCACGTCGGCGACCGAGTCGACGACGGCATCGGGCGCGGGGGCCGCGTCGAGGTCCGCCGGGCGGAACTTGCCGGTCCGCACCAGCACCCCGCGCGCGCCGGCCGCCATCGCGCCGCGCACGTCGCTGTCGACGTCGTCGCCCACCACCACGAGGTCGGCCGCCTCGAGCCCCATCGCCGCCGCCGCGCCACGGAAGAAGGGCGCGCTCGGCTTCCCGGCCACGGTGGCGGAGCGGCCGCTCGCGAACTCGATGGCCGCCACGAACGGACCCGCGTCGAGGGTGAGCCCGTCGCCGGTGCGCCAGTAGCGGTTCTTCTGGATGGCGACGAGCCGCGCGCCG
>JAPOYG010000654.1 GCA_026706755.1 Acidobacteriota bacterium
GGGCACCCTCCATCGGCGAGCTCAACGAGCGTTCCCTGCACCGGGCCCTGAAGGCCCGCTACGCCGCGGGCGGCAACGCGACCGAGCAGGCGATCGACGGCTTCGTGGCCGACGTCGTCGTGGGCGACCGCATCGTCGAGGTCCACACCGGCAGTTTCGTGCCGCTCAAGCGGAAGCTGCCTCCGCTGCTCGCTCGGCACCCGGTCACGCTCGTGTATCCGATCGCGCGGGACCGCTACATCGTCAAGACGGCGAACCCCCCGAGCGCGCCCGCGAAGCGGCGCTTGTCGCCGAAGCACGGATCGGTGCTCGAGGTGTTCTCCGTGCTCGTCAGCATCCCCGCGCTGCTCGCGCACCCCAACCTCACCCTGGAGGTGGTGCTCACGGTCGAGGAGGAAGTCCGCGTGATCAACCGCGGGCGCAGTCGCTGGCGCCACGCCTGGGTCCGGGCCGACCGCCGGCTGGTGGACGTCGTCGCGACGCACGTCTTCGCGTCGATGGCGGACCTGTTCGCGATGCTCGACGCAGATTTGCCCGAGCGGTTCACCACGGGCGACCTCGCGGCGGCCATGGGGTCGTCGCGGCGGCTGGCGGGACAGGCGGCGTTCTGCTTCCGCGAGGGAGGGGTCAGCGAGGTCTGCGGCAAGCGTGGCAACGCCCTGGTGTATCGACGCGTCCCACCCGCGACCCACCGCGCGCTCAGTCCTGCGGCGGGGACTGCTTCGCCAGACGGGCTTCGAGCGCGTTGAGTCGCCGGATGGCGGCCACGCCGAAGATGAGGCCCAGGGTGCCGAGAATGAGGCCCGCGGTTCCGAACACCAGGCCCGTGATCGCGAATGTGTCCATGCGCTGCTCCCTGCCCGATCCTACGTGACTGCTACTCAGCCGCGGTAGCGCCGCGAGCCGCCGTCGCGGTGCCAGAGGCGCAGCATGAGGCGCCGGCGCTCCGGGTCGTCCACGTAGGCGGTGCGCCCGTGGCCGCACCAGCGGTTGTTGACGAACTGCAGCTCGCCGGGCCGCAGGGTGAACTCGCAGCAGAGGTCCGGATCCTGGACGGCACGGGTCACCGCATCGAACGCGGCCTGCGTCTCCGCGTCCATCTCCGCCCCCGCCGTCTCGTAGCCGGCCGGGATGGTGAAGTGGGTGTAGCGGCAGCGGAGGTCGGGCCGCAGCTCGAAGACGGGGAAGTAGACGGTCTGCGGTTCGTCCGGCCAGAAATCACCCTGCCGGTCCTGGTAGAAGGGGCGGTAGAGGCGTTCGAGCAGCGCCGGGTGCTCCGCGAGCAGGACGTTGTGGACCGAGCAGAAGCTCACGAAGCGGCTCGCCCCGCCCTCGCGCGCCGCGCGGAGGCAGAGCAGGCTGACGTAGTCCGGCGGCGTGCGGTTGAAGGAGTTGTCGACGTGCGGAGGCTGCGCGACGTTGGTGCGGAATCCGCGCACGCCGATGCGCTTCTTCACCCCGGTGTCCGTGACCTCCAGCAGGATCTGACCGTCGAGGGTCTGGACCACCGGGCGGCCGACCATGCCTGCGAGCAGCCAGAACACGGCCTCGATCGGCCCTCGACCCGCTGGAAGTCCGCGTTGCAGATCGGGCGACGCGAGATTTTCTCGCGCGCCCGGACGCCGAACGCCGTGAGGGCGCGCCAGCTCCTCGATCGGGATCCGGTCCACCACGGCGATGCCGGGACCGTCCTCCAGGCGTCGCCGCACCTCGGCGAGGAGGTCCCGGCACGCGTCGAGCTCGTAGTCCGAGGGGTCGAGCAGGCAGGTAGGCACCGGGTCCCGTTCCAGCGCGCCGGCGAGCTGCTCGATCTCGTCGAGGCAGCGCGGGGGGAGGGCGATCCGCCAGTCGCGCTCGTCGATCGTGCGCCGGGTCCAGGCCCGCGGGCCGGCGATCGGCTCGCGGATCATGGGCGGCACCGAGTGCCGGCGGTCGGCGGGCTCTCGGGGCACTCGATCAGCGCCGGCGGGAGTGCTCGCGAAGGAAGGCGACGATCCGCTCGCTGGTTCCGCGCGGGTAGATGTGCGGGCCGGGGTGGATCCAGGTCATGACCGGGGCTGCCGTCCCGGCGCCGAACTCCGTGCAGCCGGCTCCGCAGGGCGTCCGTGCCGCGACGCCGTTCACCTCGAGGGCGACCGCGATCGCCTCCTGCTGATCCGCGAAGCTCACCACCCGATCGCGCTCCCCGGCAACGTGCAGGACCGGCCGGGCCTCCGTCGGCCGCACCGAGGGCCGGAGGCGGGCCGCCACCGGCGCGTACGCCGCGAACACCTCGGAACGCTCCGCCCAGAGAAGATAGGCGAACATCCCGCCGTTCGAGTAGCCGGTCGCGTAGATGCGGTCGCCGTCGACGTCGTGCGTCTCGCGCAGCGAACGGAGCGCGACGTCGACGAGCCGGAGGTCGCGATCGTCGCGCACGCCTTGCTCCACCTGCCAGCCGGGGAGCCCGCGGCGCGTCACCAGGCCCTGGAAGTACACGACGATGGCTTCCGGCCACGCGGCGTGGAGGTTCGTGTACTGGAAGTTCTGCGCGTTGTCGCCGAACCCGTGGAACGCCAGCACCAGCGGCGCCCCTTCCTCTGGCGAGGACGCCGGAGCGTAGACGATGGCTTCGCGCGTCACCCCGTCGACCTGCCATTGCACGACTTCCGCCGCGGCCGGCCGGACGCCGAGAACCAGCAACAGACCGACGAGCACCGCTTGCGTCGGACGCGTTCTCATCGATGCCTCCCTGCTCGCTGACGACGCTGCTTGCCCGTGCCGCAGGCTCTCGACCGGGAGTCTGCCCCGCAAACCGGCGACACAGGATTCGCGCGCCCCGCAGACTCCCAGCGCCACCGCAGGGTCGCGCTAGCGCGCCCGGCCCGCCTCGGCTTCCTCCAGCCGGGCAATCTCGAGCGTGGCGGTCATGCCCGTGTTCCCCTCGTGGCAGGCGAACTCGAACATGTCTCCCTCGGTGGGCGGCATCAGAATCGTGGCCGTCCAGGGCTGCGTCCACAGCTCCGGATCTTCGAAGGTAACCTCGTAGCTCACCGTTTCTTCGTCGACGCGGGTGAAACGCTCGACCAGGCGCATGCCGCCCTGCGACAGGCCACGGAACCACTGTGCCGGGCTGAAGTTGGTGGTCTCCACCACGAGCGTGTCGCCTTCCCAGTGCCCGCGCGAGTCGCCGAGCCACTGCCGCACGTGCCCCGGCAGGTGCGGCCGGCCGTCGAGGGGGATGATGCGGAACTCGTGGACCATCTCGAAGAGCAGAAGCACGTGGTCCGGCGTCTGCGCGATATGGATGTTCTGGCTGTAGGGGCCGCCGAGACGCGGAATGCCGTAGGAGATGCAGCGCTCCTGCGGGCTGCGGCCCTCCGGCCCCTCGCTCGTCTGTCCCGGGCGAGCCCGGACGCGCGCCAGGCCGGCCTCGGAGTACGGGATGCGGCCGTTCGGGGGATCGACGATCATCGAGGTGCGCCCGTCCGACAGGCTGCGCTCCCACCAGACCACCCGGCGCGCCCCGACGCCCTCGGTCGACCGCTGCGCGGCGTTGATCTCGGCGATCTCGGCGTCGGTCAGCAACTCCCGATCGCCCTGCTCCTCGGGGCGCTCGAGCGGCGTCGCCGTCCCGTGGCTCCAGATGCCGTTCAGATCCGGTGCGCCCCAGGGCGTGCGCGGCGACTCGGTCTGACCACGGGCGGTGGCCGGGATCCAGGCGGTCGCCGCGATCAGGACCAACGCGGCGACGGGGGCGATGCAGGATCGGGAGCTGTTCGAGTTGTCCATGGATGTCCTCGTCCGACATTCCGCGGCGTAGACGCCACATTCGAGCGGCGGCGCAGGCCGCTGGACCCTCTCGCTCGTCGGTCGATCCTAGCCCGAAACCGTCGCCTTGCGGTTCCGCTTTCCGCCCAACCAACCCTCGCCAGGAAGTCTACGCCGTTCTACGGCGCAGACTC
>JAPOYG010000497.1:0-2407 GCA_026706755.1 Acidobacteriota bacterium
CATGCGGGCCCGCCTGGAGGCCACCCGGCGCTGACCCGGAACGCCGCCGATCCCTCGAGCGGGTCGCCGCCCACCCCGGACGAGCCTCGGCGGCACGCCCCCGCTGCTGGGGCGAGGGGTGATCGCACATCGGGAGCGGTTCACTCCGAGGCGCCGGCGGTGACGCTGAAACCGGTCGGCATCAGGACGTCGTCAGGGGTGAGCTCGGCGATCGAGGCGCGGCCGAGCCCCAGCAGCGCCGAGTCGATGCCGGCTTGGAGCACGTCGAGCACGTTCTCCACGCCGGCCTGCCCGTTCGCGGCCAGGCCCCAGAGGTAGGCCCGACCGATGAGCACCGCCCGGGCGCGCTCGAGTCGCTGCAGGATCCGGTCGCGGGATCCGCACCAGTAGACCTGGAACATCGTCCGCGGGTTGGCGGCGACGACCTCCTCGATGGGCTTGCTGCCGAAGGCACTGAGGCGCATGACGGTTCCCCGGGCGGCGGCGCGGGCGACGGCCACCTCGACGTCGGGATGCACGGCCTGCACGCCGGTGGGCGAGATCAGGACGGGCATGGCGACCTGCTGGCCCATCACACTGGCGGAAAGATCACGCTCGCCGGGCTTTCCGGCAACCGTCGGAGCGAATCCCAGTTCAGCGAACGCCGCCTCGTTAACCCTGATTGTTCATGTGGATGGTTGTGGGTCGGATTTTAGGGCTTGTTGTGGGCGGTGTCGGGGTGTCGGGTCGTTGTTGGGGGGTTGTGTGGCGCTGGCGGGGGGCGCGGTCGGCGGGTTGTTGGGGTGTGGCGCGGGGCGGGCGCGGGGGGTCGGGGCCGCCGGGGGCGGCGTGTGCCGGCGGAGGTCGGTTCAGGGCTCAGAGGGGGTGGGCGATGGCGAGGAGCGCTCGGGCGCCGGGGTGGCGTTCGGGAAGGCGCAGCAGGGTTCGCCGTCCGGTGCAGCACACGATGGCGGGCAGGTGCCACAGTTGGCGGCGGAGCCGTTTGGGCGCCGCTCGTCGCAGCGCGCCGGTGAGGCGGGCGGTCTGGAACCAGTGAACGAGCGCGAGGCCGATCATGCAGAGAGCGGCCCATGCGGCGTTCGCGTCCCAGTCGGTGAACGGCATGCGCGCGAGGCCGCTGTCTTTGAGCCGGCGGACTGCGTTGTCGACGTCGGCGTGCGAGCGCATCAGGCGGTCCAGCTGCGCCGGCTCTCCGCTCTGGTCGGTGTAGAACCCCCAGTAGCGGTAGTGGTCGCTGCCGAACAGGCTGCGCTGGGCTCCGGGGTGGAGCGGTTCGCGGCGCACCACCAGCCGCGTGCCTTCGGGCCACCCCGACAGGTCCGCCAGGTCCGCGAGGTCCGCGACCTGCGCGCGGTTGCGCCGCCGCTGCTTGGCGCCCTGCTGCGCGCTCTGCCACCGGTCCGGGTCCGCCACGGCGGCGCCGATGGCTGCCTGGACGCCCGCTGCGGCGCGCGCCGAGACGAAATAGCCGATGGTGCGGTCCCGGCAGCCTCGGGCGATCCGCGTCGAGCATCCCGCCGCGTCGACGCGCACGACCAGCGGGCGCCGCGCCGAGTCCGCGCTGTCGTGTTCGCGGTGCCCCGCGGCTTCGGCTCCGGGCGGCGCCGCCACCGCGGCGTCGAGCACTTCGAGATGATCCGAGACGCTGTTCGCGGCGGCGTTGCCGGGCCGCTGCTTGACCCACAGCGGCTCCCCGCCCGCCGTGGAGCAGATCATCGGATGGAACCCATAGCCGCCCTTGTAGTTCGGCGCCGCGCCCTGCTTGTTCTCCGAATGGACCTCCACCAGCGTCGAGTCGATGTCGAGCACCAGCGGCCCGCCGCGCTCGGCGTCGCCCCACAAGCGCTCCCGCACCGCTCCCGCCGCCGCCGACAGCGTCCCGCCGCCGCCCGCGCCGAGCCCCCGGACCGTGCGGTGCAGCGTCGAGTCCGACGCTGCACCGGGGAACAACTCCCGCTGCGCGCGCAGGTGCTCGATGCCGCTGCACGCCTCGCCGCCGCCGGCGAGCGTCAACAACGCATGGGTCAACACTCGGCCCCGGTCATGGACCGGCGCGCGCCCCCCGCCCCGGCGCCGCACAGCCTCAGACAAAGCCTCCGCCAACCCCACACAGTCCGCGAAACCCCCCAAAGCGAACAACCCGGCGCCCCAAACCACCCGATCCCCGCCGCCTGCCAGACGCGCATTCGCCACACTGCTGAGTTTCACCTCGGAAATGCCTCTCTCCTTGGGATCGAAACGTGCACTCACACACGCATCATCCCACGTCAGAGAGGCTTTTCCGCGGACGCGCACCCCCACCACCAAACAACCCGTGAACAATCAGGGTTAAAGCCCTACACATCGCCGCCATCGCCCAGATCTCCCGACCCGGCACCGAGGGACGC
The DNA here is from genome assembly GCA_026706755.1 of Acidobacteriota bacterium. Classification (GTDB taxonomy): domain Bacteria; phylum Acidobacteriota; class Vicinamibacteria; order Vicinamibacterales; family UBA8438; genus JAGWAJ01. Next base: position 2,388 of record JAPOYG010000497.1, read on the forward strand.
CGCTACTACGAGCGCTGCCT
>JAPOYG010000497.1:2479-3939 GCA_026706755.1 Acidobacteriota bacterium
ACGCATCTCAGACCGCGTCTGGACCCACCTCCACAACGACCTCACCAACGCCGAGCCCGCCCCATTCTTGACATAGAAGCTCAGCTAGTGTCCTGAGCCGTTAGTTCGTTGGTGTTGGGGGGTTGTGGGTTATGGTGTTGGCGGCGAGTGGGCGGTGATCGGAGACGATCATGTCCCAGATTCAGGAGACTCGTAGGCGCGGAAGGCCGGCGGTGCCGGTGGCGCTCGACGGGCAGGAGCGGGAGACGTTGGAGCGTTGGGCGCGGCGGCCGTCTTCGTCGCAGGCGTTGGCGTTGCGGTGCCGGGTCGTGCTGGCGGCGGCCGACGGCGAGACGAACAGAGCGATCGCGGGGCGCCTGGGGTGTTGCGCGGCGACGGTGGCCAAGTGGCGGGGCCGGTTCGCCGAGCGGCGCCTGGACGGGCTGGTGGACGAGCCGCGGCCGGGCCGGCCGCGCGCGATCAGCGACGAGCAGGTCGAGGCGGTGCTGGTGCGGACCCTCGAGGAGGCCCCGCCGGGGGCGACGCACTGGTCGACGCGGTCGATGGCCGCCGAGATGGGCATGTCGCAGCGGTCGGTCAGCCGGATCTGGCGGGCCTTCGGCCTCAGGCCGCACCGCCTCGGGTCCTTCAAGGTGTCCCCGGACCCGCAGTTCATCGACAAGGTGCGCGACGTCGTCGGCCTGTACCTGAATCCGCCGGAGGCCGCGGCGGTGCTCTGCGTGGACGAGAAGACCCAGGCCCGGGCCCTGGACCGCACGGCGCCGACGCTGCCGCTGGCCTTCGGCGCGCCGCAGCGGCGCGGCCACGACTACCGCCGCTGCGGGACCACTGACCTCTACGCCGCCCTCGACGCCGCCTCCGGCAGGGTGATCTCGACGATGACGGCGCGCCGCCGCAGCGAGGAGTTCCGCGGGTTCCTGAACCTCATCGACCGCGAGGTCCCCGACTGCCTCGACGTGCACATCGTCCTGGACAACGTCTCCACCCACAAGGCCCCGACGATCCAGCGCTGGCTCCTGCGCCACCCCCGCTTCAGCTTCCACTTCACGCCCACCTACAGCTCCTGGATGAACCTCGTCGAACGCTGGTTCGCCGAGCTCACCGCCGAATGGCTCCACCGAAGCGCCCACACCTCGGTGCGGGACCTCCAAGACGCCATCAACGCCTGGATCGGCCACTGGAACCAAGACCCCAAACCCTTCACCTGGCACAAGAGCGCCGACGACATCCTCGAAACTCTCGCCGCACATCTACAACGAATTAACGGCTCAGGACACTAGCGATACGAGAGGATCTGCTCCCGCGAGGTGAAGCTCGCCGCGTTCCGCAGCTTCCGCTGAACGCTCTTCGGCTTCCGGCCGATCACGAGGGCATGAGCGGCATTGTGCGGGAGAGGATCAGCGACAGTCTGCTGATCGAGTGCTTGTGCGGCGGACGCTGGAAAGTCCGCGACGCCGGCT
>JAPOYG010000669.1 GCA_026706755.1 Acidobacteriota bacterium
CACCCAGTACCAGCGGATCTCTCCCGTGTCGCCGTCGAGGGCGAGGGTGGAGTTGTGGTAGAGGTGCTTGTTGGCGATCCCGCCGAGCATGAACTTCGGCGCCGGGGAGGTGACCGAGGTCCCGATGTAGACGAGGTCGAGATCCGGGTCGTAGCTCGGGACCATCCAGGTGCCGACGTGGCGCCGCTCCTCGAACGGGACGCCGCCCCAGGTCTCGTCGCCGGGCTCGCCGGGGGCCGGGATCGTCCGCCGCCGCCAAAGCTCCTCCCCCGTCACGGCATCGTGGGCGGTGATGACGCAGGCGTCGGGCCCGCCGGCCGGCAGGCAGCCGCGCCCGGAGAAGATCTTCCCGTTCGCGACGATCGGCCCTGACGTCTGGTGGGCCGGGTGGACCTGGTAGTCGAGGATCTCGGTCTCCCAGGCGAGCCGGCCGGTGGCTGCGTCGAGGGCGAACACGTAGTCGTCGGAGCTGGTGTCGATGATCGTCGTGCCGTAGATGGCGAGGTTGCGGTTGTGGTCGCTCAGGCCGGGCAACAGGTACTCTTCGAGGTCGTCGGGCCGCTCGCGGCGGTACTCCCAGAGGAGGTCGCCCGTGACCGCGTCGAGCGCCTGGACGACGTCGCGGGGGTTGGGCATGTAGAGGACGCCGCCGTAGGCGAGCGGCGTTCCCTGCTGCGTGCCCGGGCCGAGCGCGCGGGTCCAGACCATGCGGAGGTCGGCCACGTTGTCGCGGTCGATCCGGTCGAGGGGGCTGTAGCCCCACCCGTCGAGCGTCCGGCGCCACATCAGCCAGTCTTCCGGCGCCGGATTCTGCAGCATCTCGTCGGTCACCGGAACGAAATCGGAGGCCGCCTCCTGCGCGGCCGCCACGGCCGGTGCCGCGGCCGGGAGCGCGATGGCGAGCACGAGCGCGGCGAACGGCGTGCGGTCCCTGCGGTGCATGTCGAGATCCTCCTCCCGCCGAGGGTGGGCAGATCCGCGGTGCGCCCGCCCATCATACGGAACTGTCGCGTGGGGGTCAGGTGGCTCCGGTCGAGAGCGGCGACGAACGGTGGACTATTCTCTTGACCTCGGGGGGCAGAGCGCGATGACGACCGAAACCAATCGGCGGTGGCTGCTCGTGTCGCGGCCGCAGGGCATGGCGGCGGAGTCGAACTTCGAGCGGGGCGACGAACCCCGCCCGGCGGTTGCCGACGGCCGGCTCCTGGTCCGCACGCTCTACCTCTCCGTCGATCCGGCGATGCGGGGCTGGATGACCGAGGATCCCGACTACGTGGCGCCGATCCCGCTCGGCTCGGTGATGCCCTCGGGCGGCCTCGGGCAGGTGGTCGAATCGCGCCACGACGATTTCCGACCCGGCGACTTCGTGTCGGGCCTTCTCGGCTGGCAGGACTACTGCCTGACCGACGGAAGGGGGCCCGCGCCGCTCCAGACCTTCGAGCCCGTGCATGCGCTGCCGACGTACCTCGGCACGCTCGGCGGTACGGGGCTCACGGCGTATTTCGGGATGCGCGAGATCGCCCGCCCCAAGGAGGGGGAGACGGTCGTCGTCTCCGGCGCTGCCGGCGCAACCGGGTCGGTGGCGGCGCAGATCGGCAAGATCCTGCAGTGCCGCGTGATTGGCATCGCCGGCGGCGCCGGCAAGTGCGGCTGGCTCACGGACGATCTCGGGCTCGACGGGGCCATCGACTACAAGGCGGAGGACGTCGGCGCTCGCCTCGACGAGCTCTGCCCCGGCGGCGTCGATGTCTATTTCGACAACGTCGGCGGGTCGACGCTCGGCGTACTGCTCGATCGCATGAACCGCTGGGGGCGCATCGCCGTCTGCGGCATGATCTCCGGCTACAACGCGGGCGCGCCGCAACCGGGCCCCGCGAACCTGTTCCGGCTGATCACGCGGCGCATCCGCATGGAGGGGTTCCTCGTGCCGGACTACGCCCCCCGCTTCAAGGAGGCGCGCCGCCAGCTCTCCGCCTGGCTCGCCACCGGCGCCCTCCGCTCCCACGAGGACATTCGGGAGGGGTTCGAGAGCATTCCCGGGACCTTCCTCGACCTGTTCCGGGGCGGGAACACGGGCAAGCTGATGGTCAAGCTGGCCGACCCGCCGCTGCGGACCGGTTGAGCCGCCGGCCGCCCGGGCCGGCGGAATCGGGACGCCTCGCAGACCGGACCCCAGGTCCTCGCATCGAAGCGCGGCGCGCCGGGCTGCCACCGGGGAGCGTCAAGGCGACCCCGAACACCGCTGTGGCGGCGGTTGCCCGGCCCCCGGCAATCGAGCATACTGGCCCGCGGTCGACGAGCCTGGAGGATCCTGTGACGCAGCTCACGCGACGCGAATGGCACCGACTGACCCTCGGCGGTCTGACCGCGGCCGCGGCCGGCGTCCTTCCCGGCCCTGCCCGCGGGGCCGCCCCCGTAGGGACACTGGCGGCGGCCGAGTCCCGCTTCGACGGCGTCCTCATCGGCCTCCAGAGCTTCAGCTTCCGGGACATGACCCTCGACGAGGGGATCGCGGCGATGCAGCAGCTCGGGATCACGAGCTGCGAGCTGTGGGAGTTCCACGTCGAGCCGCGGGAGCTCCGCCGGCCCGAGAACCGGGAGCGGCTGCGGCGCTGGCGGACGACGGTCCCGCTGGACCACTTCACGGAGATCGGCGCCCGTTTGGAGGAGGCCGGCATCGGCCTGAGCGCCTACAACCTGAGCTTCAAGGACCACTTCTCGGACGCCGAGATCGCGCGCGGCTTCGAGATGGCGGCGGCGCTCGGGGCCCCGGCCATCACGGCCTCGGCGCAGATGAACAGCGTGCCGCGCATCGCCCGCTACGCCGAGCGCTTCGGGATGCCGGTGGCGATGCACAACCACTCGCGCATCGATCCGAACGAGTTCGCGACCCCCGACGACTTCGAGAAGGCGATCCAGCTCGGCGGCTCGGCCCCGATCGCGGTCAACCTCGACATCGGCCACATGGTGGCGGCCAACCACGATCCGCTGGCCTACCTCCGGGCCAACCACGAGCGCATCGTCACCATCCACCTCAAGGACCGGCGCCGCGACCAGGGCCCGAACACCCCCTGGGGCGAGGGCGACACGCCGATCCGGGAGACGTTGCTGCTGCTGCGCGACGAGGGCTGGGACATCCCTGCGAACATCGAGTACGAGTACGCGGGCGGCGACACGCTGACCGAGCTCGGCCGCTGTCTCGACTACTGCAAGGACGTGCTCGGCGTCGGGGACGGCCGGGCTGCGGGTGCCTGGCGGCCGCTCTTCGACGGGACGTCCACGGCGGCGTGGCGCGGCTACAAGCGGGACGCGCTGCCGGACGGCTGGCAGATCGTGGACGGCACGCTCGCCCGGGTCGGCCCGGGGGGCGACATCGTCACCGTCGACGAGTTCGAGAGCTTCGAGCTCCGCTTCGAATGGCAGGTCGAGGCGGGCGGCAACAGCGGGGTCTTCTTCGGGGTGACGGAGGAGATCGACGGCCCGGTCTGGTTCAGCGGCCCGGAGTACCAGATTCTCCACAACGCCGGGCACCTCGACGGCGAGGCGCCGATCACCTCGGCCGGCAGCAACTACGCCGTGCATCCTCCGGCCCGCGACGTCACGCGCCCCGTTGGCGAGTGGAATCGGTCGAGGCTCATCGTCGAGCGGGGCCGGGTCGAGCACTGGATGAACGATACGCACCTGCTGGCCTACGAGCTCGACAGCGCCGACTGGCAGACGCGCGTTGCCGCGAGCAAGTTCGCAGACCTTCCGAGCTACGGGCGCGTGCGCCGCGGCCGCATCGCGATCCAGGACCACGGCGATCCCGTGCGCTTCCGCGACATCCGGATCCGGGAGCTCGAATGACCCGTCCGCCCCTCCGATGACCGCAAGCGTGCGCTTTCGGCTCTCGACGATGATGTTCCTCCAGTACTTCATCTGGGGGGCATGGTC
>JAPOYG010000380.1 GCA_026706755.1 Acidobacteriota bacterium
TCCGGGGTCATCGCCTCCGGGGTCGGCGCGCCCGCCATGTGGTAGATGCGCTCCTCCTGCACGGTGCCATCGAGGTCGTCCACGCCGAACCAGAGCGAGGTCTGCGCCACCTCCACACCGGTCGCGATCCAGAAGGCCTTGATGTGCGGCACGTTGTCGAGCATGAGCCGGGCGACGGCGTGGACGCGCAAGGTGTCGGCGGCGGTGGGCGGCGGCAGCTTCTCCATCCGGTTGTTGTCGGGATGGAAGGCCAGCGGGATGAAGGCCTGGAAGCCCTCGGTCTCGTCCTGCAGCGCGCGGGCGCGCAGCATGTGGTCGACGCGCTCCTCGTGCGTCTCGATGTGGCCGTAGAGCATGGTGACGTTCGACGGCATGCCGAGCCGGTGGGCCAGGCGATGAATCGCCAGGTAGCGGTCGGCGTCCGCCTTGTCGTGACAGATCTTGCGCCGCACGCGCTCCGCGAACACCTCCGCCCCGCCGCCGGGGAGCGAGTCGAGCCCGGCGTCCATCAGCTCGCGCAGCACCTGCTCGTCGGTCTTGCCGTAGAGCTCGGAGAAGAAGGCGATCTCGACCGCCGTGAAGCACTTCAGATGGATGTCCGGCCGGATCCGCTTGAATCCGCGCAGCAGCTCCAGGTAGTAGTCCCACGGCAGGTCGGGGTGCAGCCCGTTGACCACGTGCACCTCGGTCAGCGCCTGCCCGGCCCGTTCGCGGAGCTTGCCCCAGGCCTGCTCCAGGCTCATCGCGTAGGCGCCGTCGTCGCCCGGCTGCAGGCGCGCGAAAGCGCAGAACAGACAGCTCGCCACGCAGACGTTGGTCGCTTCCAGCCGGATGTTGTGGTTGAAGAAGGTGTCCCCGCGATGGCGCCTCTCTCGCTCGCGGTTCGCCAGCCAGCCGACGCCGAGCAGGTCGGGCGCCTCGAACAGGCGAAGCCCGTCGTCGAGATCCAGCCGCATTCCTTCGTCGAGCTTGGCCGCGACCTCGCCAAGCCCGCCCGCTCGCAACCGTGCGTACATCGATGGCTCCTGGCTAGTCGACGAAGTCGACCCGCACGGGGCGGGGGATCAGTTGCCGATCACGGGCTTCGGCGAACAGCCGCTCCACCGCGGCGCGGCCGCGGTCGCCGTAGTCGAGCGTCAGATCGTTCACGTACATGCCGACGAACCGGTCGGTCCGTTCCGGGTCGAGGCCCCGTCCGAAGTCGAGCGCGTAGGCGACGGCGTCGGTGCGGTTCTCGAGCGCATGCGCGATGCTCGCGCGCAGCAGCCGCGACACCGCCCGCATGGTGTCGGGGCCGAGGTCGCGCCGGATGACGTTGCAGCCGAGCGGGAGCGGAAGGCCGCCGGTCCGGTCGGCCCACCAGACGCCCAGGTCCGCGAGGCAGCGCAGGCCGTCGTCGCGGTACGTCAACTGCCCCTCGTGGATGAGGAGACCGGCTTCCACGGAGCCGTCGACCACTGCCGGCTGGATGACGTCGAAGGGCATCACCCGGCAGGCGACGCCGGGATGGAAGAGCTGCAGCGCGAGATGCGCGGTGGTCAGCTCGCCCGGGATGGCCACCGTGGCGCCTTCGAGCGATGGCGGTCCGTCGGGCCGGGCGACGACGATCGGTCCGTAGCGGTCGCCCATGCTGGCCCCGTGCGGGAGCAGCGCGTAGCGGTCGAACAGGTGCGCGTAGGCGTGGAACGAGACCGCCGTCACTTCGTACGTGCCGTCGAACGCGGCCCGGTTCAGGCTCTCGATGTCGGCCAGGACCTGGTCGATCTCGAATTCCTCCGCCGTGACCGCTCCACAGGCGAAGCCGTAGAACATGAAGGCGTCGTCGGAGTCGGGGCTGTGGGCAACGGTGATGCGCATCGGGCAAGTGGCGCCGGGGTCGGCCGCCGGTCAGGCGTCGTCGTCGTCCGGTTCGGCGTAGGGCCTGGCGACGCGCTTGATGACGATCGTCATTCCGAAGAGGGCGATGACCGAGGCCGCGCTCAATCCCAGGTAGGCACCCGGAGCCATGGACGGGTCCGGGCGCCGAACCGGCCCCTGCTCGCCCGCCACGATGGCGCGGGCCTGCGAGCGGGCCCAGAGCTGGTCGGCCACTGACCGCTCCATGAGGCGCTCGGTGACCAGCACGATGCCGAAGGCGGTCAGGCCCACCAGCAGCAGGGGATGCCGGGAGTTCTTGCGCGTCAGCACGCTCAGTCCGGCCAGCACGACCGCAAGCACGCCTAGCCCGAGCACCCACAGGCCGGGGACGTCGGGCACGCCTCCCAGCCGCTGGTCGCCGACGAGCGTCCACGGCATGAACGCGCTGGAAGCCAGCAGCACCCCCGCCGCCAGCGGCAGGTAGTACGCGCGCATGCTGTGCGAGAGCAGTCGGCTGACGCCGTCGCCCGCCATGCCGGCAGTCTAGCACTCCTTACGGGGGCTTGACGCCGCTGGGCAGCCGGGCGCGGGTGACGCTCTTGCGCTCGACGCCGCCCGGCGCACGGCCCGGGACCGGCGGCAGCGACCGCGGGTTGAGGCGCGCGAGTCCCTCGAGGATGTCCGACGCCCAGCCGAAGACGTTGCGGCCGGCGACGACGCGACGCATGGCGTGCATCCGCCGGCGCCGCTCGTCGGCCGGCATGTCGATCGCCCGCTCGAGGGCCGAGGCGAAGCCCTCCACGTCGTACGGGTTGATGAGCAGCGCGTCGTGGAGCTGCTGCGCGGCGCCGGCCATCTCGCTGAGGACGAGGACGCCGCCCTCGTCCTCGCGCGCCGCCACGAACTCCTTCGCCACGAGGTTCATGCCGTCGTGGAGCGAGCTGACGACGCAGAAGCTGGCCAGGCGGTACAGGGCGACGAGCCGCCGGATGCGGAGCGCCGACTTGCGGTAGCGGATCGTGCCCCGGCCGGAGCCGTGGCGCGCGTTGATGTCGGCCACCTTGCGGTCGATCGCCTCGACCACGTCGACGTAGCTCGGCAGGGTCGAGCGGGACGGGACGCCGATCTGAACGAACGTCATCCGGTCGCGCAGATCGGGCCGGCGCTCGAGCAGCAGCTCGAGGGCGTCGAGCCGCTCGAGCACGCCCTTGGTGTAGTCGAGCCGGTCGACGCCGACGCCGATGATCGGGGTGTCGAGTCCGAGCTCGTGCCGGAGTCGCGCCACCTCGGCCTCGCCCGCCGGGTCGCGGGCGATCTGCTGTATGCGGTCGTAGTCGACGCCGATGGGAACCGCCTTCACGGCGACGATGCGGTTGCCGATGCGAACGGTGTTGCGCGTCACCTCGAGGGCGAGCGCTTCGCGCGCGGCGGCCAGGAAGTTGCGCCGGTCGCGGTCGATCTGAAACGCGATCAGGTCGTTCCCGAGCAGGCCGGCGATGAGGTCCCGGCGCCAGGGGCAGATGCGCAGCCGGTCGGGGCTCGGCCAGGGGATATGCCAGAACAGGGCCGTCTTGATGCCCGGCTCGCGATGGCGCAGCTCCGCGCCGACCAGGGCCAGGTGGTAGTCCTGGATGAACACGGGCGCGGAGCGGTCCGGAAGCTCCGAGGCGATGACCTCGGCGAAGCGGCGGTTGACCGCCTGGTAGGCCGCCCAATCGGGCGAGCGGAAGATGGGCCGCACGTGAGCCTCGTGGCACAGGGGCCACAGCCCCTCGTTCGCGAAGCCCTCGTAGTACTGCGATGCCTGTTCGGGGGAGAGCCAGATGCGGCGGAGCACGTAGCCCGGGACGTCGGGCGGCACCGTCACGCGGTCCCCGGCGTCGACGACGTCCCGGTCGGCGTTGCCCGATCCGTGGGCGATCCAGACGCCGCCCCGCTCCCGCATGAGCGCGTCGAGCGCCACCGCCACGCCGCCGGTCGTCGGCGCCCAGGTGATGCGGCCGTCCGGCGTGCGCGAATGCTGGTAGGGCTCGCGGTTGGAGACGACCACGAGCGGTCGCC
>JAPOYG010000383.1 GCA_026706755.1 Acidobacteriota bacterium
GTTCACGATCCGGCCCGGCTCCGGAAACGGCAGCGGCCGGAGGAACAGGGCGTTGACGACGCTGGCCATTGCCGTTGCGGCGCCGAGACCCAGCCCGAGGACGACGACGCCCGAAACGGTGAAGCCGGGGCTTCTGGCAAGCATGCGAACGCCCAGACGCAGGTCCTGCCAGAGATCCGCCAGGAGCTGCAGCCAGCGCCGCCGCCGCTCCCGCCCGCGGTCGATGGCGACGCAGGTGGCCTGGATGCGCGCGTAGTCGCCGAAGCGCCGCGCGGCCTCCGCCCTCGCGTCGACCGGGTCGCGCCCTTCCTGCACCAGACGGTCGACGAGCTCATCGACGTGGAACGCGAGCTCCGCGTCGACGTCGGCCCGTACGTCCGATCCCCAGAACCGGAGATGGCGCCGCCACATCGGTGTGCGCGCCATCAGCCCACCTCCGCGGCCTGCAGCACCCTGCCGATCGCCGCGGCGAACGCCGTCCAGCCCTCGGTCTCGCTGCGGAGCCGGGCCCTGCCCCGCGGCGTCAACCGGTAGAGCTTCACCTGCCGGTTGCGTTCCGATATCCCCCACTCCGAATCGAGCCAGCCGCGTCGTTCCATGCGGTGCAGCGCCGGGTAGAGGGAGCCCTCCTCCAGTTGCAGCTCATCGCCCGACGCCGCCTCCAGCCAGCGCGCGATGCCGAATCCGTGGAGGCGGCCGCGACTGAGCGTGGTCAGGATCAGCAGCTCGACCGTACCGCGCAACATCTCGGGATTCCGACTGGTCATCCGGGTCACACTCCCTGACAGTCCGTTCGCGCCCGCATATGCCTTGACTGTCTATGGGACAGCGTATCCTCGCTTCCCATAGACAGTCAAGGCTCACGTCGGGTCCTCTCGCCGGGTGGGGTCGACGAGCAGGCTACTCTGCCCGCAGGGCGTCCATCGGGTTCATTCGGGCCGCCCGACGTCCCGGCAGCCAACAGGCGACCAGGGCCACGCCGGCCAGCACGAGCGGGGCGGCCAGGAAGGTCAGGGGGTCGACGGCGGCGACACCGAACAGCAGGCTCTCCAGGAGACGAGCGGAGGCGGCGGCTACCAGCAGGCCGAGGACGGTTCCGACCGCGACGAGCCCAGCCCCCTGGCGGACGACGAGCGCAAGCACGTCGTAGCGCTGCGCGCCGAGGGCCATCCGGACCCCGATCTCCCGCTGCCGCTCGGACACGGTTCGGCTGAGCAGGCCGTAGAGCCCGGCCGCCGCGACGAACAGGGCGAGCGCGGCGAAGGACGCGACGAAGAGCGAGTACACGCGCGGCTGGGCGACGGCGGCCGACAGGCGCGCGTCCATCGTCCTCACGTCGTCGAGCGGCGCGCGCGGATGCACGTCGGCGACCGCTTCACGCAGGAAGGGGAGGCTCGCGACGGGATCCCCGTTCGCGCGTACGGAGACGAACGGGTCGTTCAGGTTCATGACCGAGGCCGTCTCGCTCTGGGACACGGACACGTAGAGCTCCCCCGTGGAGCCGGTCGCCGCCAGATCCTGGTACTCGACGTCGGCGACGACCCCGACCACGGTCCAGGGTTCGTCGTCCCGACCGAACAGCAGGCGCTGGCCAATCGCGGGGGCCCGGTCGAGGTGCTCACGAACGAGCGTCTCGTTCACCACCACGGCCCGCGGGGCCCCCGCCGCATCGAGCCGGGTGAGGGTACGGCCGCTCAGGAGGCGCAGCCGCATCGTCCGAAAGTAGCCGGAACCGACCGTCTGCACCCGCACTTCCGGCAGCTCGACGCCGTCGGCCGGCTCGGGCCGGCCGGCGACGCGCACGCGTGCCACCTCGCTCCTGCCGCCGAACGGGAGGCCCGATGAGACTCCGGCCGCCTCGATGGCCGGCAGCCGCTCCATCTCGGTCAACCGGTCCCGCAGCGCGGCGTAGAAGCGCCGGCTCGACGCCCTGCGCTCGGCCATCGCCGCGAGGGTCATGGGTCCGGCGAGGAACGCGTTGTCGATGCCGGGGTTGCCGACTCGAGCCGTGAGCACGTTGGCCGGGTCGTATCCCGGATCGACGGAGACGAGCTGCACGAAGCTGCGGAGCAGGAGGCCGGCGCCGATCAGCAGCACGATGGCGAGCGCGACCTGAACCGTCGCGAGCACCGCCCGCGCGCGGTTCGCCCGCAGGAGGCGGAAGCCGCCGGCGGCCCGCGCATTGCCCTCGTTGAGGATGCGCACCAGCGGGAGCCGCGACCACTGGAACGCCGGCACCGCGCCGACGGCCAGCCCCGCCAGCACCGACACCAGCGCGGTGAACGCGAGCACCGCGCCGTCCACGTCAACCTCGTGGAGGCGCGGGAGGTCCGGCGGGGCCAGCGCCGGCACGGCCCGGAGGACCACTGCCGCCGTTGCCAGGCCCAGCGCCCCGCCGCCCGCGCCGAGCACCACGCTCTCGGTGAGGAGCTCGCGGGCGATGCGCCCGCGCCCCGCGCCGAGGGCGCCGCGCACGGCCAGCTCGCGCTGCCGCGCGACCCCGCGCGCGAGCAGCAGCCCGGCCACGTTGACGCAGGCGATCAGCAGCACGAGGACCGCCGCAGCGCTCAGCACCTGCAGCGCCGGTCGGTGCTCGCGCATCATTTCCTCTTGCAGGGGGACCACGCGCGCCACGAAGTCGCGGGAGCGATCCGGCGGTCGACCCTCGCCGGGCCCACTGTCGCCTGTGTCCGGCGGGCGCAGCAGGGTGTCGACCTCGGCCGCGGCCTGCTCCGGGGAGACGCCGCGGCGAAGGCGCCCGAGCGCCGAGAAAGCGAACGAGATGGTGAGGGTGCGGCCCTCCGCATCCGGAACCGGGGCGGCGGACCACATGACCATCGGCGTCCAGACCTCCTCCTCGGGGCTCGGGAACGCGAACCCCTCGGCGAGCACGCCGGCCACGGTGTAGGCCTCGCCGTCCAGCTCGATCGGCGCGCCCGCGATGTCCGGGTCCGACGCGAACCGGTTGGTCCAGGCGCTGTGGCTCAGGAGGACGACCCGCGGTGCGCCCTCGCGTGCATCCTCCGCCGCAAGGAGCCGGCCGAGACGGGGCGTCGCCCGCAGGAGCGGGAAGAGCGACGGCGAGACCATCGCTCCGCGCAGGGTGACGGGGCCATCCGGACCATTCCAGACGACATTGCGCGACGCATAGGCCGCGACGTGCTCGAAGGAGACCGCTTCCTGCTGGAGCCGCGGCAGGGTGCGGTTGGTGAGCCACCCGATCCCGGGCTGCGCGGCGCTCCGGTACCCCACCCGCACGATCGCGGCGGCGTCCGGATACGGCAGCGGCCGGAGCAGGAGGCCGTAGGCGATGCTGAACATCGCGGTGTTCGCGCCGATGCCCAACGCGAGAATGAGCGCGGCGGTGGCCGCGAACCCGGGACTCCGCCCGAGGCCGCGGGCGGCATGGTGCAGGTCCCGCCCCAGGTCGTCCAGCCAGCGCCAACTCCAGACGTCGCGGGCGCTGCCCCCCGCCTTCTCTCCGGCGGTTCGCAGCAACGTCTCGCGGTGCCCGACCCACGCCCGTCGTACCGGCTCGGGCAGCTTCATCTTCGTACCCTGTGCTGGTTCACGTAGCGCGCCAGCCGGCCGCTGTAGAGCCCTCGACGGTGCATCATCCTTCCAAGCTGACGCCAGGTGAACGCGCCCTGCAGGTAGGCCAGCAGGGCATCGTTCGCCGTTCCCTCGGCGATCAGCACCGCGGCGATCGTTCTCTGGCGCCTGTTCGGTTGCTCGGTCCGCATCGCTTCGTAGAACTCGGCGCTGTCGGGCGGCTGCTTCCAGCCCGCGCATGCCCCCGCGAGCAGGCTCCGGATGGCAGTCGACCCTGGGCCACGGTCTCCCTTCACCGTCCCGTCGTCGGGTGCGTACTCGTCGCTGAGTTCTTCTGCGGGGAGCAGTCC
>JAPOYG010000463.1 GCA_026706755.1 Acidobacteriota bacterium
ACTTCGACGGCGTCATCGCGGACACCGAGCGGCTGCACCTGCGGGCGTTCCAGCAGGTGCTCTCCGGCGGTCCTCTGACGTTGACGGACGAGGCGTACGACGCGCGCTACCTCGGCTACGACGACGCCGGGGTCTTCACTGCAGTGGCTGCCGACCACGGGCGTCGCCTCGCGCCGGGGGAGCTCGCGCGCATGGTCGCGGCGAAGGGGCGCCGGTACGACGACCTCGTCGGGGCAGGGCAGGTCGTGTTCCCTGACGCCCCCCGGTGCATCGAGCGTCTCGCGGCGGATGCCATCCTGGGCATCGCGTCCGGGGCGCTGCACGGGGAGATCGAGGCCATCCTCGTGGGAGCGGGGCTCCGGGGTCACTTCTCGGCGATCGTCGCCGCGGACGACGTCGAGCGGTCCAAGCCGGCGCCGGACTCGTACAACCAAGCCGTGGAGCTGCTCTGCGTGGAGCTCGGCCGGCCGCCGTCGCCGTCGGGCTTCGTGGCGATCGAGGACTCCCGGTGGGGGATCGAGGCGGCCACCGCGGCCGGGCTGCCGTGCGTCGGCGTCACGACGTCGTACGGCGCACAGGATCTGCCCGGCGCGGCGCTCATCGTTCCGCGGCTCGCGGAGCTGGACCTCGATGCCCTGGCCACGCTCTGCCGCTCGTAGGCGTCCGTATCGGCAGGCGGGCGCGCCACGCAGGGCAGGCTCAGGGCGCAACGGACGCCTCGCACCTGCCGGGCCCAGAGGACGCCTCATCCCCGGTGGCCCCTCAAACTGCCTCCCATTCGCCATCTTCCCCCGGGCGCCGGCGCACGCGGCCCTCCATCTCCAGCTTCACAAGGTGCGCGAGGACGCTCTCGCCCGCGGCGCGCACGAGGGCCTCCGCGAGGCCGACGTACACCTTCGCCACCAGCGACTCGCGCGTTGCCGGACCGGCGGCCAGCGCGTCGAGGATCTGCTCGTCCCGGTGCGAGCGATGGGCCACGTAGTGGTCGATCAGCGCCACGACGTCTCGAATCTCGGGGCCGTGGCCGGGGAGGACGCGCGCCGGGCGCAGCGCACGGACGCGTGCGAGCGACGCAAGGTAGTCCGCCAGGCTCCCCCCGGCGCTCGCCGGAATGACGACGCTGCTGCCGGACACGAGCAGATCGCCGCTGTACAGCGTGTCGGCCGCCTCGTCGAGGAAGCAGATGTGGTCCCGTGCGTGGCCGGGGGTGTGGAGAACGCGCAGGTCGCCGCTGCCGGCCGGAACCAGATCGCCGTCCGCGAGCGGCCGCCAGTCGACGGGGTAGCGCTGGTCGCCGTCGTCCGGCATCTTCGCGAAGGTCGCGCCGGGCCACTCGGCGGCGATCGCCGACGCCCCCGACGCGTGGTCGGGGTGCCCGTGGGTCACCAGCACGCGCGCGAGCGGGGCCGGCCCGAGCGCGTCCCGCAGGCCGGCCAGGTGACGGCCGGCGCCGGTGGCCGCATCGATCAGCGCAGGTTCCCGGCCCGGGATCAGCCACGTGTTGTTGCCGTCGCCGGTGAAGACGCCCGGGTTGAAGCCTGGAATCAACACTGCCACCGCGAGCTCCTCGCACGGGGTGGGGCCCGCAGTGCCCCGGCCGCGCCGTCATCATATGATCGCGCGTGTCTTCCGCCCTCGCCGCCGCCGAGGCCTTCACGCCGGAGGAGGCGTCGGCGCTGGCCCCGTACTTCGGCAACACCGACCTCCCCGTTTTCGTGCTGACGAACCTTCCGGAGGCGGTCAAGGGGGCGCTCTTCGCGCGCTACTCCCGCTCCGCGAAGTCGGCCCGCCGGCTCTTCCTCGACGAGTTCCTCGGGGAGGGGCAGCGTCCCGGCGTCGGCGCGCCGGCCACGGGGGGCGCGAACGAAGCGGGCGGGGTGCAGGGGATGCTGCCGCTTCCGCCCTCCGAGACCGGTCCCGGACAAGGGCGGGCCCATCGGCTGTACAGCCGCATTCTCGCCGAGTACGGCGACGACTCGGTGGCGCAGCTCGGCGGCGCCCACCTGGCCTGCGAGGGCATCTCCAACGTCGCAACCAAGATCGTCGAGCGGGGCCGGCTGATGGCCTACCTGGAGCAGTCGACGCGCTACGTGCCCCTGACGGCCCGTCCGGGGGGGAACTGGCCGTACGTCGTGCCCGCGGAGATCGACGACCCCGCGCTGCGGGCGCGCTTCGTCGAGACACTCGACCGGGCGTTCGCGACCTATGCCCGCTGGATCGAGCCGCTCCAGGCGTACTACCGCCGTCGCCATCCGCGCGCGGCGGGAGACTCGGAAGGGGTCCACCGGTCCGTCATTCGCGCCAAGGCGCTCGACGCCCTGCGCGGCCTGCTGCCCGCGGCCACGCGATCCAACGTCGGGATCTACGGCTCCGGGCAGGCGTACGAGGCGCTCCTGCTCCGGATGCAGGCCCACGAACTGGCCGAGAGCCGCGAGTTGGCGGGGCTGATGCTGGCGGAGCTCCGCAAGGTCATCCCCGCCTTCCTCGAGCGCGTCGACCGGGAGGATCGCGGCGGGCGATGGCGCGACTATCTCCGCCGTCGCAACGCCGACTCCCGAAGTCTGGCGGCGGCCCTGGCGACGAAGATGGCCGAGGACTGCGGCGCCGATGCCTCCGTTCCGGCGGACGGCGTGGTGCTGACCGACTTCGATCCGGAGGGCGAGGTCAAGGTCGTCGCGGCGGCGCTCTATCCCGCGTCGGGGCTGACCTACGACCGGCTCCTGGCCGCCGCCCGCGCGATGACGGTCGAAGAGCGCATCCGGGTGCTCAGGGCCAGCGTCGGCGAGCGCGAGAACCGCCGCCACCGGCCGGGGCGCGCCTTCGAGCATGCGACGTACGGCTTCGACGTCCTGACGGACTACGGCGCCTTCCGCGACCTGCAGCGCCACCGGATGCTCACCATCGACTGGCAGGACCTGACCGTCCGGCACGGCAGCGTCCGGCCGGGCGACGTCGACGCGGTCGGCGCCCGCGCCGACTGGGACCGCGCCATGGCCGACTCGGCCGATCTGCACGAACGAGCGTCGCGCGCCTGCTCGCCGCTCGTCGCCCAGTACGCGGTGTCGATGGCCTACTGCACCCGCTTCCACCTGCGGATGAACGCCCGCGAGGCAATGCACGTCCTGGAGCTCCGCACCACGCCCCAGGGGCACCCGGCCTACCGGCGCGTCTGCCAGAGGATGCACCGGCTCATCGCGGAAGGGGCGGGGCACGCCGCCATCGCCGACGCGATGACCTTCGTCGACCACGGCGAGGTCGCACTCGAACGCCTGGACGCGGAGCGGCGGAGCGAGCGCCGCCGCGCGACGTCCGGTGGCGGGGCCGGACATCCGCCGGTCGGCCGAGAGTCGGGCGAGTGAGTGGGCACGGACCACCTCACCGGCCAGCACGGGGGCAGTGGTGTGCGGCCGTGAACGGCCGGCGCCGGTCTGGGTCCCCTTGAGAGCGACGGGCGTTCGCCGCCTTCTGTATGTGCAGCGCGTCCGCGCTCGACGGCTCTGGAATCAACGAGCCGATCTGTCGCGGTCCGCCTCGTCCCAGAAGCGCTCGTACTCCTGGAGGAAGGTGAGGCTGTCGAACGAGGCCATCCGGTCGAAGAAGAGGACCCCGTCGAGGTGGTCGGTCTCGTGCTGGATGACGCGGGCCGCGAAGCCCTGGGCGGTCATCCGCTGCGGGGCCCCGTGTCGATCGAGCGCCCGGACCCGGATGTCGGTGGGGCGGGGCACCCGGCCCCGGATGTCGGGGATGCTGAGGCAGCCCTCCCAGTCCTCCTCGATCGCAACGCCGATCGGCTCGACCTCCGGGTTGATCATGACGATCGGCGGCAGGCCGCCGTCGGGATCGTCGACGCCGGCGACGAAGAGCCGCA
>JAPOYG010000594.1 GCA_026706755.1 Acidobacteriota bacterium
GCCGCGATCCAGTCCGCGACGTTGTCGCAGGCGTACTCCGTGAGGCCCGACGTGTCGGCGTACTCGCTGGTCAAGGCGTGCCAGTCCGCCACGAAGTACATGCAGTCGTAGTCGGCCTGCAGCTCGGCCCAGTTGCCCAGCGCCCCCGCCAGATGGCCCAGGTGGAGCCTGCCCGTCGGCCGCATGCCCGAGACGACTCGTGGCTTCACAGTATCAGGAGCTCCGAGAGCGCCGCGTGAGCCGGCATGATGATGTCGCCGAGCACGCCGGTGAGGAGCAGCGCGTACAGCAGCACGAAGCCCCATGGGCGGAGGAGCCGATCGAACGGCTCCGCGAGGGCCTCGGGCAGCAGGCCGGCCAGCACGTTGCCGCCGTCGAGGGGCGGTATCGGCACCATGTTGAAGACGGCCAGCAGGATGTTGATGTCGAACGCCGCGCCGGCGATCGCCCACACCGGGACCGATACGCCGGCGACGTCGATCGGCGTCACCGGAGCCACGCTCATCACCACGGACGCGATCACCGCGAGCACGATGTTGCTGGCCGGGCCGGCGGCCGCGATGTAGAGGAAGTCCTGGCGCGGGCGCTTCAGATTGTGCGGATCGACGGGCACGGGCTTGGCCCACCCGATGATCGGCGCGCCGGCCGTCATGGCGACGATCGGCAGCAGCAGCGTGCCGATCGGATCGATGTGCCGGACCGGGTTCAGCGAGATCCGCCCCAGGCGCTCCGCCGTCCGGTCCCCGAAGCGGGCCGCGGACCACGCGTGCGCGGACTCGTGAACGGCCAGGGAGAAGAGAATGACACCGAACGGGATGAGAAGCGTGGTGAGGCCGGTCAACGGCCTTCAAGAATACGGGCGCGCGCGGCATTCGGCAAGCCGCGACCCCGCACGGCGCCCATCGGACGGCAGCGCTACGTTCGGGGGCGGGCGGCGAGAGAATCGAAGTGCCGCAGGATCGCGTCGGCGAGCTTGGCGCCGAGAATCGGCTGCAGCTCCTCGCGGGTGGCCCGCCGCACGTTCGCCAGGCTGCCGAAGCGCCGCAGCAGGGCGCGGCGGCGGCGCGGGCCGATGCCCGGCACCAGGTCGAGCTCGGAGCCGAGGTCGCGCATCGTCCGCGCCCGGCGGTGGAACGTGACGGCGAAGCGGTGCGCCTCGTCGCGCATCCGCTGCAGGAGCCGAAGCCCCGCGTTGCGGCCGTCGAGCCGAATGGGGTCGGACGCGAGACGCGTGAAGATCTCCTCTTCCTGCTTGGCGATCCCGATGGCCACGAGGTTGGCGAGGCCCAGCCGCTCGAACGCCGCGTAGGCGGCCGTCAGTTGCCCCTTGCCGCCATCGACCACCACGAGGTCCGGGAACGGCCCCCCGGCCTCCAGTAGGCGGCGGTAGCGCCGCAGGACGACCTCCTCCATGGCCGCGAAATCGTCGGGCCGGGCCTGCGGGGGGCGCGCCGGCGCGCGCGGGCTTGCGGATGCCGCCGACTGCGCGGATGCCGCCGACTGCGCGGATGGCCCTTCTGCCGCCTCGGCCGGGTCGCCGCGTCGGCGCCGCCTCCGCGACCGACCGCCGCCGCCCCGGCCTTCCCGGCCGCGGATCCGGAACTTCCGGTACTCCGAGCGCTGCATCCGCCCGTCCTCGCAGACCACCATCGACGCCACGGTCTCGCTCCCCTGGATGGTCGAGATGTCGAAGCACTCGACCCGCCGCGGCGCCGCCGGCAGCCCGAGCGCCCGCTGGAGCTCGGCGAGGGCCGCCTGCTGCGCCCGCGCGTCCGCGCCGAAACGCGACTCGTAGGCGAGGGCGGCGTTGCGGCCGGCCAGCTCGAGCAGGGCCCGCTTGTCGCCGCGCCGCGGGACGGCGAGACGCACCCGCCGGCCGGCGCGCGCGGAGAGCCAGTGCTCGACGGCGTCGCGCTCGGCCGTCTCCACCGGGACGTGGACCTCCGGGGGAACGTCGCGGTTCCCGTAGAACTGCTGCACCGCGGCCTGCACCAGGTCCGCCTCGCCGTCCGGCGCCGCCTCCGTGCCGTCGGCGACCAGCTCCACCCGCTCGACGACCCGCCCGCGCCGCACCTGGAAGACCTGGATGACGGCCCCGGCCGGTCCCATCCGCACCCCGAAGGCGTCGCGGTCGCCGAGCTCCGTCGTCGCCATCTTCTGCTGCCGGTCGCGGAGCGTCTCCACCGTCCGCATGGCGTCCCGGTAGTGGGCCGCCTGCTCGTAGCGCTGCTCGTCGGACGCGGAGCGCATGCGGCGGTCGAGGCCGCCGAGCACCTCCTCGGTCCTCCCCTCGAGGAACAGGCGCGTGTGCTCGACCGCTTCCGCGTACTCCGCCTCGCCGCAGATCTCGGCCACGCACGGCGCGATGCAGCGCTTGATGTCGTACTCCAGGCAGGGGCGGCCGCGCTTCCCGGTGATGACCTCGTTGCACGAGCGGATGCCGAACAGGCGGTGCGTGAGCGTCATCGTCCGCCGGGCGAACGTGGCCGGCAGGAACGGGCCGGCGTAGTAGTTGCCGTCGCGGGCCACCTGCCGCGCCACGAGCACGCGGGGGAACCGCTCGGCCGTCGTGAGCTGCAGGTACGGGTAGTTCTTGTCGTCCCGCAGGAGGATGTTGAACCGCGGCGCGCGCTGCTTGATCAGGTTGTTCTCGAGGGCGAGGGCCTCGACGAGCGAATCCGTGACGATGACCTCCAGGCGGGCGATCTCGTCGAGCAGGGCGTCGGTCTTGGGGCTCGTGCCGTACGCCCCGAGGTAGCTCCGGACGCGGTCCCGCAGCGCCCGCGCCCGGCCCACGTAGATCGTCTCCCCGCCGCGGTTGTAGTACAGGTACACTCCAGGCTGCTCCGGCAACCGGCCGATCTCCTCCCTGAGATCACGAATGGACATCCGCTCTAAGATATAGGGTTCCGGGGCCGCTCGACCGTGCCCGCGTGCGAACACCGATGACCGTCACCGGCGCCATAGGCGCGACCTTCCTGCTCCCGCTGCGCGGCATCATCGCCTGCTGCGTGGCGTTGCGCATCCATCCCAACGTGCTGACGCTCATCGGCGTGCTGGTGAGCGCCGGCGCCGGCTGGGCGCTGGCCGTCGGCGAGTTCCGCCTCGCCGGCTTCGTGATGCTGGGGGCCAGCGTCTTCGACTTCATCGACGGCAAGGTGGCCGACCGGCTGCGCCTCGCCTCCCGCTTCGGAGGCTTCTGGGACTCGGTCATGGACCGCTTCTCGGACCTGTTCCTGCTGATCGGCCTCATCTACCTCTACGCGGACCTCGGCCGGACCGACTACGTGCTCATCACGGCGCTGACCCTTGCCTTCTCCGTGATGACCAGCTACAGCCGGGCGCGCGCCGAGTCGATCATCCCGCTGTGCAAGGTCGGCTTCATGGAGCGGCCGGAGCGCATCGTGCTCTTCATGATCGGCGCGTTCACCAACCGGATGGCGGCCGTTCTCTGGGTGATCCTGGTGCTGTCGGTGGTCACCGTGCTCGACCGCATCTACTACACGTGGCGCGAGCTGCGCTCCGGCGACGGACAGGTGCCGGCATGACCCTGAAGCGGCTCGTCTCGCTCCCCGTCCTGGCCGTGTGGCACGCCCTGTTCTGGACGTTCGAGCGCGCCACCTGGCAGTACGATCTGATGGTGCTCGCCATCCTGGCCTTCGTCTGGCTGACGCCGCCCGGCTGGCTGGGCGACCCGATGGCGGCCGGGCCGGGACTGGTGGGCCTCCTCGCCGAGCTCCTCCGCTGACGCGCGACCTGGCGGTCGCGTTGGGAGTCTGCGCGGGCCGGAATTTCTGCATCGCACGTCCGCGGCGCAGACTCCTGGCGCGACCTGGCGGTCGCGTTGGGAGTCTGCGCGGGCCG
>JAPOYG010000434.1 GCA_026706755.1 Acidobacteriota bacterium
CGCGAACTGCCGCAGCAGGACGCTCTTGCCGGCCCGCCGGATGCCCGTCACCGCCGTGATCGCGGGGGCGTCCAGGAACTGCCGGAGGCCATCGAGGTAGTGGCGCCGGAGTAGTTCCATGGTTTCGGATGTGCAAGAACAAGCGCGCAGATCATGAAGTAATTTCGAGCATAATCGAAATTTGTTACATAGGGGACCTCGACGCGCGCCCGCTGGCCAACGCGCATCGCCTCCAACCGGTGCTCGAAGACCTCGAATCCCCGCACACCGCACCGGGGCACGCCGGAACCCGGGGAGCTTTGAGCAATATTTGCGAGTTTATGGGCGAAACCTAAACTGCGTAAGACCTGTATAATTCTCCCGGTGGAGCCCATCAGCAATCCCTACGCACCGGGAGCCGGCACACCTCCCCCGGAACTGGCCGGGCGGGACGAGCTGCGCGACAAGGTCCGGATCGCGCTTGCTCGGGTGCGACTCGCCCGTCCGGCAAAGAGCGTCCTGATGGTCGGCCTGCGCGGGGTCGGCAAGACCGTCCTGCTCGACCGCATGCGGGAAGAGGCGGAGGCGGCCGGCACGCAAACTCTGTTCGTCGAGGCCCCCGAGGACCGATCCCTCCCCGCGATGCTCGCACCCCGGCTACGGGAAGCCCTGTTGAAGCTGTCCCGCCACGACAGGGCGCGAGACCGGGCGCAGCGGGCACTGCGGGGGCTGGCCGGCTTCGCGCGGGCTCTCAAGGTGAAGTACGAGGACATTGAAGTGGGCGTCGATTTCGACCCCGAACCGGGACTGGCCGACAACGGCGACCTCGAGCAGGATCTGACGGAGCTGCTGCTGGCAGCCGGGACGGCAGCCAGGGAAGCCGGCACCGCCTTGTCCCTGTTCGTGGACGAGCTGCAGTACGTGGACGAGCGCGAACTGGCGGCCCTCATTACCGCGCTGCACCGCGCAGCGCAGCGTCAATCGCCGGTGGTGCTCGTCGGCGCCGGACTGCCGCAGTTGCGCGCCCGCACGGGGCGGGCCAAGTCGTACGCCGAACGGCTCTTCGATTTCCCGGAGATCGGGGCGCTCGCTCCGGAAGCGGCGCGAAGGGCCATCGAGAAGCCCGCTCGTGCTGAGGGAGTGGCGATCACCGGCGACGCGCTGCAGGCAATCCTCGAGCGGACTCGCCTCTACCCGTACTTCCTGCAGGAATGGGGCATGCACGCGTGGGATGCCGCGGGTGCATCGCCCATCGACCTGGGCGACGTGGAACGGGCATCCGCGACTGCCACCGCCGCGCTCGACGAGGGCTTCTTCCGCGTTCGATTCGACCGCCTGACCCCTTCCGAGCGGCGCTACCTGCGCGCCATGGCCGAGCTCGGTCCGGGGCCGCATCGGTCGGGGGACATCGCGCGAATCCTCGAACGGCCGGTGACGTCGCTCGGCCCGACCAGAAGCCAGTTGATCGCAAAGGGCATGGTCTGGAGCCCGAGCCACGGCGATACCGCCTTCACCGTGCCGCTCTTCGATCAGTTCATGCAGCGCATCATGCCGGACGACGACTGGCGGTGACCCGGGCGTATCGAGAGCTTCACCTCGTCGGGCAGGGCCGGTCGAACTCCTCGAACCGGTGGGGGCGCTACTCGTAGTATTCGGGGGACTTTCGCAGCGATTCGTGATGGGCGTAGTCGTGCTCGATCCAGAGCTCGGCGCCGGTCGCCTCCATGAAGGCGTCGAGCTTCTCGAACGAAGCCCGCGTCTGCGCCTCGTCGAAGTTGAACGTCGGGACCCGCCTGAACTCGTAGCTCGGAGCCGTGTGATAGAGGTCGCCGCTCAGCACGATGGGGCCAGTCTCCGCCAGATCGACGAACAGCACCTGGTGCCCCGGCGTGTGCCCGGGCGTCGAGACGATGACGACCTTCCCGTCGCCGAAGACGTCGTGGTCGTCGTCGCCCTCGATGACGATCGTCTCGCTGTGCTCCAGCTCGCTGTAGATCTCCGGCGTGCCCCAGCCGACGCCCTCGGTCTCGCCCGAGAAGGCATACTCCCGCTCCGCTTCGCGGGCCAGCCAGATCGAGTCCTTGAAGGCATTCGCGTTGCCGGCGTGATCGCCGTGCATATGCGACATGGCCACGTAGGTGATGTCGCCGAAGGCGAAGCCCAGCTCGGCCAGTTGGCGCTCGAGCGTGTTCTCCGTGCCGGGAGGGAAGGGCAGGCCGGTATCCCACACCAGCGTCCCCTGCGGATGCTCGATGAGATAGCACGGCACGGCCATGTCCCGCGACGGCACCTCGTCCGGGGCCAGCGAGAGAATCTCCAGAATCTCGTCGACCATGAAGATGTAGCCGCAATCGAGCACGTACAGCCGAACGCTGCCCGCCTCCTGCGACGTCGCCGGTGCGTGCTCCACCTCGCCGGTCGCCAGGGGAGCGGCGGCGAACGCGCCGACCAGGCCGGCCGCGACGAGGGCGAGGAACGTCCACGCGGTTCTCCCCAGCGGCATTGCCGTTCTCCCTTCCTTAGAACGTGGCCAGGACATTGATCGACGAGCCTCCCCCGGCCTTGATGTTCAGCGGCGCTCCGGTGACCATGAACTCCCAGCGACCGAGCTCCTCCGCCAGGTCGGCCACCGCCTCCAGGTCCTGTCCGTCGAGGATGACCGCGCCCAGGGCGACCAGCGCCGCGCTGTGAATCGGCAGTCCGACCCCGCGCTCCACGCCGGGCGGCCGCACGTCGTTCGGTCCGTCGTCGGCGATGATCGCCACGTCCCGCGCCTTGAACCACGGGATGACCGACCAGTGCCACCCGGCGTCGGGGCCGGCCATGCCTACCTCCCACGGACCCAGCGCCGCGCGGCGGGCCCACTTGCCCGTGCGCAGGAACACGGCGTCGCCCGGGAGCACCTCGATGCCGGTCTCCTGCTCCCACGCCTCGATGTCCCTGAGCGTGACCGGGGTGCCCGGCTCCAGCCACGGAAGACCCTTGAGACGAGGGATGTCGATGAGAACGCCGCGCGTGATGAACCCATCCTTCCAGACGTCGATGCCCAGCTTGTGGCACCCGTCGTCGTCCTCGACCTCTTCCCGCGGGTATCCGTTGTACGCCTGGCCCTTGTAGAAGAAGTGGCAGAGGGCATCGACGTGGCTGTGGAACGTCCCGCCGTGCACCGTCTCCCAGACGAGCTTGTTGCCGTGGTTGAACTTCTGGAAGGGGGTATGGACGTCGGGGTCGGCCGTCTCTATCAACTGATGCTCCAGCGACACCGACCGGCCCGTCTTGACGAGCGCCGCCGCCTGCCTGCGCTTCTCGGGCGTGATGAGGTTGACGGCGCCGAGCTGGTCATCCGGCCCCCAGCGGCCCCAGTTGGACACCTCCCAGAACATCCGGTCCCAAGCCTCTACCGTCAGCACCGGATAGCCGCCGATACCGGACGGCGCGCTCTGCGACGACGGCCGGGCGACGAGCCCTCCGGCGACCAGGATCGCGATTGCGGCGCCACAGGCAACGAATCTCGTTCGCATGACGGTTCTCCATCCGAAAACGGACCTGTTCACGATAGTCCCGACGCTCACCGTCGCGTCGTGTCGGGAGGCGCGCGCCGCGTCGGAGCGCCTCCGCCCGGCCTGCACCGGAGCGCGCCGGCTCCCGGATGCAGTCTCGCACTGAATGGTGGTCACGACCGACCGCCAGATGCGGGCCCGCGTGCGGTGGGGAGTTCCCTGCAGATCGGTCCACGCTGCCGGACGGCGTCGAGCCGGCCGGTGTCGAAGGACGCCGTCGGCCCGTGCGGGTTGGACCGGGGCCCTCGCCCGATGGCGGCCAGCACCAGAGGCTCGCTGTAGTACCCGGTGTAGGCGGCCCGGAGCAGCGTAT
>JAPOYG010000192.1 GCA_026706755.1 Acidobacteriota bacterium
GACCGTCAGGACGTCGCGACGCTGGCCGAGCACCTGAAGCTGAAGGAGCCCGGCGACGCGATCCGGATCTACAAGGACCTGTTCCCCGACGAAACGCTCAAGCCTCAGGCGCGCCAATTGCTCGACTGGACGTTCCGAGCGCGGGCACGGGAGCGCGAACGGGACACGGGGCCGAGCCGGTGATGGGGAGCGACGGCGTGACGGGGCATGAGAAGCCGTTCGCCGGCGTCGCGCCGTCCCTGGAAGAGTCGGTCCGGTGCCCGTTGCTCGACCGAGACGCCGATGCGTGGCTGCGGTGCTGCACGAGGCGGTTCCTGCCCGTCGCCCGACGGGTCGCCGGGGACGATGCGACCGCGCGGGATGCCCTTCAGGAGAGCTGGATCATCGTGCTGGAGAAGCTGTACCAGTACCGGGGCGGTCCTCCCGCATGCGGATGGGTCGGTGCGATCGTGCGCCACGAGGCCGGGCACGCCGTAGCGCGGACGAACCGCGACGCGCAGCCGCGGCCCGACACCGACGGGCTTGCTGCAGCCGCGGCAGGCGTGGACGACGCGCTCCACCGGCGGCAGCTGGTGCGCGTCCTGCTGGAGGCGATCGACCACCTGCCGCGGACGTACGCTGAGGTCGTGCGGATGCGCGACCTCGACGAGCGCCCGGTCGCCGAGGTCGCGCAGGAACTCCACATCTCCCGGTCCAACGTGGCGGTGCGCCTCCATCGCGCCCACAAGCTGCTGCGGCGCCACCTCCTGCAACACCTCGGCGCCCGAACACGGTTCCAGTAGCGACCGCAAGACAAGTCCCTCGCGACCGGATGCCGACCGGGCCGCCCGTGTGGCCTCGTGCGGCTCTTCGGCGCTGACGGCGCAAGTAATCCTGTAATCGATACGCCTCCTGCAACCTCTACCCAAGAGAGGCCAGGCACGGCGACGTTCCCTGAGGAGCGCCCGACAGCGGGCAGGGGGGAGACAGAGGTGGCTACATGGCGAGCGTGCACGGTCGCGGGGTTCCTGGTAGCGATGGGAGTGCTGGTGAGCGTGGCATGCGAGCGCACGGCCCGCCGCGAAGCACCGACGGTGACGATCAACGACGAGAAGGCGCCGTCCGACCCCGAACGGCTCCCTGAGCTACTCCTGGATGCCGAACCGGATTGGACGGTCGTGGAGGACTACCTGGAACGGCAGAGCGCGGGCGGCGAGCCGGACGGTGCTCTGCCGGATGCCCCGACCTCCCGACCGGACGCCAGCCGTGCCATCGCCGCCGCCCGGGCGATTCTGGCTGCAGGTGGCCTTCATGCCAAGACGGTCGAAGCGGCGGAGTTCCTCATCCTGCAGGTGGCTCTCGACGGCGACGGCGATGCCGACGAGCACGTGCACGCGGGCGCGAAGGCTCTCCTCGAGCACGCGCCCGGCTACGGGAAGTGGCCCAGGGTGCTGAACCGGATGCACCACCGCAGGGCGCTGGGCGCGGCCGTCGACGACTTCTTCGAGTACTTGGCGTCCAGCGCCGAAGATCCAGTGCTGCGCGCAACGGGCCAGTACTACGTCGCGGCCGGGTTCATGCGTGCCGCGAACGAGTCGCTGGGCGCGACCGCCGACGCGCGAGACCTGCGACAACGTGCGCTCGCGGCAGCGGCAGGGTTGAGCGCCGGCGTTGAGCAGGAGCGGTTTCTGGGGCTCATCCCCAACAGCCGTTCCGAGTCGGTGACGTTGGCGGAGGCCGAAGCGGACCTGATCCGCAGCATCAAGCACGGGACGGTGACCGGCGCGTTGCCGGACCTGATCGGAACACGGTTCGACGGCGCCGAGGACCGCCTGTCGAGCTATCGCGGCCGGGTCGTGCTGCTCGATTTCTGGGCGACTTGGTGCCCGCCGTGCCGCGCGGCTCTACCGAAGCTCCGGGAGCTGGTCACGGAGCTGCCGGCCGATAGGTTCGCCTTGCTCGCCGTCAGCGTGGACGAGGAGCCCGAGTCCGTGACTCGCTTCATGGCGGACGAACCCATGCCTTGGGTCAACTGGCATGCCGGCACAGAGGGCGAGATCGCCCAGCTCTTGCGCGTTTCGTTCTTCCCGACCTACGTCCTCGTCGACGAACACGGACAGATCCTGGCGCGAAGCAACGAACTTGGGGAAGTCAGACCCCTGATCGAGGAGGCTCTCACGGAAGGAGGAGTGCAATGACCTGGCAGGAGGATGGAGGAACCCGGGACCGTCGACATCGCGCCGAGACCTGCCCGAGGGTTCCCCCCGCAAGCGACGGCAGCCGACCGGTGACCCGGCGGAACGACCTCATCGTTCCACGCCGGAGCAACTTGCCCGGCGCCGTGAAGTACCGGCTGCTCTCCCAGGCGCGCCGTCGAGCTTGGGAGACGGCACGCCACGTCCTGGTGGCTGGAGCGACCTGGGCCGTGCTCGCCGCCTCCCCGGCGACGCTCGCCGCGCAGCCGGTCGAGGGGCAGTTCGAACGGACGCTCGCGGTCGGCGGCGACACCCTGACGCTGGACGTCCGCACGGGAAGTGGACGGGTCACGGTGACCGCTGGCGAACCCGGCGTCGCGCGGGTCGTCGGACGCATCCGTGGCTACGCCGATCGCTGGACGCCCGATGGACCCGGTGTCGTGGCGGAGCGTGTGCGGACGATTGAAGCCGCCCCTCCGATCGTTCTCGACGGCGATGTCCTCCGGGTAGGCCACCTGGACCACAGGCAGTACCGGCAGGTCGGCATCAGCTACGAGATGGTCGTCCCGGCAGACACCCGCGTTCGCGCCCACACGGGAACGGGGGACGTGCGGGTGGCGGGCGTCACGGGCGCGGTCGACGCGAGGACCGGATCCGGCAGCATGGAGATCACCGCCGTAGGCGGCGACGTAGATGTCCGGACGGGGGCCGGACCCATCGGCATCACAGGGCTCGACACGGCGTTGCGAGCCCGTACCGGAACCGGCCGGATTCGCGTCGAGGGCGCGCCGGGCGACGTCTGGGATCTCAGCACCGGGTCCGGCGGCATCCGGATTGACCTGCCGGACGATGCGGCTTTCGAGATCGACGCACGGACGCACTCGGGCGATGTCCGCACCGATCACCCGGTCGTGGGCGGCGACGAGACTCGCCGTGGGCAGCTCCAGGGCACCGTACGAGGCGGCGGCCCCAAGGTGACCTTGCGGACCGGTTCCGGCGGCATCGCGATCGACTGAGGAGCCAGCCGGGGCGGTTCCGAACCGAGCATCCTTCCCCAGGAGCGTCCAACGAGTCCAACGGGTTCGGGCCGCTCCCCCGGCTGCGGTGCATGCCCGAGCGGGCGGTGGCGGGCGAGGATCCGTTCGGCTGCACGACAGCCGACTGGATGCCGGAGCCAGCCCGGCCGGGAGCCCGGGCAGGGAGAGCCCGGGTGACGCCGACGACTCAGCCGCGAGAGCGTCAGACTGGGCGCGTGGGCGCCGCGCCGGATTCGTCCACGACGTGCTTCGGAATGCTCGTGGATTCCCATTCAGAAAGAGGGGTTCAACGAGGGAATGATGGCCTGGGCGTAGAAACTAAGTAACTCTCAGTGAATGACTTACGGGATTCTCGTGGCGGCCGGCACAGCAGGACGAGGTTGGCGAGCGCCGTCTCCCCGCCGTGGGCCCAGTGGCGCATGTGGTGGGCGTCGCAGCGCCGGGCCTCGCAGCCGGGGAACCGGCACTGCCCGTCGCGCGCGGCGAGGGCCCGCCGCAATGCGGGGGAGACGGTCCGGGTGCGGCGGCCGACGTCGAGCACGCCGCCGTCGGGTCCGGGCCGCATGGTGACGGTGGCGGCGTCGCAGGCGATGCGGCGGGCCGTCTCCTGCCCGACGCGGATGCCGCCGTCCTC
>JAPOYG010000230.1 GCA_026706755.1 Acidobacteriota bacterium
CCGCGGCCCTGAGCGGCTCCATGAACGCTCCGGGGTCGGCGACGGTGCGGATCTCGCGCGAGTCGATGCCGTCGGCGCGGAGGTGCTCCTGGAGGAAGCGGCGCTCCTCGCCCCAGTGGAACAGCCGTCCGTCCGCCGTCTGCATCACCGAGAGGTGGGCCGGCCCGTCCGGCTCGTGGAAGCAGATGAGCTCGAGCCGCTCGACGCGCGGCAGGGGCCACTCGTAGGCGCCCGGGAGGCGCGCGTGCAGCGGGACCGTCGCCGGCGTCAGGGAGTAGGCGCCCGGGTCGAGCACGCGCCAGGGCGTCGTTCGCGGCGGCGGCGCGGGTTCCGGCGGCGCTGGTCCCGCCGGCTCCGTGTCGGCGGGGTCCGAGACGGCCGCGGCGCGGTCCGTGGCGTCTCGGGGCGGTGGCGCCGGGGCGGCCGGCACGCCCGGGGCCGGGAGTGGGTCCGGGGTGTCCAGCGTCGGCGGCGCGGGCGGCGCCGGAAGGTCGGGTCCCCTGGCGCCGCGTTCGGGGGCGGGGGCCTGGGCGAGCCATGTCAGGGCCGCGCCGGTTGCGGCGGCGAGGATCACGATCACGGCCCTCTGCGTCAGCTTCGGCGTGCTTGACCGCGGCATCTGTCAGCTCTCCTTCTGCTGCTCGACGTAGGCGCGCAAAGCGTCGACCACCATCTCCTGCAGGCTGACGTCCTTCTCGACGCTGAGCCGCCGGAGCTTCTTGTGGACGTCGGCCGGCAGCCGCGCGCTCAAGTACTTCCAGCTCCGGCCGTTGGCGGCGGCCGGCGGCGCCGTGGCTTCGGCGGCCTCGGCCTCGCCGGGCGGGTCCGGCGGCGCCGGGCGCTGGCCGCCGACCACGCGGCTGTGCGTCTTCGACCAGGCGCTGGCGAGCCCGGTGCGTTGGCGCGGCGTGGGCGTCATGCCGCCTGCCCCTTGCTGGCGGCCGGGACGATGCCGGCGCCCTGCAGCCATCCGAAGAGGGCGCGGAGCTCGCCTGCCGCCTTCCCGGCGGGCTCGTACTCGGCCGCGCAGCGCCCCAGGTTGAAGCTGTTGACGTGCGCCACGCGACGGTGCAGCACGACCGGCGCCGCCGGCGTGCCGGCGGTTGCGATGACGGTCCGCGCGTCTTGCGTGCTGGGGTGGTTGACGAGCGCGAGGTTGAGCACGATGGTCGCCGGGGTCCGCGCCACCTCCGCGATGTCGATCGTCCTCGTGATGGCGGCTAGGTCCGGGAAGCTGGGCTGGAGCGGTATGAGGATGTGGTCGCTCAGCCTCGCGACGGTCACGGCGTCGGCTCCGCTGTGGGGCGCCGTGTCGGTCACGATCAGCTCGGCCCCGTCCTGCCCGAGGGCGTCGACGAGGGCCTGCATCCGGCTGCTCGGCGTGGCGAAGACGGGCGGGTCCTCCTCGCCGTTGGCCCGCCGGAGGTCGTGCCACTTCGCCGCCGAGGCCTGGGGGTCGAGGTCGAGGATGGCGGTCGCCATCCCGGCCCGGGTGGCCAGGGCCGCGAGGGCGCACGACAGCGTCGTCTTCCCCGTGCCGCCCTTCTGGGAGAGCACGCTCACCACCCGGGGCCGCGGCTCGGTTCGCGTTGCGGCGTCGATGTCTGTCATCGGGTGCTCCTGCGCGTGTGCGTGACTTGACGTGCGCGTCGTTTGACGCGTGCGCGGCTTCATGTGCGCGTCCCTTCACGGGTGCGTCACTTGACGCGTGCGCGCGTTGACGCGATGCGGGTGTTCCCGCGGTCGAGGGTGTTGCGGCGCTGCGCGCATGCGTCAGTATCGTGTCGCCCGGGCCGCGATGGTTGCGTGCGTACATCAAGCGTGCGTCGGTTCGACACGGCGAGCGCGTTGCCGTTGATCCTGTTGTCGCCGGTTCCGGTGGGCCTTGCGGTCTGAAGCGGCTGCCGGCGGCGGTGAAGCGTCGGCCTGCTGGGCGGCCCCCGGCCGGCGTTTCGTTGGCGTGCGCGCCGCGGCGCGTCGCGCCTTCCTGCAAGGAAGAAAGGCCCCTGAGCGACCCCGGCTGGTTCGGGAGTGAGGCTCATCGGCCCGCGCAATTCGCGGGCCGGGAGCCTTACGGCCCGGACCGGGGTCGCTCAGGGTAACTCAAACCAGTCTCGGGGTTGGCCCCCGGGGATCTCGTGTTTCGCGGTAAGTACCTGTCTTGAAGGGACTTGCGTCTCGTGGCTCCCGAGGGTTTGGAGCTCCGGGATCCGGCGGGTCTCGATTCTCGGGGTGTTCCTGCCCCGGGGTAGGCCCCCGGGGTTGGCCCCCAGGGTCGTAGGGGGCCGAGGTTCCTGAGCGTTTTCGCGCCGCGTCTCGATGCCGGGGGAAGCTGGGGCGAGCGGCGGATAGCCGGGTTGTCAGGAAGCCCCGGGCGGCACCACTGCCGTCGGGATGCCGGCGGTGATGCCGAGCACACGGCTCTGCGGCCGCACGCTTGGCACCCCTCTGTCGGGCGAAGCGCGCAGACGTGCGGGGCGCTGCAAGTGTATGTGATCTGGAGGGAGGTCGAGCGCGCCCTCAAGGACGTCGACTCCCTTTCGGTATGGAGTCCGCGTCGCTTACAGCGGGGTCGGTGCTTCTCAACATGGTCCAGAGCATTCCACATGCCGCCGGTCTCGGTGACGCAACGAGGTGACGTGCTAACCTCGCAGTTGATGGACGTTTCCGCCTGGACGATCATCGGTGCCGGGGCCGCCCCTCTCGTCGCGGTCGGCGCCGCGTGCCAGAGCGAGCGCGAGGAGCGTCGTACCCAGGGCGGCCGGATCGATGCGCCGGGCGAGGACCTCCGGGAGCGGATGGCGCGCTTCGAGGGGCTTCGCGACGCGGTCGCCTGCCCGCGGGTGGGGTAGTCGATGCCACGGCGCTGGACCGCGACCGAGGACACGGCCGTGCGGCTGGCCGACGCGCTGGACTACGAGCACGGCGGCCGTCGCCTCATCGAGCTCGCCGATCGACTCGGCCGGACCGCAGCGGCGGTGCGTCAGCGGGCCTCGAAGCTGCGGCTTGAGCGGCTCGAGGGCGATGGCGATGCCCCGGCGGTCAGATGACCGGCGATGAGTTGCAGCGTCCTGCACGTAGCGGGTGATGTTCCGGTGGTGCAGATCCGAATCCGGCGGGCCGGCCGCATGCGAGCGTCGAGGCGATGAACGCCGTGGCGCTCGACGCCTGACGCGCGGCCGTGGTCGCCGATGACTTGGTCATCCTCCACGACGACGTCGCTTCCGCAGGGGCCCTGCGCCGCGACGACCGGCTCGGAGCCGTGACCGCCTGCGCAGGGCGCAAGCTGCCCGTCCGCGGGAACCAACGATTCCACACTGGCGCGCAGCCCGGGCGGCGTGGAGTCCTCGGTCGGCGCGCCGGCGCCGGCGTGTCTCGCAGGTCTGGACCCGGGCCGGGCCGGGTGGCTGGAGGCTCGATGGAGGCGAGGGCGGAAACCGGTCCGGTTGCGGCGCCGCTTCGCGCGCGCCTGCTGGCGGCCGGGGCTGACTTCGTCGTCGTGACCGCGATCGGGATCGCGGTGAACGAGGCGCTGCGCGTGGTGCTCGCGCAGGGCATCGGCCTCGGGCCTCCCCCCGGGCTCTACCCCGCGTCGATGTTCGTCGGCGGCTGGGTCTACTTCGTGCTGTGCGAGATCCGGCTCGGCGGGCGGACCGTCGGGAAGATGGGCGCGGGCCTCCGGGTCGCCGGTTCTCCCGACGCGCTGTGGTGCTCGGTCCGCTACGTGGCGAAGGTCCTCCAACTGCTGCTGGGCCGCGGGCTCCTGTTCGGCGCCGCCCTGTTCGACGAGCGCCGGCGCGCGCTCCACGATCACCT
>JAPOYG010000518.1 GCA_026706755.1 Acidobacteriota bacterium
GTTCTCGCCCTCCGGATACCGGCTCCGGAACGCCTCGACGGGGACCGGGTCCAGCGCGTCGGGGTTGACCTTGCACTCGACCAGGTCCAGCCGGTCGCGCTCGCGGCGGATGACGAAGTCGACCTCGCGCTGCGCCTTGTCCCGCCAGTAGAAGATGCGCTCGTCGGGGTGACGGGCCCTGAGTGCGTCCAGGACGAGGTGCTCCCACAGCAGGCCGCGGTCGTCGTCGCGGATCGTGTCCCAGCCCTTCTCGAAGGTGACGAAGCCGGTGTCGAACGCGTAGCACTTGGGACGGCTGACGATCTCGCGCGTGCCGCCGCCGTGGAACGGCGGGAGGAGATGCACGGCACGCGCGACCTCAAGTGCTTCGAGGTAGGACTTGACGGTCGGGCGGCTCAGCTCGCTCAGGCGCGCCAAGCGGGAGTAGTCGACCTGGCCGCCGCTCCAGCGCAGCAGGAGCCGGAACAGCGACAGGAAGCCCTGGCGGTTGCGGATGCCGAACAGGTCCAGGATGTCCCGCGCGTAGAAGCTGTCGATCCACTCGCTGAAGAACGCGGGGTCCTTCCGCGCGGCGAGCAGCGGCTCCGGCAGGCCGCCGTGGAGGAGTCGGCGGTCGAAATCCGGCACGCCGAACGGATCGGCGCACTCCTCCCACAGCACCGGGAAGAGCTGGAGCGCTGCCTTGCGTCCGGCTAGCGTGTCGCGGAACTTGCCGGCCGCGGCGAGAGTCGACGAGCCCGTGGCGAGCACGCGGAGCCGCGGGAAGACGTCGGCGGCGATCTTCAGCAGGCGACTGGGATCGCGGAGGCGCTGCACCTCGTCCAGCACGAGGGTCGATCCCGACGCCTGCCCGGCGAGGAACAGCTCCGGGTCGTCCGCGGCCCGGGCGGCCGAGGGCAGGTCGCAGTTCACGTACACCGCGTCCGGCAGCATGCGGGCGAGGGTGGTCTTGCCGACGCGGCGGACGCCCGAGAGCCAGACGACGGATCGGCGGGACCATGCCTGCTCCACGCGGCCCAACCAGATCGGACGCTGGATCACAAGCGTATTTTACATTTGGTTCGACCATACGTCAGACGGGCTTCCCGGTTACGGCGGGCAGTGGAGACTCCGTATACGCGACGCCGCGACGCCCTCCGCCCGGGCAGGCTCCGACCGCCGCGGTCATAGCGGTGTAACCCCGTGCGTCCCGCGCCGCTACGCTTGGAACACTGCCCTCTCCGCGATGCGGGCGCCCGCAAGCCCCCGATGCGCCCGCCGCAACTTCGTCGAGCGCCGGTTGCGCCACGTGGAGTTTCCCTGCACAATACGTCTCCCCTGCAGCCTGACGAGGCCTGCCGGTCCCGGTTCGGGCGCCCCCGGGCGTCCGGGCGCCTGCGAGTCCAGGAAACAGCAGCGTCGCGACGGAGGACGGGTTTCGGGCATGGATTCGCGGTCGACAGCACCGGCGCCGGTCGTCTCCGGCAAGTTCCTCACGGTCGGCGGCCGGCACTTCCCGATCAAGGGCGTCTCGTACGGGACGTTCGCGCCCGATGCGAACGGCCGCCAGTTTCCCGCGGCCGAGGTAATCGCCCGTGACTTCGCGCGGATGCGCGAGGCGGGCATCAACACGGTCCGCACCTACACGGCGCCGCCGGGGGCGGTGCTCGACGAAGCGGCGCGGCACGGCCTGCGGGTGATCGCCGGGGCGCCGTGGCCGCAGCACGTCGCCTTCCTCGACGACCGGCGCCTGACGGCCAAGATTCGCAGCGGGGTGGCCGAGGAGGTGCGCCGGGTGGCGGCCCATCCTGCGGTGCTCCTGTGCGCCGTCGGCAACGAGATTCCGGCCGGCGTGGTGCGGTGGCACGGCCTCCGGCGCGTCGAGGCCTTCCTCCGCGGGCTCTACAAAGACGCGAAGGCAGCCGCCCCGGACGCCCTGGTCACCTACGTCAACTACCCCCCCACCCACTTCCTGGACCTGCCGTGGTTCGACGTCTGCGCCTTCAACGTCTACCTGCACGAGGAGGCGGAGCTGCGGGCCTACATTGCCCAGCTCCACCACCTGGCGGGGTGCCGGCCGCTGCTGCTCACCGAGGCGGGAGCGGATGCCATCCGGGAGGGCGCGGAGGGCCAGGCGGCCCTGACCGCCATGCAGATTCGCGCCGCGTTCGCGGGCGGCGCGTGCGGGGCGGTCGCCTTCACCTGGACGGACGAGTGGTGGCGCGGCGGGCGCCCGGTGGACGACTGGGCCTTCGGGCTCGTCGACGTCGACCGCCGGCCGAAGCCGGCCCTGGAGGCAACCGCCCGCGCGTTCGCCGCCGCGCCGTTTCCGGCCGCGGACCGGAAGCGCTGGCCGATGGTCTCCGTGCTCGTCTGCGCCTACAACGCGGCCGAGACCTTGGCGGACTGCCTCGAATCGCTCGAGGCGCTCGACTACCCGAACTACGAGATCATCGTCGTCAACGACGGATCGACCGACGACACGCCGGCCATCGCCCGCCGGCACCGGCGGGTGCGGGTGATCGACACCCCGCCCGGGGGCCTCTCCGTCGCCCGCAACGCGGCGCTGGCCCACGCGGCCGGCGACATCGTCGCCTACACCGACGCCGACGTGCGGGCCCACCCGCAGTGGCTCACCTACCTGGTGCGGCCGTTCCTGGAGCGTGACGTCGCCGGGGCCGGCGGCCCCAACGTCGTGCCGCCCGACGATCCGTGGCTCGCGCAGTGCGTGGCCCGCGCCCCCGGCGCCCCAACGCACGTCATGCTCGACGACGTCATCGCCGAGCACGTGCCGGGCTGCAACATGGCCTTCCGGCGGCAGGCGCTGCTCGAGCTCGGCGGCTTCAACCCGATCTTCGGGTGCGCGGCCGACGACGTCGACGTCTGCTGGCGCTTCCAGGCCGTGGGCGCCGAGATCGGGTTCTCCCCGGCCGCGCTCGTCTGGCACCACCACCGATCGTCGGTGCGGGCCTACTGGAAGCAGCAGTTCAACTACGGGAAGAGCGAGGCGTGGCTGACGCGGCGGCACCCGGAGAAGTTCGTCGACGGCCGGGCGCGCTGGAGCGGCCGGATTTACAGCCCCCTGCCCTGGGTGCTGCCGATCGGCGAACGTCGCATCAACGCCGGCGTCTGGGGCGTGGCCCCGTTCCCTTCGGTCTATCACGCCGGCGGCGCGGGGCTCGCGTTCCTGCCGCACCAGGCGCGGTGGCAGGTGCTTTCGGCGCTACTCGTCGGGGTCGGCTGCGCCGGCGTCGCGGCCGGGTTCCCCCGGCAGGGGACGGCCGTCGCGCTGCTCGGAGCGCTGGCGATGCTCACCACGGTGATGCGCTGCGTTCAACGTGCGCGCCGCGTCGACATCGACGATCTGTCCAGGATCGGGAAGCTGCCGCGGAGTGCGAGCCGCGCCGTCTACCGGGGGACGATCGCGGCGCTGCACGTCCTGCAGCCGCTCGCGCGCGGGCTGGGGCGCGTGCGCGGCTTCCTGTCTCCGCCCGGCGAGCGGCGCCGCCCGGCCGTCCCGGCCGGGTCCGACCCGGTCCTGGCGGAACGCGACCTCGCGGGGCGCGACACCGCGGCCCGCGACCTCCGGGTCCGCGACCTCGGGCGCGCGCTACGGCTCGTTCGGCGCCGATCGGTCGAGGACCGCTTCTGGAGCGAGCGCTGGACGGCGCGGCCGGACCTGCTCGGACGCATCGTGCGCGGCCTCCGGGGCGCGCCGGTCGGGTTCGGCGTGGAGACCGACGACGGCTGGCAGGGCTACGACTTCCGGATCCACGCGGCGCGGTGGGGCCGCCTCGATCTGCTGACCGTCATCGAGGAGCACGCGGAGGGGCGCT
>JAPOYG010000265.1 GCA_026706755.1 Acidobacteriota bacterium
CTGCACGGGGACGTCGGGGTGACGGTCGACATCGATATCGCGCCCGCTGGCGACCCCGACAACCTGGAGCGCCTGGCCGCCGCCCTGCGCGCCCTCGACGCGCGCATCAGAGCCGACGAGGTTCCCGCAGGCCTGCCCTTCGACCGATCGGCGGGCTTCCTGGGCAACCTCGGCCCGGACGGGATCCTCAATCTGACGACGCGCGCCGGGGCCCTGGACGTGTCGTTCACCCCGGCCGGCACGGACGGCTACGACGACCTCAGGCGGGACGCCGTCAAGCTGGACGCCCCCGAAGGCGTGGCGACTCTGGTGGCGTCGCTGGCCGACATCATCCGCTCCAAGAGGGCAGCCGACCGCGAGAAGGACCGCCTGGCGCTGCCTCGCTTGCAGGAGTTGCTCGAAAGGACTTCCACGGAGGGGCGCCGCCGCGGCTGACGGGCTCCGGATCCCATGCCCATAACGCGAATCGTTGTACGGTACTTCTACGCTGGGTGGCGGCCGCGGAGCGCGCCGCCGAGACGGGAGTTCCGAATGACGACGCCGCTTCGAATCGCTCTCGCCGCCGCCACCGTCGTGCTTGCGCCAGCGTTCACCGCCGGACAGACCGCCGCCCCGGCCGCGCGCGACG
The DNA here is from genome assembly GCA_026706755.1 of Acidobacteriota bacterium. Lineage (GTDB taxonomy): Bacteria > Acidobacteriota > Vicinamibacteria > Vicinamibacterales > UBA8438 > JAGWAJ01. The sequence continues at coordinate 629 of JAPOYG010000265.1, forward strand.
GACGCAGCGCGTGCCTGGAGGTCATCGCCCACCGCGGCGCGTCGGGCTACTTGCCGGAGCACACGCTCCCTGCCTACGCGCTCGGCTACGGCCAGGGGGCCGGGTGGATCGAGCCGGACGTCGTGCTGACGGCGGACCGCGTGGCCATCGCGCTGCACGACGTCACGCTGGATCGGACCACCGACGTCGCGGAGCGCTACCCGGACCGGGCGCGCGAGGACGGCCGCTACTACGCGGCCGACTTCACCTTCGCGGAGCTCGAGCGTCTGCGTGTGGTCGAGAGCCGGCCGGGACGATTCCCGCACACGACGTTCCGCGTGCCGCGTCTGACCGAGGTGCTCGACCTGGTCGAGGGCTTGAACCGGACGACGGGGCGCCGGGCCGGCGTCTATCCGGAGCTCAAGAGCCCCGACATCCAGCCCGGCCTCGGGGATGCCGTGCTGGACGCGCTTGCCGGCTACGACCTTCCCGTTCTGATCCAGTCGTTCGACGCCAACGCCCTGGCCGCCCTCGTGACGGACCTGCCGCGCGTGCAGCTCATCACGTCCCCGGCCCAGCTCGAACCCGCCGGCCTGGACGCGATCGCCGGCTACGCGGTCGCCATCGGAGCCCCGACGATCCTCATTTATCGCGATCCGGCCATCGTCGCGCGGGCGCACGAGCGGGACCTGGCCGTGCACGCCTACACGCTGCGCGCCGACCAGTTAGCACCGGGGTTCGACTCGCTGGCAGCCGAGGTCGAGGCCCTGCTCGCCGCCGGCGTCGACGCGGTGTTCACGGACCACCCGGACCAGGTGCTCGCCCTGGCTGCGGCGCACGGAGCGGCGTGCTCCCCTGCCTCTGAAGCGGGCGCCGAACCCCGGTAGCGCGCCCTTGCGGGCGCGTCGGGAGTCTGCGCTCACAGGAAGTCCCCGGCGGCACGCTCCGCGGCGCGGAGGCGGGCTGCCTCCGGCGGCGGGCCTCGCCCGCCAACCGGATTTTCGTCTGCGTGAACTCGAGCAGCGCGCGCGCGTCTGCGTGGCCGGCGTCCCCGGCGCGCTGGAAGCACCGGTGCGCCGCGCGAGAGTCCCGAAGGCGCCGCGCCAGAATCGCGGCATCGATGGCGTCCCGGCCGAACGCGATGGGACGATCGCGCCTGAGCAGCTCCTGCGCCCTGGGCTCCTCACCGGCCTCCAGCAGGACTTCCACCAGCGTGTTCGCGACGTGAGCGACCGCCCCCGCCGGTCCCTGCCTCTCGAACGTACGGAAGACGTCCTCCGCGCGCCCGAGCTCGCCCCGCGCTCCGCAGGAGCGGATCATCTCCCGCGCGAGGATCGCCGACGTCGGGTTCGACGCCCACGCCGGGGCCGAGCGGAGCGCTACGCAGTCCGGCGCAGCGTGCTCAGGCCGCCGATGAGGCAGACGGCGACGACGCCGACGACGTTGTGCCACATGAAGGAGACGTCGGTGAGCGTCGCCACCGCGGCGACCGACGCCATCCCGCCGATGAGGCCCCAGAACGCGCCCCCCGCCGTTGCCCGGCGCATGCCGATCGCGAGCACGAAGACGCCGAGCAGCGAGCCGTAGAAGAAGGACCCGAAGCGGTTGACGACTTCGATCAACGACCCGAGGTTGGCGGCGTAGAGGGCGGTCACCGCCGCGAAGAGGCCCCAGAAGCCGGTGGCCATCTTCGACACCCGGAGGTAGTGGGCCTCCGACGCGCCGGGCCGGAAGTGGCGCCGGTAGAAGTCGATGGTGGTGGCGGCCGACAGAGCGTTCAGCTCGGCCGCGATGCTCGACATCGCCGCCGCGAAGATGGCGGCGATGAGCAGCCCCACGAGCCCGATCGGGAGCTCGGTGGTGATGAACGTCGGGAAGACGTAGTTGACGTCGGTGTATTCGGCGTCACCGGTCACGTCGCGCACCAGGTCCCGGGCCCGCGCCCGGACGTCCGCCACGCGCCGATCGCTCTCGACGAACGCCGCCTTGGCCGAGCGCAGCGCCTCGGCGTCGCCTGCCTCCCGCGCCTCGACGACCGCCGCCGCATCGTCCCGCCGGCCGGCGTGGGCGGAGCGGAATTCGTCCTCGAGGGCCGCGTACTCGCCCGACCGGCCGCCCTCCGCCACCGCCCCCTCGTGCGCCGTGTTGAAGAGCATCGGCGGCTCGGTGAACAGGTAGAAGCAGAAGACCAGCACCCCCATCATCAGGATGAGCACCTGCAGCGGGATCTTGGCGAACGCGCTCATGAGCAGCGACTGCCTTCCGGCGTCGACCGACTTCGCGGTCAGGTAGCGCTGCACCTGGCTCTGGTCGCAGCCGAAGTAGCCGAGCATCAGGAAGAGGCCGCCGATGAGGCCGGACCAGAAGGTGTAGGTCTCGTTCAGGTCGAACGTGAAGTCGATCGCCTGCAGCCGATCGGTCGCCCCCGCGACGTGCAGCACCGGCTCGAGGCCGACGTCGTCGGGCAGGCCGAGGATCAAGGCGGCCACCGCCGCCGTCACGCCCACCATGATGACGACCATCTGCTTGACGTCGGCCCAGGTGACCGCCTGCACGCCCCCCAGCATCGTGTAGAGGGTCGTCGGGATGCCGATCGCGAGGACCGTGAGCGGCAGGCTCCAGCCGAGCACGATCGAGAGGATGACGGCCGGGGCGGCGATGATCACGCCCGCCCCGAGGCCGCGCGAGACGAGGAACAGCAGGCTCGTCAGCGCCCGCGTCCGCGCGTCGAAGCGCCGCTCGAGGTACTCGTAGGCCGTGAACACGCGCGCCCGGTGGAAGAACGGCACCAGGGTCACCGAGAGGATGATCATCGCCACCGGCAGCCCGAAGTAGAACTGCACGAAGCGGATGCCGTCGTCGTACCCCTGCCCGGTGGTCCCGACGAGCGTGATGGCGCTCATCTGCGTCGCCATCACCGACAGCCCGACCGCCCACCACGGCAGCGAACGCGACGCCAGGAAGTAGCCCTCGACGGCGCCCGTGCCCCTGGCGCGCTTCACCCCGTCGTAGAGCACCCAGGCGAGGTAGGCGACGATGATCGTCCAGTCGATGAGGTGCATCGGAGGCGGTCGCGGCGCCCGATCACGCCGCGAAGTGCCGGGAGAGGAGCCACAGGACGGCGAGCACGGCGACCTCGACGACGACGACCGCGACGTAGGTGCGGGTCACCCAGCGAGTATAGCCGGCGGCACGGTGGGCTTGA
>JAPOYG010000666.1 GCA_026706755.1 Acidobacteriota bacterium
CGTTGGCCACCGCGGCCCCGCCGGCCTCGATCACCTCGATCGTCTTGCTCCACCGCGTCTGCGCGGCGGCTCCGGCAGCGCCGGCCAGCACGAGGGCGGCGGCTGCGGCCGCGGCCGCGACCGTGGTCGAGACGGAAGACGAGCGGAACGCCGGACGAATCGCGCGTGTCATGCAACCTCCTTCGGGGTACGCCGGCCCCCGAGCCGACGGCCCGCGGGCGGCCCACAGTGTTGCACGTTGCTGCCCGCGGATCCATGCTGGAACGGAGGTTCCGGCCCCAGCGTGTGCAACGTCGCGCCGCCGCATGCGCGGCGGGAACCCTTGCGGTAACGTCGAGCGCGCCTCACTCGACGCGCAGCGTCCGCATCGGGTCCACGCCCGCCGCTCGACGCGCCGGGACGATGGTGGCGGTAGCGCTGACCGCGGCGAGGATGAGGACGACGCCGGCAATCGTCCACGGGTCGGGGGGCTGCGCCCCGGTCAGGCTCCGCAGCAACCCGGCGACGAGCACCGCGGCGCCGGCTCCCACGGCCGCGCCGAGGGCGGCGAGGGCGATGCCGCCGAGCGCGAAGCCCGCCGTCACCTGCCTCCCCGAGGCGCCCAGCGCGAGGCGAATGCCGATCTCCTTCGTGCGCTGGGCCACGGCATAGGCGACGACGCCGTAGAGACCCGCGGCGGCGAGGGTCAGGGCGGCAGCCGCGAACAGGCCGAGGACGAACGTCCGGAAGCGCGTCGCCGCGACCGCGCCGCCGACGACCTCGTCCATCGAACGGAACCCGGTAATCGACAGCAGCGGGTCCGCCTCGCGGAGGATGCGCTCGACGGACGGGACGACGCCTGCCGCGTCCGCACGCGCCCGCAGCGCCCAGCTCACGGGGAAGAACCCGTGGATCAGTCCGAGCAGCTCGTCCGGTACCTGCTCCGCCGGGACGAATACCGTCGGCCGCGTCGCGGTGACGCCGCGCGTCCGCACATCGCCGAGCACCCCGACGACTTCGCGCGCCTCGTCGTCGAAGTCGACGACGGTCGCCTGCAGCCGGGTGCCGATCACGGTCCGTCCGTCGCCGACGCGCCTGACGTACTCCTCGTTGACCAGCGCCACGGGGGTCGCTCCGGCACGGTGGTCCGCTGCGCCGAACGCGCGCCCGGCCACGAGCGGGACGCGCAGGACCCGCAGGTAGTCTCCCGTCACGTAGCGCCAGTCGACGCTGGACGCGATCGGGCCGCCCGGAGCCTCGCGCAGCGCGAGATTCGGACCGCGTTCGACTGGCAGGTTGCTGGCGACCGTGGCGGCCTCGACGCCGGGCACCCTCGCCAGCTCTTCCAGCGTCCGTCGGTAGAGTGCCGCCGCGGCCTCCCCCGAACCGTTGGTCGGCCCCTGCAGGGACACGCGGGCGGTGAGCACGTTGGCGCGAAGCCCAGTTCCGACGAACTGAGGTCGACGAACGTCCGCAGGAACCCCGCCGCGGACACCAGCAGCGTCGTGCACAGGGCGACCTGAGCGGCCACCAGCGACCGGTGCATCCAGGAGCCGCGCTGCCGTGGTCACGCTGCGCGATCGGCTGGCATGGAACGCGTCCGCCGGACCGCGACGGATCGCCAAGTGCCGATGCGGAGGTGCTGCCACAGATCGGCCAGCGGCCACCGCCAGCGCCGCTGCCGCTCCCAGCCCCGGTCGATCCCCACACACGCCTTCCGGACCCTGCCGTAGTCGCCGAACCGCCGCGCGGCCTCCGCCCGGGCTTCGGCCGGTGCCCGGCCTTCCTGCACGAGCCGCTCGGTCAGCTCGCGCACGTGGAAGTCGAGCTCTGCATCCACGTCCGCCTCGACGTCGGAGCCCCAGAACCGAAGGTGCCGCCGCCACATCGGTGTGCGCGCCATCAGACCGCCTCCGCCGCCCGGAGGACCTTGCCGACCGCCGCCGCGAACGCCGTCCACCCCGCCGTCTCGCTCCGGAGCCGAGCGCGCCCGCGGGCCGTCAGCCGGTAGAGCTTCACCTGCCGCTTCTTCTCCGAGATTCCCCACTCGGCCTCGAGCCAGCCGCGACGCTCCATGCGGTGGAGGGCCGGATAGAGGGAGCCCTCTTCGAGCTGCAGCTCGTCGTCCGAGATCGCCTCCAGCCAGCGGGCGATGCCGAAGCCGTGCCGGCGGCCCCGGCTCAGGGCGTTCAGTATCAGCAGCTCGACGGTTCCGCGCAGCATGTCCGGATTGCGATCGGGCTTGACGCACCCTCCTCACATAGAATGTCTATGGTTCTGACCAACGTATCCCCGTTCCCATAGATTGTCAAGGTAAGGGTGAGGAGGCCGATTGTCGTATATTGCGGTCGGAGGCGAACCCATGAGTCAGCGACGCGGTCGGTTCGCGGTGGCGGCGGTGACGGTGGCGCTACTCGCGCTGACGCCCGCGTCGAGTGCGGCGCAGGAAGGGAAGGACGAGGCGCTGCCCCGGACGCCGTGGGGGCACCCGGTGCTCCAGGGAATCTGGACCAGCTCGACGTACACGCCGCTGGAGCGCCCGGACAACCTCGCCGACCAGGCGGAGCTGTCCGAGGAAGAGCTCGCGGAGCTGAACACGCTGCTGACGGCGGAGGGGGTCGATCCGCTGCGCGCGCGGAGCGTCCTCGCCGCGGAAACCGAGGAAGAGCGCCTCGAGCGGATGCGCCAGACGCAGGAGAACATCCACTACGACAATTCGATCTGGCTGCGCGAGCGCCAGCCGCGCCGCCTCACAACCAACCGCACGTCGCTGATCGTGGACCCGCCCGACGGACGCGTTCCCCCGCTGGTGCCGTCCGCCCAGGAACGCGAGGCGTTGCGGCGCGCCGAGAGCCGCTGGCTCACCCAGAACATCGAGACACCGTCTTTCGACAGCCACGAGACCCGCACGCTGCAGGAGCGCTGCCTCGTCTGGCGCCACGAGGGGCCGCCGATGCTGCCGCCCTCCTACAACGACCTCACGCAGATCCTCCAGACCGAGGACTACGTGGTCATCATGCAGGAGATGCGCGAGAACGACGCCCGCATCATCCCGCTCGACGGCCGCCCGCACCTGCCTTCGACCATGCGCGAGTGGTCGGGCGACTCGCGGGGGCGGTGGGAGGGCGACACGCTCGTCGTCGAGTCCGCCAACTTCAACGAGAAAGTGCACTTCCACGGATCGAGCACGGGGCTGCGCGTCGTGGAGCGCTTCACGCGCGTCGACGCCGAGACGATCCGCTACGAGTTCACGGTCGAGGACCCGACCACCTGGACCCGCCCCTGGAGCGTCGAGTATCCGATGATGAAGCGGGAGGGCCCCCTCTACGAGTACGCCTGCCACGAGGGCAACCACGACGCGCGGCACATCCTGGAGGTGGCGCGCAACCTCGACAAGGCGGCGGCCCGGGAGAGCGAGGAGGGCGCACGCTGAGTCCGCGCCGGTCTACGGCGCAGACTCCCGGGCCGTCGGCCTGAGCAGTTCACCTCGCTAACTTCACCGCCTCGCCCCCCTACAGCAGCAGCGCGACCAGCACGCCGAGCGCCGCGAGCTGCCACCAGAGTTCCGTCCGCTCCCGGAGGACGAGAGTCCCGAGGGCGACGAGCGCGGCCGCCGCGGCCAGGCAGTACCAGTAGAGCTCGGCGAACGTCTCCTCGCGCTGCAGGACGCCGCGCGCCGACTGCCGGGCGTCGCGCACGATGCGGAGCGCGATCGCCTCGTCGAGCTCGGAGCCGAGCTCGAAGTACGAGCCGCCGCCGGCATCGGCGATGGCACGCAGCGAGCGGCGGTCGAGCACGGCGTGGATCGGCGGCTCCGGCTCGTCGTAGC
>JAPOYG010000200.1:0-2434 GCA_026706755.1 Acidobacteriota bacterium
CAGGAGCTTGCGCCGCGGAACTCCACTGCGTTGCATTCTGCGGCGCAAGCTCCTAGACCCCGCGCGCCTCGGGGCCCCAGACGTACTTGTGGAGCTGGACCTGGACGCGCGCCGGCACCCGGTCGTGCAGGATCCAGCCGGCGAGCTCCGCGGGATCGAGGACGCCGTGGACCGGAGAGAAGAGCACCCCCGCGCAGCGGCCGGCGATCCGGTACCGGGAGACGGCGTCGCGCGCGAACTCGTAGTCGATGCGGTCGCGGATGACGAACTTCACCTCGTCGTGCCCGGCGAGACGGTCGAGGTTGGCCCAGTCGTTGCGCGACGCCTCCCCGCTCCCGGGACACTTGACGTCGACCACCTTCACGACGGCGCCCGGCACGTCCGAGATGTCGATGTGCCCGCCCGTCTCCAGCAGCACGGTCTTGCCCGCGTCGAGGAGCCGGCGCATGAGGGGATAGACGTCGCGCTGAAGGAGCGGCTCGCCGCCCGTGATCTCGACCAGCGGGCAGCGGTAGGACTCGACGGCGGCACAGACGTCGTCGAGAGACGCCGGCTCGCCCTCGTGAAACGCGTACGGCGTGTCGCACCAGCGGCAGCGCAGGTCGCACGCGGTCAACCGGACGAAGACGCACGGGCGGCCCGCGTGGCTCGACTCGCCCTGGATGGAGTAGAAGATCTCGTTGACGGTCAGCATCCTGCGCCGCCGTCCATTGTAGCCGCCACCCGCGGCGCGGCCGGCGCGCAGGGCGCCGCCCGCCGTCTCGCGGGCAGGCAGGCGCCGTGCCAGAATGCTCCATGGCCGAGGGGCGCATCCGAATCGGAACCAGCGGCTGGCACTACCCGTCGGGCGCCGGCACGTGGAACGGCATCTTCTACCCGCCCGCCGGGCGCCGGCATCGACACGCGGGGTTCGACGAGCTGACCTGGTACAGCGAGCACTTCGACACGGTCGAAGTGAACTCGACGTTCTACGGCGTCCCCAAGCCGTCGGTCACGGAATCGTGGGTGCGCCGGACGCCGCCCGGCTTCGAGTTCTCGCTGAAGCTCTACCAGAAGTTCACCCACCCGCGCCTGTTCGCCGCCGCCACGGGAAACGCCGACACGACCGCCGACCGGAACGACGTGGACGAGTTCCGCGAGGCGATCGATCCCCTGCATCGCGCGGGCCGTCTCGGGGCGCTGCTGGCCCAGTTCCCCGCGAGCTTCAAGAACGGACCCGCGGCGCACGACCACCTGGCGTGGCTCGTCGAGGCGCTCTCGGATTGCGCGGTAGCGGTGGAGCTGCGCCACCGGAGCTGGAGCGACGACGTGGCCTCCACCCTGCGCCTGCTGAACGGCCTCGGCGCCGCCTGGGTGCAGATCGACGAGCCGAAGTTCCGGTTCTCCATCGCCCAGAACCACCTGCCCAACGTCGAGAGCTTCTACTACATGCGCCTGCACGGGCGGAACGCGAAGCAGTGGTGGCGGCACGAGCGGGCCGAGGACCGTTACAACTACCACTACTCCGCGGCGGAGCTCCGTCCCCTCGCGCGCACGGCCGAGGCGGCCAGCCGCATCGTGCAGCGGCTCTACCTCTACACCAACAATCACTTCGGGGCGAAATCGGTGGCCAATGCCGCCCTGCTCGCGCACCAGCTCGGCCAGACGCCGGCCGGCGCCTACCGAGCGGAGATGGTGACCCGCTACCCGGAGCTGGCGCCGATCGTCCGCCCGGAGACCACCGAGGGGGCGCTGCCCCTGGGCCGCTGACCCGGCTGCTCCTGGACCGTGCCGGAGCCGAACGCGGAGCCTGCGACGGGCTTGGCGCCCTTTGCCACGACCCCGACACCGGGCGGCTGCGGGCGAAGCGCGATGGCGACGGGCGGGGCTACTCCCGGGCGGGGCGATCGACGCCGAGGCGCGGGCACAGGCTGCTCACCGCGCACGCGTGGCATCGCGGGTAGACCGGCCGGCAGATGTTCTGGCCCCAGGTCACGAGGTAGAGGTTGATGGTCGCCCACCATTGGCGGGGGGCCGCCTCGTAGAGCGCCGCCTCGGTCTGTTCCGGCGTTCGGGTAGCCACCCAGCCGAGTCGGTTCGCGATGCGGTGCACATGCGTGTCGACGCAGATGTTCGATGCGCTGCGGTGCGCCACGATGAGCGTCAGGTTCGCCGTCTTGCGACCGACGCCCGGCAGGGTCAGCAGGTCGGCCATGGTCGCGGGGACCTCGCCTCCGAAGCGGTCCACGAGCTGCCGGCAGGTCTCGCGCACGTGCCGCGCCTTGTTGCGGTAGAAGCTCACCGGGTAGATCAACCGCTCGATCGTCCCGGTCCGGAGGCGAGCCATGGCCTGCGGCGTGGCGGCCCTCCGAAACAGGCGGACCGACGCCTCGTGCGTGACCGCGTCCTTCGTCTGCGCCGACAGCAGCGTCGCGATCAGCACCTGGAACGGGTC
>JAPOYG010000200.1:2681-3798 GCA_026706755.1 Acidobacteriota bacterium
TCCGCCGGGGCGGCGGATCCGGCCTCCGTGCCCGGAAGCGGGGACGGCGATGCCGACCGGGCCTCGAGGTGGCGTCGAATCGCTCCGTCGACGGCCGCCCGGATATCGGCTGCGCTCATGCTTCGCTACCCGGGGGACCCGGGACGACATCGACGTGGTCGACGACGCCGACGATCGCCGCCTCGACGGGCGCGGCGCGACGGCGGAGGGCGGTGGCGGCTGCGCGCGCCTCCATGACCAGCAGCACCCGATCGCCGACCCCCGCCTGCGCGGCGTCGACGGCCGCCAGCGGCGAGCCCTGGTCCGCGCCCGCCCCGTCGATCGGCTGGACGAGCAGCAGGGCCGGGCCCCGGAGCGCTCCGTGCTTCCGGGTGGCGACCACGTCTCCGACCACGCGCGCGAGCTGCATCGGGCCCTTCAACGGGATGCGAGGTCGATGGAGTCGACCACGCCGACCACGGCCGCGTCGACCGGCGTCTCGTGCAGCTCCGCGGCCATCCGCGCCGAGCTGCCGGTCACGATCAGCACCGTGTCGCCGACGCCCGCGTCCACCGTGTCGATGGCGACGAGCTGCCGCCCGGAATCGGCGCCCTGCGGATCGATGGGTTGCGCGACCAGCAGCTTGTGGCTGACCAGCCGCTCGTCCTTGCGCGTGGCGACGACGGTGCCCACGATCCGGGCGAGGATCACGGCGGGCTCTCAGGGTCCCCTAGCTGCCGGCCTTCCCGATCGGCAGGGCGTCCTCGAGGTTGGCGTGGGGACGCGGGATGACGTGGACCGACACCAGCTCGCCGACGCGCCGCGCGGCGGAGGCACCGGCGTCGGTCGCCGCCTTGACGGCCGCCACGTCCCCGCGGACGATGGCGGTCACGTAGCCGGCGCCGATCTTCTCCCATCCGACCAGCGTGACGTTCGCGGCCTTGACCATGGCGTCCGACGCCTCGATCATCGCGACCAGGCCCTTGGTCTCGACCATGCCCAACGCCTCACCCATCTGACTGTCCCTCCGCGCCCGGACGCAACCGCCTCACGGCATCCTCCACCAGGGCCGCGAGTTCGCGGTATGTTAATCGAATCTCGCGGTCCTCGCCCACGGCCGGCGGCGCCTTCCCCACCG
>JAPOYG010000089.1 GCA_026706755.1 Acidobacteriota bacterium
GTCTGGACCCTGACCACCAACGGCGTGACGGAGCGCGCCTACGGGAGCCTGCGCACCGACTACCTGCTCGACCGGCAGACCATCGCCACCGAGATGGGGTCGAACTTCGGGCGCATCCGGGACGAGTGGCGCACGAACGAGTTCCCGTCCCTCAGCCTGGCCGTCGATCAACCGCGGCGCATCCGCGTGGGGCAGCCCCTGCGGCTCGTCGCATTCGTGAGCGACGACGGGGAGCCGGCGGGCAACTACACGCCCCCGCGGCAGGAGCCGGGGAAGCCGCACCCGGCCTATACGCCGCCCCGGCAGATCGTTCCCGGCAACCCGCCGGGCGTGCGCTTCGCCTGGATCGTCTACCGAGGCGACGCGTCGCAGGTGACCTTCGGCCCGACGCAACTCAAGATGTGGCAGGACACGCGCGTGTACTCCAACTCGCCGTGGTCGCCGCCCTACATCCTCCCGCCGGTGCCCCCGGACGGCCGCTGGGACGTGGAGGCGACGTTCGACGAGCCGGGAACGTACGTCCTTCGCGCCATCGCCGGCGACGGAGCGTTACGCACCAGCGAGAATCTCACGGTCACCGTGACCCGGTGACGACGGTCGTGTCGATCGTGACCCGCTCGGCGGTTCTCCGCGGTTCGACGCACGACACCGCAGGCCGGAGGAGGGCGCCAGGCGGGTTGGTGGCTCCCTTGCCGACGTGGTTCGACGCAGGACGCCGCAAGCCAGAGGAGAGGACGATGCGCAGCAGGATTGCTCGTCTCGTCGTCCGGTGGTGGGTGCTTCCGTTGGCACTGGTGGTGAGCGCCTCGACGGCAGGCGCCCAGGATCTGCGGTTGGTCGGCGCCGCCGCGGCGCAGGACGCCCAGGAGGTACGGGCGTTGCTCGACGAGGGAGCCGATGTCCACGCTCGTCGCGCGGACGGGGCGACGGCGCTCCTCTGGGCGTCACACTGGGATGACCTGAAGACGGTCGGGTTGCTGCTTCGGGCCGGAGCCGACGTGAACGCCGCCGACGATCACGGCGTGACCCCGCTGCATCGCGCCGCCGAGAACGCCAGCCCGGACATGACCGACGCGCTCCTCGCGGCAGGCGCGGACGCGAACGCCAGCCAGACGAGCGGGCTGACGCCGGTGATGACGGCTGCGCGCACCGGGAACGTGCAGGTGGTGCGCCGCCTGCTCGCGGGCGGCGCGCGGGTCAACGACGCCACGTCGGAGACCGGGAGCACCGCGCTGATGTGGGCCGTCGCCGAGGGGCACGCCGACGTCGTGCGGGCGCTCATCGACGCCGGCGCCAATCCTCGGGCGTCGACCGTGAAGGGCTTCACCCCGCTCCTGTTCGCGGCGCGGAACGGCGACATCCCCATGGCGCGCACCCTGCTGGCCGCGGGGGTGGACGTCGATCACACCGGCACGGACGGCACGCACGCCCTGCCCTACGCGATCATCCTGGGCCACGACGCCTTCGCCCACTTCCTCATCGAGGAGGGCGCCGACCCGAACGCGTCGATGGGCGGCATCCGGGCCCTGCACGCGACCGTCGGCCGCGTCGATACTTGGTTGGGCGACTGGAACCGGCGGCACGGCGGCAGCGACCGCTACCGCACGATCGGGCGGCGGGCCATCGAGCCGACCCGCGCCCTCGCGCTGGTCGAGGCGCTGCTCGCGCGCGGCGCGGACCCCAACGCCGGGACCACCACGTCCGGCATGTTCATGAGCTACATCGGCTATCCCCGCAAGGGCGCCTTCGAGCCGTTCGCCTGCGGCACCGGCGACCTCCGGGGGGCGACGCCCCTTTGGGTTGCCGCCTACTGGGCCAACTCGCGCGTCCGGGACATCCGCGCCGGGCGCGGCGACGACGGCGGAGCGATGGCGGTCGCCGAGAGCGAGGCCAGCGCCGCGATCCTCGAGGCGCTCCTCGCCGCGGGGGCCGACCTGCACCGGACCACAGTCGACGGCACGACGCCGCTCATGGTCGCAGCCGGGCTCGGCCGCTCCACCTACACGCCGCGCGAGCCGCGCGGGGTGCGGTCGCTCGGGGCGGAAACGGCGGTCCGCATCCTGCTCGACGCCGGCGCCGACATCAACGCCGTCAACGAGGCGGATTTCACGGCCCTCCACGGCGCGGCGTTCCGCGGGCTGAACGAGGTGATCACCTACCTCGTCGAGCAGGGCGCCGACATCGACGCGCGCGACTTCCGGGGCCGCACCGCCTACCGCATGGCCGAGGGTTCCAAGCAGTCGTTCCAGTTCCAGAGCTGGCCGGAGACGGCGGCGCTCATCGCGGAGCTGGGCGCCAACACCCGGCTGGGCATCCCCGGGACCGTGCAGGAGCGGCTGCGCGACGTGCCCGCCGCCGCGAACGACAACTAGAAACCTGCGCCACAGAGATACCGCGCCGGGGACTTGCGGCGCGCCTGCGAGGGCGCGCCGGCGCCGTCCCCTGTCGCGCGTCCTGGGAGAATCGCGGTCGGGAGCCCACCCGCGCGGATCGCCTGCCCGTGCGGCCCCGCGCATCGAGCCCGGCAGTGACGGAGGAGTGCCTGATGGAGCGCCGCGACGTAGTTCTGGTTCTCACGATCGCGCTCGTCGCGACCGGTGTCTCCGTCCCGTCTGCGGTGGCGCAGGGTACGTCTCCGGCCACGCAGGCAGCCCACCGAGCGGCGGAGGAAACGGGCGTCCAGGCGCAGGAGGCTGACCCGTTCGCGTCGCCGCCCGCGCGGGGGCTGCCGGATCGCCCGCGGGTGCTCGAATCGGATGGCCAGCGCTTCCGCGTCGTCCCGATCGCGGGGCTTACCCGCCCGTGGGCGCTCGCCATCCTGCCCAACGGCGACATCCTGGTCACGGAGCGCGGGGGGCGCCTGCGCATCATCCGTGACGGCGTGCTCGACCCGGAGTCCATCGCCGGGGTGCCCGAGGTCAACACCGGGGCAATCAACGCCGGGTTGATGGACATCGCGCTGCATCCGCAGTTCGCCGAGAACCGGCTGATCTACTTCACCTACTCCAAGCCGATGCCGGGCGGACCCTTCGAGGATTTCCAGGGGATGCGCGACGCGGCGACGGTCACGCTGGCCCGGGCGCGGTTCGACGGGGGCAGCGCGCTGGCCGACGTCGAGGACATCTTCGTGGCCGACGCCTGGGCGCAGGGCACGTCCGGATCGCGCATCGCCTTCGGGCGCGACGGCCGGATCGTAATGACGGTCGGCATGCCCACCCGGCACCGGATCGGGAACGCCGACGACGCCCAGAACCCCGCCAACCACGCCGGCAAGGTGCTGCGCCTGAACGACGACGGCTCCGTGCCGTTCGACAACCCCTTCGTCGACCAGGAGGGCCACCGTCCCGAGATCTACGCCTTCGGCATCCGCAACGCCCTCGGCCTCTACGTGCACCCCGACACCGGGGCGATCTGGGAGACCGAGAACGGGCCGATGGGGGGCGACGAGCTGAACGTCATCGAGGCCGGCCGCAACTACGGCTGGCCGGTCGTCTCCTACGGGACGGACTACACCGGCAACAAGATCGGCGGCCTCTCGGGTACGACGTCGGAGCACCCGTGGGCTCCCGGCATGGAGGAGCCCTTCATGTTCTGGAACCCGTCGCCCGCCCTCGCCGGCCTGACCTTCTACACGGGCGACGCCTTCCCGACCTGGAAGGGCAACATCTTCATCGCCGCGATGGGCAGCGGCAACCTGGGCTCCCGCCAGCTCCACCGCATCGTCCTCGGCCAGACCGGAGGAACGCAGCGCCGCGGCAACCGCACCCTGCTGGCCGAGCTCGAGCA
>JAPOYG010000644.1 GCA_026706755.1 Acidobacteriota bacterium
ACATCGGGGGCTCGGTCCGGAACCCGGCCCACTACTGCGGCATCTACGGGCACAAACCCAGCTTCGGCATCGTCCCGACCCGCGGGCACATCCCACCCCCGCCGGGCGCGCTCAGCCCGGTCGACCTGGCCGTCGTCGGGCCGCTGGGGCGCGCCGCGGATGACCTGGCGCTGGCACTGGACGTGCTCGCCGGTCCCGACGAGGCCGACGGCACCGCCTGGCACCTGGCGTTGCCGCCTCCGCGAGGGCGGGCACTCGCTGACTACCGCGTCGCGGTGTGGCTGGAGGATCCGGCGTGCCCCGTCGAGAGCGCCGTCGGCGCCGCCCTCAGCGACGCCGTCGACGCGCTGGCCAGCGCGGGCGCTGCGATCGACGCGCGGCTGCGGCCCGACTTCACCCTCGCCGACGCCCACCGCACCTACCAACGCCTGCTCTACCCAGCCACAACAGCGGGACTCGCCAACCGGGTCTACGGCACCCTGCTGGCGAAGGCGGAGGAACTGGATCCCGACGACGACCGTCGCAACACCCGTTACTTGCGCGACGGCACCGCCCGGCACCGGGACTGGCTCGCCGCCGACGAGGAACGCGCGCACTACCGGGAACGATGGCGCGCCTTCTTCAGGGACTGCGACATCCTGCTGTGTCCGACCGTGCCGACGACGGCGATCCGCCACGACCACTCCAACATCAACCGCAGGACGATCACCGTCGACGGGGAGGCCCGTGACTACTGGGACCAGATCATCTGGCCCGGCATGGCCAGCATGGCCGGCCTGCCCGCCACCGTCGCCCCGGTCGGACGGGCGTCCGACGGGCTGCCGGTCGGCATCCAGATCGTCGGCCCGTACCTGCACGATCGCAGCACCATCGACTTCGCCCGGCGGCTCAGTGGCGTAGTCGGCGGCTACGAGCCACCTCCCGGCTTCGCATGAGCGTGAGGGGCGGACGGGCGCGTGACGGGAGCGCTGGTCGCCGCGGGGTAAGCATGTGACCGAGGGAGCCGAGTCGCATCCCGGCGGCCTCTCGCGGCACTTCGCCGAGGTCGGCGGTCGGGAGTTCCACTACCTGCGCACCGGGTCGGGGCCGGTTGCGGTGCTCCTGCCAGCCTTCCCGTGGTCGGCGGGATCGCTGGCGCCTCTGGCGGAGGCGCTAGCCGGCGAGTTCACGGTCGTCGTGTTGGATCTCCCGGGCTGTGGCAACTCGCACTCCCTGGGCGGCCCCCCCACCCTCGGTGACTACGCCGACGCCGTGGCGGAGAACCTCGGGGCCCTGGGCATCGACCGCTGCCATCTCTACGGCACCGGTACCGGGGCACAGGTGGCTCTGGAGGTCGCGGTCCACCACCCCGAGCGGGTCGCCGACGTGGTCCTCGACCAACTCCCCCTCCTGGAAGACTCGCAGAGGAGCGAGTGGGCGGAGCGGTTCTGTCCCCGGTTCGACCCGTCGTGGGACGGGACCCACATCGCCGCCATCTGGTGGTGGTGCCGCGAGCAATCCCTGTTCCGGCCGTGGTACCGGCCATCGGCGGAGACACGCATCGACGCCAACGAGGCGGCGCCCGGCGTGCTGCATCGCCGTGCCACGGACGTGCTCCGCGCCGGTGCGGGTTATGACGCGGGTCTCCGCGCCGCGCTCGCCGAGTCGGCGGCCCGCTCACTGGAACGCATCGACGTCCCGCACACACTGGTGACCGCCGCGGACGACTCCTTCACGCCCCACGGCGCTCGCATCCCGGCGCCGGGAGCCCGCGGCGACGTGATCGAACTGCCACCGGCACCGGACCGAACGCATCGGCTGCGGTCGATCATCGGGCGCGGCGCCGACCGGTCGTTGCGGCCCCCGGAGCCCGCGCCGGTGGCGGGCACCCTCAACCGCAGCTACGTCGACGTCGGGCACGGCCGCTGGCTGCTGGCGCGGCGCATCCCCGGCATGGGCCGTCCACTGGTGATGCTGCACACCTCCCCCGCCTCCTCCGCGCTGCTGGAGCCGTTGATGCGTGAGGTGGCCACCGGGCGGCCGGTCGTCGCCCTCGACAATCCCGCCAACGGCGACTCCGATCCGCCGCCCGGCCACGGCCCGTTCGAGATCGCCGACTTCGCCGCCGCCGTGAACGGGGCGCTGGCCCGCCTGGCACCCGGCGAGTTCGACCTGTACGGCACCCACACCGGTGCACTGATCGCCATGGAACTGGCGATCTCCAACCCGCGGGTCCGCCGGCTGATCCTCGAGGGGGTCACCATGTTCGACGACGGCGACCGGCCCGACCTCCTGCCCCGCGCTGAACTGCTGGCCAACTACCTCCCGCTCTTCGAACCGACGTGGGACGGCACGCACCTGATGGCGGCGTGGCACTTCCGCCGGGCGTTCACCACCTACTGGCCGTGGTACCGGCGCACCCGGGAGGGCATCCGCTGGGTCCCGATGGTCGAACTTGCCGCCTTCCAACGCTCGTTCGTCGAGGTCGCCAAACGGCTCGACACCTACCACCTTCCCTACCGGGCCGCGCTCGCCTACCCCACCGCGGACCGTCTCCGGCACATCGAGGTGCCGACGCTGATCGCCGCACATCCCGACGACCCGCTGCAAGCCCACAGCGCCGAGGCGGCAGGCCTCGTCCCCGGCGGCCGCTGGGATGCCCTTCCCGACGACATCGCCGGAGCGGCCGCGCTCTACGACGAATTCCTGACCGGCTCGTAGGCCCCGCCGGTCATGGTGAGCCCGGTCGCAGACCGATGGGTTCCGGCTTCCGCCGGAACGACGGGACGGAGGCCGCGGGAGCGCCACCGGGATCGCTGCCCGGACGGCCCGACAGTGCGCACGAGCTTCCACGGGAACGACCGGGCGCCAGCGCGTAAGGTGTCCGGCGATTTCCATTCGCCTGGAGGGGAGTGCACGATGAGGCTACGGAACATCAGCTACCGACTCGCCGCGCTCGCAGCCGCGCTCGCGCTCGTGGCCGCGGCGTGCGCGGAGGCCGACACCGGCGAGGCCGACGCCGCAGCCGCAGCCGCTGCGGACGCCTTGGCCGAGGCGCAGGCGGCACGCTCGGAGGCCTCCGCCGCCAACAGCGCTGCCTCCGCCGCCGACGCCGCCGCGGCCGCGGCGGACGCTGAAGCCTCGGCGGCCGCGGCCCGAGCGCAGGAGGCGATCGCCGCCGCCGAGTTGGCCCAGGCCACCGCCGAGGGCAACGAGGACGCCGTCGAGGCGGCGCGAGCGGCGCTGGCGGAGGCGCAGGACGCGGCCGCAGCCGCCCAGGCCGAGGCCGCAGCCGCCCAGGCCGAGGCCGAGGAGGCCCAAGCCGAGGCCGCAGCGGCCCAAGCCGAGGCCGAGGAGGCCCGGGCCGCAGCCGAGGAGGCAGCAGCAGAGGCTGAGGCCGCAGCCGCGCCCGACCCGCCACCGCCGCCACCTCCCCCGCCGGAACCCGAGCCGGTGACGTTCACGATGATCTTCCCGGCCGTCCCGTCCAACGTCGACCCGGCGGTGTACCAGGGCCGGCCGACCGGGGAGACCACCCAGAGCGTGGTGAGCACGCTGGTGCGCTACGTGCCGCTGCCCGCCGGGGCCACGGCATTGCAGGGTCCGGCCGACCTGCAGCCCGAACTGGCCGAATCCTGGACGCAGGAGGACAGCGGCAGCTACGTCTTCACGCTGCGCGAGGCGCTCAGCCCGGCAGGCAACCATGCGACGGCCGCGGACGTGCTGTGGACCTTCCAGCGCGGGCTCGAGACCGACTTCATCACGCCGTTCCTGCTGAGCGTCGGCGGCATCGACCGCGAGA
>JAPOYG010000277.1 GCA_026706755.1 Acidobacteriota bacterium
TCGAGGGCGAGGGTGGAGTTGGTGAAGAGGACGTCGCCGTCGCCGGTGCCGCGCTGCACGGAGCCCCACGGAATCGGCACCCCGACGCCGGCGTAGATGAGATTCAGCTCCGGGTCGTAGCTCGGCGCGTTCCACGAGGAGCCGCCGCGCCGCATCTCGTCGGGGATGTCGCCCCAGGTGTCGTAGCCGAACTCGCCGGGCCGGGGGATCGTGTAGGTGCGCCACACTTCCCGGCCGGTCTCGGCGTCGTGGGCCGAGATCCAGCAGCGCGTGTTGAGGTGGTAGCAGCCCGACATGCCGGCCACCACGCGGCCCTTGATGATCTGCGGCCCGCCCGAGTAGTGCTGCCCGACCTCCCAGTTACCGACCGGCTCGTCCCACACCACCTCGCCGGTGCGCGCGTCGAGCGCCACCAGGTGGGCGTCGTGGGTGCCGATGAACAGCCGGTCCTCGTAGAGGGCTCCGTTGCGGGTGGCGCAGGAAAGCCGCGCGCCGTGCTCGACCCGCGCCCGCCGGTACTCCCACAGCCGCGTGCCGTCCCGGACGTCGAGCGCCTCGACGTAGTCGCAGGCCTGCACCAGGAACATGACGCCGTCGTGGACGAGCGGCGTGGTCTCCTGGATGCCCTCGGCCATGGTCCACGCCCAGGCGAGCCGCAGGCTGCCGACGTTCGTAGTGTCGATCTGGTCGAGGGGGCTGTGGCCCCAGTGGTTCTGGGTGCGGCGCCACATCAGCCAGTCGCTCGCCGGCGGGTCGACGAGCATCTGCCCGGTGACGGGGGTGTAGTCGTCGGTGGGAGACTGCGCCGAGACAACGGCGCCCGCGGAGAGCACCCCCAGAACGGTCAGGACGCCCACAACGCCCGGGCCGCCGGCCGGGAGAACGCCGGGAAGCGAACGCGGGAGCCGTCTCATCGGCGGGTCGTCCTCTCTTCTTCTCTTCAGAGCCCCTGTCTCGTCAGTGCCCCTGTCTCGTCAGGGGGACTTCCAGCTCGCCCTGGTCCGTCTTGAGCGAGATCGTGAACGCGTCACCGGCCAGGCTGTAGCCGAGCCTCTCGATCACCCCCCCTCCGACGTTCCGGAACAGGACGCTCTGGTCTCCGACCTCGACCAGCTCCATCACCTCGAAGCCCTCGGCCAGCGGGTTCATGCCCCGCGCCCACTGCTTGAGGCGGAGGGTCAGCGAATCGCCCTCTTCCTCGATGACGATGAGCTCGATCACGGTGGTGGCGTCGGCGTCCGAGATGCGGATGAGGGCCGCGATCGAGCTGCCCGACGGCTGCGACCAGTTCTCCTCGAGGGTCCCCCCCGCGCCGAAGTCGCCCTTGTAGTAGCCGGTCATCCACGCGAGGTCGGCGACCTTCGCCGGCGGGCCCTCGGCGAGCGCCGGGGCGGAGGCGAGAACGAGCGCGAGGCCGAGCAGCATGCTTCGCATGACGCGACTCCCTTGCATGGCGGGACTCCTTCCAATGTCAGGACCGAACGAGACGCCAGTGTAACCGGGATCGCCGGGCGCGCGGTCGCTACCGCGCCGGTAGGGTTCGGTCGCGGCGAGAGCCCCGTCCGTCCGCGCCGGCAGCCGGCCGCATCCGGGGCGGGCACCGCACCGCACCCGGCGCCCTGTCCGTCCGCGCCGGCAGCCGGCGGTATATCGTGTTGCAGGATCGAGAACCTCGGGGCGGGCTCCCGCGTCGCGCGGGTCGCGCTGGCGCCGCCGCTGCCACCGGCCGTGCCGCCTGCCGGAGTCTGGAGTCAAGGAGGGACGCCATGCTACGTAACCGCTCGCTCGTCGTCACCGCCGCGTCGGCGATCGCGCTCGCGGCGTTCGCGGTCGGACTCGCCGCGCAGGCGCCGGAGACGGGCCGCGGCTACCCCTCCGGCGACTGGCCCTTCACCGGCGGCAACTGGTCGAGCTCGCGCTACGCGACGCTGGACGAGATCGCCACCGACACCGTCGACGGCCTCGGCGCCGCGTGGGTGACGCAGCTCCCGGGCGGGGCGGCGTCGCGCGCGACCGCGGTGGTCCAGGACGGCGTCATCTACCTGCCGGGCGGCGCCAACATGTTCGCGTTCGACGCCCGGACGGGCGATCCGATCTGGCGCTGGGAGCCCGACCCCGAGGCGGGACGCGTGCCGTCGTGGCAGGGCGTTGCGCTGGGCGACGGCCTGGTCTTCTTCGGGACGCGCAGCGCCGAGGTCATTGCGCTGCGGCAGGACACGGGCGAGCTCGCCTGGGCGACGCGGGTCGGGAGCGAGCAGCAGACGCGCGGCGAGTCGGTGACGACGGCGCCGATGTATGCCCGCGGCAGGATCTTCGTCGGCCTCGCGAACGGCGACATCGGCGGGCAGGGGCGCGTCCTGGCCCTCGATGCCGCGACGGGCGAAGTGGAGTGGACCTTCTTCGTCGTCCCCCGGCCGGGCGAGTTCGGCCACGAGACGTGGCCGCAGGACAACGACTCCTGGGAGTTCGGAGGCGGCGGCGTCTGGCTGGTGGGGACGGTCGATCCCGATCTGGGGATGGTCTACTTCTCCACCGGCAACCCGGTGCCGATGTTCGGGGGCGAGATCCGCGAGGGCGACAACCTGTTCACCGCCTCCGTCCTCGCCCTCGACATGGAGACGGGCGAGCGGCGCTGGCACTACCAGGTGGTGCGCCACGACATCTGGGACGCCGACATCGCCACGCCGCTGCTGCTCTACGACACGACGGTCGGCGGCGAGCCGGTGAAGGCGGTGGCGGCGATGCGCGCCGACGGCTACCTGTTCCTGTTCAACCGCGAGACGGGCGAGCCGCTGCTCCCCATCGAGGAGCGGGAGGTGCCGCAGGACGCGCACCAGCGCACCGTGCCCACCCAGCCGTTCCCGGTCCGGACCGAGACCATCCTCCCGGAGTGCTCCTACTGGCGCGACCGGGTGCCGCCGCCGTTCCAGCTCAGTTGCAGCAGCTACACGCCGCCTTCGGTCGGCGAGCAGACGGTGGTGGCGCCGGGCGTTCCGATTCCCCTCGTGCGCGTGACGCCGCTGGCCTTCTCGCCGCAGACCGGCTACATCTACGCGCAGGGCCGGGCGCACGTCGGCCGCGCGCGCCGCTTCGCGGACCCGTTCGTCTGGAACACGCAGCGCTACCACCTGACGCTGCCCGACCATGTCGGGATCCTGGCCGCCGTCGACACCGGGACGGGCCGCGTCGTCTGGCGGAAGGAGATGCCGGCCGCCTTCCTCGGCAGCAGTGGTCCCCTGGTCACCGCGGGCGGCCTGCTGTTCCGCGGCTCGCCGGGCGGGCAGGTGGAGGCGTACGACGTCGAGACCGGCGTCCGGCGCTGGGCGTTCCGCACCAGCGAGGAGGGGGCGCGGCTACGGCCGGGGCCGGCCTCGACCTACGAGCTCGACGGCACGCAGCACATCGTCATCCCGATGGGCCCCCAGCTCTGGGCGTTCACGCTCGACGGCGCCATCCCCGCCCGCGGCGAGCCGTCCCCCGACCCGCCGGTGGACGACCAGCCGAGCGGCCCCGCCCCGCGCGAGACCGACGAGATCGAGACCGCCACGCTGCTCGAGAACTTCCGCGGCTCGGTCGGCGGCCGCCGCCTCGCGCTCGACGAGTACACCTTCAACCCCATCCGCGCCCGCGTCACGGCCGGCACGCGCGTCCGCTTCACCAACAACGGGACCGTCGTCCACACCGTGACCGCGCGCGACGGCTCCTGGACGACCGGCACGCTGGAACCCGGCATGTGGAGCTTCGTCACCTTCGACGAGCC
>JAPOYG010000313.1 GCA_026706755.1 Acidobacteriota bacterium
AGGAGTCCGGGCCGTGGAACGGCGCGGACTCCTGTAGGCCGGCTGGGCGGGAATCGGAGCCGCAGGCGACGGTTCCCGGGCGAGCCCGACAAGCACCCGACACGCCGATGGCCGACGACGAGCCACGGGAGACGAAGCGAGTGGCATCCGATTCCCCGCCGGCCGATCCGCCGCCGGCCGATTCCCCCGCGGAGGCCTCCCCGGCGCCGCGCGTCCGCCGCCGCGGGTGGTTGCGTCGCTGGCCCCGGTTGCGGCGCTACGGATTCTGGTCGCTGGCCCTCGTCGTGGCGCTCCTGTGCGCCGGGCTCGCCTCGGTCGTCACCGTCGATCTCGGGCCGGCCCTCAAGACGCAGGCGGAGCGGCAGTTCGCCAGCTACCTCGACCGGCCGGTGCAGATCGGACGGCTCTCGACGTATCTGCTCCCGGGGCGCTTCCTTATCGAGGATCTCGTCATCGAAGGCCTCTCGCCTGGCGACCGCCCCTTCTTCCACGGCGAGCGGATCGTCGTCTCCACCGCGTGGCTGCCGCTGCTCCGGGGGGAGTTCCTGGTCGACGACGTCGACATGCGGGGCTGGCGCATGGTGGTGGAGGCGTTCGAGGACGGGCGCAACAGCTTTCCGCCGTTCGCCCCCCGCCGCGAGGACGACGAACAGCCGCCTCCCGCGCCGGAGACCGTGCTCGACCCCGGGTTGCGGGAGGCGGACCCACCGGGCGGCGCGGGCGCCTCGGAGGAGGAGCCGCCGCGCCGCATCGTCACGACGGTGCAGCAGCTCCGCGCCCACGAGGGCGAGTTCCTCTTCGAGGACCACGGCTCGTGGAGCGTCGTGGCCCGGAACGTCGATCTGACCCTGGCGAAGGGTACGGGCTACGGCGGCACCATGTCGTTCCGCGGCGGGACGGTCCGGATCGGCGACTTCGAGCCGATGACCACCGACGTCGATGCGGACTACGACCTCGACGGCGGCCTGGTCGATCTGACCCGGCTCGACCTGCGGATGACCGGCTTCGACGCCCGCCTGACCGGACAGGTCGATCTGCTCGCCTGGCCCGCGCAGACGTACGACGTCCACCGCTCGTCGATCGACCTCGCGGTGATGAAGGAGGTCTTCTTCGCGGACGACGACTTCACCGTCGCCGGCGATGCCGACTTCCGAGGCAGGTGGCATCTGTTCGACGGCGGGCGCGAGCTGACGGGGAGCTTCCGGGCTCCCGACCCCACTCTGCAGGGGCTCTCGTTCCCCGAGCTCGCCGGCGACCTCGTGTGGACCGCCGATCGGTTCGCGGTGACGGAGGCGCACTCGACCTTCTACGGGGGCCGCCTCGACTTCTCCTACGCGATGGAGCCGCTCGGCGCCGAGACGCCGGCCGTCGCCACGCTCGAGGGCGGCTACGACGGAATCGACCTCGCGGCGCTACTGTCCGAGGTCGGCATCGCGGGCGCGCGGCCGCAGGGGACGGCCGGCGGACGCACCCGGCTCGCCTGGCCCATCGGCGATTTCACGGATCGGCGGGGCGACGGCCACCTGACCGTCGCGCCCCCACCCGGCACACCGCTGCTGGCTCGCGAGTCCCCTCCCGCTGCCGTTGCCCCGCGGCCCTACGTCGGGACTCCGTTCGCCCCCGCCGAGACGCCCTGGCGGTTCGCGCTGGGGGCCGGGATCGGGTACGAGTTCGATTCCGACGAGGTCCGGATCGGGCCGAGCTGGGCGGCGACGCCGCTGACTTCGATCACGTTCGGTGGCCGGACCGCGTGGGGTGGCGACTCGCGCATTCCGTTCCACGTGCGCAGCGCCGACTGGCAGGAAGCGGACCGCGTGATGGCGGCGGTGATGACCGCTTTCGGCCGTCCCACCGGCGACATCGAAGTGGCCGGCCGGGGTGAGATGGAAGGTGTCATGCGGGGCGCGTTCCTGGCGCCGCGCATCGAGGCCCGGTTCGAGGGCGACGACATCCGGGCCTGGAACGTCGACTGGGGTCGCGGAGCGGGGGAGGTGACGGTCGAGGGCGCCTACCTCGAGGTGTCCGGCGGCGTGTTCGGCCGCGGCCCGACGGAGCTCGCGGTCGACGGGAGGTTCGCGCTGGGCCGGCCGCCGGAGGACGCGGAGGGGGAGGAGATCGATGCCCGGTTCCGACTGACGGATCTCCCGGCGCAGCACGTGCGTGATGCGTTCGGGATCGCGGGCTATCCGATCGATGGACCTCTCTCCGGCACGATCGAGCTCGCGGGCGCCTACCGGCGGCCCTACGGCGACGGCACGCTGGCGCTGGGGCGCGGGGTCGCCTACGGGGAACGGTTCGATCGGGCCGACGCGGGGCTGCGCTTCGACGGGGACGGAGTCTGGCTGGAAGGGCTCGATGTCCGCAAGGGCGACGGGCAGGTGACCGGTGCGATGTACGTCCGCTGGAACGGGACGTACTCGGTGAACGCCGACGGCCGGGGGCTGGCCCTGGAGACGGCGCAACTGGCGGAGCGGGCGGGCGCCCCCGTCGCCGGCGATCTCGATTTCACCGTTTCCGGCGTCGGGGCCTTCGACGCGCCGCGCTACACCCTCGAAGGCGCCATCGGCGACCTGGCGATCCTCGGGGCGAGCGTCGGCCAGGTGACCGGGCGGCTCGACGTCGACGGGGAGACGATGCAGGTCGCGATGGAGGCCGCGTCCCCCAGCTTGGCGGTTTCGGGGTCGGGCCGGGTCGCGCTGGGGGGGGAAGGGGACGCGGAGTTGCACCTGCGGGTCACCGGCACGCGTCTCGACCCCTTCGTACGCGTTCTTCGTCCCGAGCTCGAGGAGTCGATCTCGCTCGTCGCAAGCGGCGCGGTGAGTGTCGCCGGCCCACTCCGCGATCTCGATCGACTCGCGGTCGGCATCGAGGCCGAGCAGGTCCACCTGACTCTGTTCGACTACCCGGTACAGAACGACGGGCCAATCCGCCTCTCCCTGGCGCAACGAGTGCTGCAGGCCGATCGGTTCCGTCTCGCGGGGGAGGGCGCGCGCCTCGAGCTGACGGGAGAGGTCGACCTCGCCGACGAGCGTATGGCCGTGGGAGTCGAGGGCGACGTCAACCTGGAGGTGCTCGGGGGCATCGTTCCGGACGTGCGCAGCTCCGGCGAGACCCGTGTCGAGGCGCAGGTCGGCGGCTCGTGGCGGAATCCCGTGCTGACGGGCGAAGCGCGGATCGAGCGCGGACGCATCCGTCACTTCGCGTTGCCGCACGCCCTCGACGCCATCGAGGGGCGGCTGGTCTTCGACCGCGACGGAGTGGGGTTCGACGAGGTGACGGCGGAGCTGGGGGGTGGCCGGCTCCTCTTCGGGGGGCGTGTCGGTCTTCGCGGCTACGGGCTGGGGGACTTCAACATGTCGGCCCGGGCCACGGACATGAACCTGCGCTATCCGGCCGGCATCCGGTCCACGGCCGATGCCGAGCTGACGCTCACGGGGCCGGCTACGGGGCCGACGCTGGGCGGCACGGTCTTCGTGCGCGAGGCGATCTGGCTGGACGTCTTCGGATCGGGCGCCTCGGTGCTCGCGCTGCCCCTCGCAGCGGCGGAGGACGAGCCGGCCGCCGGCGCCGGCGAGGCGTTGCCCCTCGCCTTCGATCTCCGCCTGGTGGCTCCCTCGACCCTGCGCATCAACGACACCAACGCCCAGATCGTCGCCAGCGCGGAGCTGACGCTGCGCGGCACGTCCGACCGCCCGCTGCTGTTCGGCAACGCCGAGGTCGAGCGCGGGCAGGTCTTCTTCGAGGGCAACCGCTACC
>JAPOYG010000685.1 GCA_026706755.1 Acidobacteriota bacterium
GCCGAGAGCAGGGCGGCGGCCGCCGTCGCCGCGGCGCCCGCACGCCGCCCGGAGGACGCAGGCCGTGCGGTGCCCGCGCGCCGCGGCGCGACCCGGCCTGCTAAGCTCCGGAGGGCGCGATGTTCTGGCTGCTGATTGCGGCGGGGTTCGGGTTGCTGTCGCTCGCGCATCTGGCACCGTTCCCTTTCCTGCTCGACGCCGTGGCGCCCGCCCCTGCGCTCTGGCGGATGCCGCCCGACGCCGACGCGCCGGCGATCTACCTGACGTTCGACGACGGTCCGAACCCGACGGCGACGCCCGACCTGCTCGACGTGCTCGGCCGCCACGGCGTGCGGGCGACGTTCTTCCTCATCGACCGCCACCTGAACGACGAGACGGCGCCCCTCGTCCGGCGCATGTTCGCCGAGGGCCACGCCGTGGGCCTCCACTCGCACACGCGGGCCCTGATGCTGATGACGCCGACCGAGGTCGCGGCCACGCTCTCGGCCGCCGCGGCCCGCATCGAGCGCCTCGCCGGGAGCCGGCCCTGCCGCGCCTTCCGGCCGCACGCGGGGGCCCGGAGCGGCCAGATGTTCGCGGGCCTCGCCGCCATCGACCACGTCCTCGTCGGCTGGGGCTGGACCCTGTGGGACTTCAACTGGTACCGGCGGCCCGACCCCGCGGGCCTCGCCGAGCGGCTGGCGGGGCGCGTGTCCGACGGCAGCATCATCGTCCTGCACGACGGGCACCACGAGGACCCGGCCGCGGACCGCCGCTACACCGTCGAGGCCGTCGACCGCCTGATTCCCGCGGTGCGCGCGCGCGGCCTCGGCTTCGGAACCGTCTGCTGAGCCGCGGCGGCCGCGGCCGCCCACCGGGCGGCCGGTCACGCGCCGACCCCGGCGCGCTCCGCGGCCAGCTCCGCGGCGGCCGTCGCCGCCCCCAGGAGCGCCGGGTGCGGCGCGTCGATCACGACGACCGGCATGTCGGCGGCCAGCGCCCGCATCGGCCCCTTGGCGCGGAACGCGTCGAGGAAGCCGCGCGAGCGGAGCCGCGGGAGGATGCGCGGCGCGATGCCGCCCCCGATGTAGACCCCGGCCGTGGCGAACGAGCGCAGCCCGAGGTTGCCGGCCTCGGCCCCGAGCGCGGCGACGAAGCGGTCCACCGCGGCGACGCACCCGGGGCACTCGGCGGCGAGGGCCGCGGCGGTAATGCGGGCCGGCGACGGGGGCGCAGCCGGGTCCGGGGCGGCGGCGCACGGCCGGTCCACGTGCGACGCGGCGTGCAGATGCCCGAGGCCCGGGCCCGACAGCACGTGCTCGTACGACGCGCGCCCGAAGCGCGCGGTGAGCGCCTCGAGCAACCCGACCTCGTCCGGCGTCCGGGCCGCGAAGTCGGCGTGGCCGGCCTCCGAGGGCACGGGCACGAAGCGGCCGCCCACCCGGTGCAGCAGGGCCTCGCCGCAGCCCGTGCCGGGTGCGATCAGGGCCGCGTTGCCGTCGGCCGCGGGCCGCCCCGCCTGCAGCACCGCGCGTTCGCTGGGCGCGAGCACCGGCACGGCATGGCCGGTTGCCACGAGGTCGTTCACCAGGCGCACCGCCGGCACCCGGAACCGCTCCGCCAGCGCCGCGCCGTCGAGCCGCCAGGGGACGTTGGTCAGCGCCGCCGCGTTGTCGCGGACCGGGCCGGCCACGCCGAGGACCGCCGCGTCGAGCGTGACGGGGGCGGGGAGCGCGCGGAGGAACGCGGAGAGCATCTCGTCGAGGCTCCCGTGGTCGGCCGTCGCGAAGCGCCGCACGTGGCGCTCGCGCGGGCGCCGCGGCGTCCCGGGCCGCGGGCCGCCGTTCCCCGGCTCGGGCGGGGC
Source organism: Acidobacteriota bacterium (assembly GCA_026706755.1). GTDB lineage: Bacteria > Acidobacteriota > Vicinamibacteria > Vicinamibacterales > UBA8438 > JAGWAJ01. The sequence goes on from JAPOYG010000685.1 coordinate 1,844, forward strand.
GGGCTCGTAGATCCCGAGCAGCGTCTTGGTCCCGCCCACATCCCCCGCCAGCAGCATGTCCTGGTCCCCGGATAGTGCCCCGGCCGGCCTTGACTTTATGTGGAATCTCGGACATGTTCCAGCGGACGAAAGCGAACGGTGCCCACGCCCGCGAACGATCCCGCGCGAGATCGACTCCCCTTCGCCAACCAGACGGTTTCCTTCACCGGCAAGCTCGCCTCGCTCGGGCGGCGGGAGGCGCACGCCCTGGTCGAGCGCCTCGGCGGCGAGGTGACGGCGGGGGTCACGGCGCGGACGACGATGCTGGTCGTGGGCGCCGCGGGCGTCCACGCCCCGCGCCCGCCGGGGGCGGCCGCACCGGGGACGGCCGGACCGGCGCCCGCGAGGACCCGCCCGCTGGAGCGGGCCGAGGCCCTCAACGCGGACACGCCGGGGCGCATCGCCATCGTCAGCGAGGGCGAGTTCTGCCGGCTCGGGGGGCTGCCGTCGTCGGAGACGCTCCGCCGGCACTACCACAGCCTGCGCCGGATGCGGGAGCGCTATCCGCTGCTGCGGGACGACCGCATCCGCCACCTCCGGGCGTGGGGGCTGATCCGGCCGATCGTGCGCACCAACGCCGACGTCTACTACAGCTTCGCCGATGTCGCCGTCGTCAAGCGGATCCACGGCGACCTGGAGCGCGGCCGCTCCTTCCGCGCCGCGGTGCGGAGCGTGCTGGCGGCCCGCGACGGACAATTGACGCTCGACTTCAGCGCCGTGCGCGGGGAGGCCCGGCCGGCGAAGGTGCTCGCCCTGACGCGGCGCCCCGCCGCGGGCGGGCCGGGGGTGCCGCCGCACCGGCAGCGCTGGGAGCCCAGCCGCGCCCAGGCCGCCCGCGCCGCCCGCCACTTCCTCGAGGGCTCGGCGCTCGACGAGGGCCCGGCCGCCGACCCGGAGCGGGCGGCGGAGGCCTACCGCAAGGCCCTGACGCTCGACCCCAACCTGGTGCCGGCGCTCGTCAACCTCGCCAACGTGCACTACGCGCGGGACCGCTTCGTCGAGGCGCAGGCGCTCTACGAGCGGGCGCTGGGGCTCGAGCCGGGCTGCTTCGAGGCCTGCTTCAACCTCGGCAACATCCACCACGACCTCGAGCGCTACCCCGCGGCGCTGGCCTGCTACCGCGAGGCGCTCCGGCTGAAGCCGTCGTACGCCGACGCCCACTTCTACCTGGCCGTGACGCTCGAGAAGATGGGGCATGCCGCCGACGCCAAGACGCACTGGCGCGCCTACGGGCAGCTCGCCCCCGAGGGCGAGTGGATCGACCTGGCGCGGGAGTACAGCGAATAGCCCGCCGTTCGTCGCCGCGACCGCAAGGTCGCGCTGCGGCGTCCGCAGACTCCCGGCCGTCAGTAGTCGAAGTCGGCGTCCCGCCGGCGGGCGTTCCGGCGCGCCTTGTAGAACGCGCACTCGGGGCACCAAGACTCGGCGTTGAAGCCCTTCCGACCGGCGTAGGGCTGCACTTCCGGGTGGGAGCAGTACTCGGCCGTCCCGTCCTGCCCCGCGTGCCAGCGGCACGACCGGAAGCGGGCGACGGCCGCCGCGGCGTCCTCCCGAAGGGGTGCGATCGGGGCGGTCGGCGTGGGCGCGACGGCGTCGTCGACCATCGATGCAATCAGGCCCTACCGGGCGCGGAAGGTGATGATGCCGCGGGCCGGATCGTAGGGCGACACGCCGACGGTGACCCGGTCGCCGGGCACGACCTTGATGCGGAAGCGGCGCATCCGCCCGCTCAACTGGGCGAGCACCTCGTGCCCGGAATCGCACTGCACGCGGTAGAGGCCGCCGCTGTGCACCGCGACGACGGTTCCCTGCACGTCGATGAGGTCGTCTTTCGCCAAGGCGGAGGATTATAGCAG
>JAPOYG010000501.1 GCA_026706755.1 Acidobacteriota bacterium
CTCTCCCCAGAAGATGAGGACGTTGCCGTCGAGATCCTCGACCTCGAGCTGCAGCGTGCCCTCCTGCCAGGCGACCTCGAAGCAAGTGGCGACGATCCTGGCCCCGCGGTCCTCGAATTCCCGCTGCAGGGCTTCGAGGTTGCCGGGCTCGTGAAGGGACAGGCACAGGACGGCGGGTACACCGGCTCTCGGGGTCACGCTTCGCGATGCGAGAATGACGTCGAACCCGTTGCGACCCACTTGCGCCATGACCGGCCGGTCGTCGCCGGAGTCCCAGTCTCTGGCGAACCCCAATCTCTCGCAGTAGTAGGCGACGGCCCGCTCGACGTCGCGCACGCGGAACATGGGCCGCGCGTAGAACTCGTCGCTCACGCCTGCGCCCTGCGGAGCACGACGAACTCGTAGCCGTAGAACTCCGAATAGGCGCGCCAGATGTCAATCTCGTGCTGGCACTGGTCCGCCAGCTCCCGTGCGTCCGGCGCGTCGTGGTAGCGCTTGCGGAATGCGGTCACGTTGTCCTGCAGCGGCCGGTAGTAGTCGTCCCACCACGCCGCCGCGGGGAGCGGAAAGTGCCCCACGGTCTCGTAGCCGCACGCCTCGACCGCGTTCAGGAGCGCGGACGTGCCCCGGATGGCCGGGTACTCCCGGTTCCAGAACGCCGCGCACTCGGCCGGCGGGTCGGGCTTCCGCCAGCACGCGTCCGTGAACGCGACGTGCCCGCCCGGCCCCAGCAGCCGGCGCCAGTCGCGCAGCCCCGCTTCCACCCCCACGTTGTAGATGGCGCCCTCGCACCAGATGAGATCGAACGCGCCGTCCGCGAAGTCGAGCTCGCGCATGTCCGCCACGCGGGCCTCCAGCCGATCCGCGAGGCCCCGCTCCCGCGCCTTGCGGTTCAGCTCGTCGACGAACGGGGGGTGGTTGTCCACGGCGACGATGCGCGCCGGCGAGCTCTCGGCCAGCACCAGCGTCTGGGCGCCGGTCCCGCAGCCGACGTCGAGCACGCGGGTCGCCGGGCCGATGTCGGGCACGAGCCCGAGGGCCCGACGCGTGCTCGCTGCCGAGCCCGGCCCCTGCCGGGGCAGCCCGCTGAATAGCTCGAAGAACAGCGCGGCGGTTCGATCGGACGCCATGAGCTCAGTGCTGCAGGCCTCTCATCGGCGCGATGGCCGCCGCGCGACCCGCCGGAATCAGGACGGCGACGAGCGCACACCCGGCCACCGAAGCCGCGGCGACGGAGAGGGAGAAGGGGTCCCAGGACGACACGCCGTGCAGTTGCGCGGCCATGAGGCGCACGGCGCCGACGGCAAGCGGCAGGCCGAGAACCAGGCCCATCGCCACGCGCTGGAACGCCTGTCGCAGCACGAGCCGAACGACCCGGACGCGATCCGCCCCCAGGGCCATCCGGATGCCGATCTCGTTCGTCTGCTGCGCGACCATGTAGGCCGCGACGCCGTACACGCCGACCGCGGCCAGCACGAGGGAGACGATCCCGAACAGTCCGGCAAGGCCCGCGACGGCCCGCTCGCGGGCGAACGAGCGGTCGATCTGCTGCTGCAGCGTCCTGAGGCTCGTGATCGCCAGGTTGGGGTCGGCCTCCGCCAGCGTCCTCCTCACCAGGGGCTCGAGGACGCCGGGCGGGGAGTCGCCGACTACCAGAATGCCCTCGACGAGATGGGACAGCCGCTCGACCATCCTCCGGTAGTCGGTATCGTAGTCGACGCTCTGGGCCAGGGGAACGTAGAACATCGGACCGGCCGGTCCGTACAGCGCCGACCGGGAGAGCCTGGCGTCGCGGACGACGCCGACGACGCGGAACGTATCGGCGTTCTCGGGCCGCTCGACGCCGAAGTGCTGCCCGATCGGGTCTTCATCGTCCCCGAAGAAGCGCCTCACGAACCCCTCGGTCACGATGGCGACCGGAGCATTCCTCTCGTCATCCGTCGTCCGGAACCAGCGCCCCCTGGCGAGAGTGAGGCCCAGGTTCTGCAGGTAGTCGCCACTGACGCGGTTCCACGCCGCAGTGGATTCGCCGCCCGCGCCCGGCGGGCGACCCGCGACCAGCACGGACTCCTCCCAGTGGCCGCTGAGCGGATTGTGCAGCGCGAGTCCGGCTCCCCGCACGCCGGGGAGGCTGGTGAGTCGGCGCTCGACGTCGCGATAGACGGCCGACAGTCGTTGCGGGGTGTACGTGGACGGCAGGCGCTTCAAGCCAATCACCACGCGTTCGTGGACGGGGTAGCCGAGGTCCTGGCCCTCGAGGTTCGAGAGGCTTCGCCCGAGCATCAGGGAGCCGGCGACGACCGCGACCGAGAGCGACGCCTGGACGATCAGCAGCGCCGTGCGCGAGCGGAAGGAATGGCCGACGCTGCGTCCGGAGCCGCGCAGCGCGTCCATTGGATCCGTCCGCGTGGCTAGCCAGGCCGGCGCGGCCCCCAGGAGGACGCCGGCCACGAGGGACACCCCGGCCGCGAAGGACAGCGTGACGAAGGACGGCGTCGCCACCATCGGAACGAGTTGCGAATCCGGGAAGGCCAGCGCGACGAGCAGGCGCGTGGCGCCGACGGCAACGAGCAGACCGACGGCCCCTCCGGCTGCCGCGAGCAGCACGGTTTCCGCAAGCGCCTCGGCGACGATCTGCCGCCGCGTTGCGCCGATCGCTAGCCGCATGGCGGTCTCCTCCCGGCGCGCGACCGCGCGGGCCAGCAGGAGATTCGCGACGTTCGCGCACGCCACGAGCAGCACGAGACCGCAGATGGCGAGCAGGACCTGCAGGCTGGGTCCGTATCGTTCCTTCAGCGAAAGGCCCGCCAGACCGATACCCGAGCCCGCCGGCACGACCTGAATCGTCTGGTTGGGAAGCTCGCGCAGGATGTCCGGCACCAGGTTGCTCGGGTAGTCGGCCTCGAGCTCTATCCACTGGCGCAGGATCGCGGTGAGGCGGGGAGCCGTTCCCGCGATCGAGGCATCCTCCCGGAGACGACCGATCGCGAACAGCCACGGGGAGGTGGACTGCTGCAGCAGGGAGCCGGCCCCGGCAATCAGCGGCTCGTGCTGCAGGGGGATCCAGAGGTCGGGAGGCAGCGCGCGCACGGTTTCGCCGAAGAACCCCGGCGCTGTCACTCCGATCACCGTGAACGGGCGGCCCTCCACCACCAGTGTCGACCCGATCACCGACGCATCCGCCCCGTAGACACCCTGCCACGTGCGGTGGCTCAGCACGACGGCGGGCGGCGCCGAGGGCCGATCGTCATCCATCGTGAACACCCGGCCGCGGAACGCGCCGACGCCGAGCGTGGAGAAGTACGTGCCGCTGACGTATCCCGCGCGCAGCGCCCTGGCCGCGGTGTCCTCCGCGCCCTGCCGCCGGACGCTCATCAGCGAGCCGCCCCAGTCGAACGCGGTGATGGCCTCGAATTCCGCCGCCCCGGCTGCCAGTCGCTCGTACAGCGGAAACGGGAACACTCCCCAGCGGCCGTGGCGACCGACGACGATGGTGTCGTCCCCGTCCCCGATCCGGTACAGGCGGCCCGGGTCCGACACCGGCAGCGGCCGGAGCGCGACGCTGTCCAGGAGCGTGACTATCGCCGTCGTCCCGCCCATGCCGAGCGCGAGGGTGACCACGGCCGCGGCCGTGAAGCCGGGCGACAGCCGGAGCCTGCGGCAGCCGTGGACGAGGTGCCGGCGAAGGCCGTCAGGCATCGCACGATCCACGTCGCGAGACGACTCTATGGCAG
>JAPOYG010000476.1 GCA_026706755.1 Acidobacteriota bacterium
AACACCGGCGACCACGCCTGGTGGGTGCCGACCGGCAACGGCGACCGCTACCGCAACCACCCGCTGCTGCGCGATCTCGATCTGCCGCCCCTGGGCGGCGACAACGCCATCAACGGGCCGCTCCTGACGAAGACGCTGCTCGTCTACTGCCTGACCGCGGGCGGGTCCGACGGCGGGCCGCGGATGGTTGCCTACGACAAGGCGGACGGCACGGAGCTGGCGTCGGTGGACCTGCCATCCGGCGCCATAGGGACGCCGATGACGTACCTCGTCGACGGCCGGCAGTACATCGCCCTCACCGTCGGCGGCCCGCGCCTCGTCGCCTTCGCCCTGCCGGACCGGGAGCCCGCGCAGTAGCGCGTGTCTTCGAGGGACCTACTGCTCTTCGGCCTCCTGCGCCCGCGCCCCGCGCAGGATGTTCAGCAAGCCGTAGTTCCCCTCGTGGCAGGCGTACTCGAACATCGGCTCGTCGTTGCGCCGCATCGGCACCGCCACGGTGAACGGCCGCGTGAAGATGGTCGGATCGTCCACGGTGTACTCGTAGAGCAGCGTGTCGGCGTCGAGGCGGCGGAAGCGCTCCGTGAGGGTGACGGTGAGGCCGGTCCCGATGGCCTGCATCGCCGACGGATCGAAGCTCCCGGTGTGCTCGGTCAGGTTGGTCGTCTCGACGACGAGCGTGTCGCCGTCCCAGTACCCGCGCGAGTCGCCCATCCACTGCCGCACGCTCTCGGGGAGGTGCGGGCGGCCGTCGAGCGGGACGATCCGGGCGTCGTGGACCATCTCGGTGAGGATGACGACATGGTCCGCCGTCTGGAAGAGCTGCATGTTGTTGTTGTAGCCGCTCGGCATCAGCGGCGGTCCGCTGTTGAACCCGACCAGGCAGCGCTCCGCGAGCCCGCGGTCCTCCGGATGGTCCGCCCCGACGCCAGCGCTCCGGACGCGCACCGGCCGGCCGATCGGCAGGTCCTCCCAGAGCGAGCCCTCCTGCCGCAGCGCCTCGCCCTCCGGCGTGAGCGCCGGGAGCCGGCCGTCCGGCGGGTCCACGATGAGCGACGTCCTGCGGTCGCCGATCACGTTGGTGCCGTAGTCGAGCCAGAAATCGTTGTAGCCCCCCACCGCGAGGCCCCCGCCTCCGGCCGGCAGCGGCTCGGTCCGCACCTCGCTCGGCTCCAGCAGCTCGGCCCGGCGCGCATCCGCCCCCGCCTCGAGCTGCGCCGCCTGCTCCTCGCTGAGGTGGGTCTCCTCCTGCCCTTCCGGCCGCTCGAGGGGCGTCATCGTCCGGAAGTCCCAGACGCCCTGCAGGTCCGGCTGCCCGTCCGGGGTGCGCCCCGGCGCCTGGCCGGCCGCCGCCGTCGTGAAGACCATCAGCACCACCGCTGCGAGCGCCGCGGAACGAAGCTGCATCTGCATGTCGAAGATTCTCCTTGCTCCTGGCCCGTCAATGGTCATGCTAACCCGACGAGGCTGCCGCGCGAGCGTGTGCCAGGTTGCCGGGCGGGGTGACGGGCCCTCGCCCGGAGCCCCGCCGAAACAACACAAACGTAAGCAGATTCTCTACTGTCTACAAGTTTGTTGTCCGCTGTGCCGCAGCGTCGTGATTCCCGGAGGGTGGTCGGGCGGGCCGACGCCGAACTCGGGAAAACCGCTCTACCTTGGGTCGAGCTGCGAACAACCCGCCACCCCGACCTCACGAAAGTGTAGGCCCTGCAAGCCAGAGCGACACTATTGTTAGCGCCGTTCGGCTCCGGCGCTCGTCCTCGGGCGGCGCCACGCCTCGCCAATTCTGTCGAGCCACGCGGGCGTAACCGACCTCTGCCCGACCGTCGCGCCCATTGCCGGCCGACTTGGCACGGCCCTTGCTGCGTAACGCAGCTTGCACCGGACGGGCACCCACTCCCGGGGACCATCCCAGTGCAGCGTGCGCAACCCGACGCGCAAGGGAGGGAAACCGTTGTTGCTCAGTTACAGACGATGTCGTGACCACGCCGCCGACGGACGGCGGCGCCGTGTCGCCCTGCTGGCGGCGCTCGCGGTCTGGGTCGGCGTGGCCGGACCGTCGTACGCCCAGGACGAGGAGGAATCCGATCCGCCGCCGGTCTCGTTCGGCGCCGGGCTGCAGACCAGCTTCCTGCACCGCGAGACGGACGACGCGGACGCGACGGACCACTTCCGGGTCAACAGCCTGCGCCTCTACGTGAACGGGGCGGCCACCAGCAACATCAAGTTCATGGTGAACACCGACGTCGACTACGGGGGCTCGCTGGGCGCCCCGAGCGACGGACAGAGGACCGACTTCCAGATCCTCGACGCCGTCGCGCAGTTCGAGATGTCGGACCAGTTCAACGTCTGGGTGGGGCGCTTCCTGCCCCCGAGCGACCGCGCCAACCTGTACGGACCGTTCTACTCGCACCACTGGGCGGTCTACTCCGACGGCATCCAGGACGGCTATCCGTTCATCTTCCAGGGGCGCGCGAACGGCGCCGCCTACTGGGGCCAGTTCGACAAGGTAAAGGTATCGGTGGGCGCCTTCGACGGCATGTCCCTGACCGGCGCCCCCTCCCTGCTCGGGGCCGGCCGTGTGCAGGTGGACTTCTGGGACCCCGAGCCGGGCTACTACCTGAACGGCACCTTCTACGGCGAGCGCAACATTCTCGCCGTCGGCGTCGCCGGGCAGTCGCAGGCCGACAACGGGTCGGCCTACTCGGCCGACTTCCTCATGGAGCGCAAGGTCGGCGACGGCGGGGCGGTGTCGGTCGAGGCGGAGTGGGCGCGCTACGACCGCCTCGGCGGCTACGACCCGCGTTATCTGACGAGCGACGGCGGCTACTTCCTGGCCGCCTACCTCTTCCCCAACTCGGTCGGCCCCGGCCAGTTCGAGGTGCTCGGCAAGTACGCCCGCGCCCACTTCCGCAAGGGCGCGACGCCGGACTACGACCAGCGGACGACGGAGTTCAACCTCAACTACCTCATCCGGCAGTTCGATGCGCGCGTGATGATCTTCGTCAAGGACACGGCCTACACCGCGGTCCAGACGGACGACTTCCAGATCGGAGTGGCCTTGCAGGTCCAGATGTAGCTTTCTTCGTACAAACGCAGGAGTCAGATCCAATGAAACTGAGATACGCAGCTCTCGTCATCGGCATCGCCGCCCTCGCCGGGTGCGGAGGCTCGGGCGGCGATGCCGCGGCCGCCGACCCGGGCCCGGAGGGCGATCCCATCAAGGTCGGCGTCCTCCATTCGCTGTCGGGGACGATGGCCATCAGCGAGACGACCCTGAAGGACACGGTCCTGATGATGGTCGAGGAGCAGAACGCGAAGGGCGGCCTGCTCGGCCGGCCCCTCGAGGCGGTCGTCGTCGATCCCGCCTCCGACTGGCCGCTCTTCGCCGAGCGGGCGCGCGAGCTGCTCGAGTCCGAGCAGGTCGACGTGGTGTTCGGCTGCTGGACGTCGGTATCGCGCAAGTCCGTGCTTCCGGTCTTCGAGGAGAACAACGGGTTGCTCTTCTACCCGGTGCAGTACGAGGGCGAGGAGTCGTCGCGCAACGTCATCTACACCGGCGCCGCCCCCAACCAGCAAGCGATTCCGGCCATCGACTACCTGATGAACGAGGTGGGCATCGAGCGCTGGGTGCTCGAGGGCACGGACTACGTCTATCCGCGCACGACCAACCGCATCCTCGAGGCGTACCTCAGGCAGAAGGGCGTGGCGGAGGCCGACATCTCCATCAACTACAC
>JAPOYG010000186.1 GCA_026706755.1 Acidobacteriota bacterium
TTCGAACGAGCGCTCCGACTCGTCGAGCGCCCAGACATGCAGGTGGTGCACGTCGCGGACGCCCTCCACCGCGCGGATCGCCTCCGCAAGGGTGGGAACGTGGACGTCGGCCGGGACGCCGAGCGTCAGGATGCGGGCGGCCTCGCGCGTCATGCTCACTCCGTGGTAGAGCGCGTAGCCTGCGATCAGGAACGTGGCGACGGCGTCGGCGAGGTACCACTGGTAGCGCACGATGAGGAAGCCGGCCGCGATGACCGCGACCGAGCCGAGCGCGTCGGTCACGTTGTGCAGAAACGCCGCCCGCACGTTCAGGCTCCGCCGCGCCATCGCGTACGTCAGCAGCGCCGTCGCCACGTCGACCGCGAGCGCCACCGCGGCGATGATGATCACCGTCCACCCCGCCACCGGCGGCGGCGCGACAGCCCGCATCGCGGCTTCGTAGAGCAGGTAGAGCCCGATGACGTTGAGGGTGGTGGCGTTGATGAGGGCGCCGACCAGCTCGGCCCGGCGGTACCCGAAGGTCTGGAGGGCGTCGGCCGGCCGCCGCCCGATCCGGCGCGCGACCAGGGCGATGACCAGCGCACCCGCGTCGCTCAGGTTGTGCAGGGCGTCGGCGATCAGCGACAGGCTGCCCGAGAGCACGCCCCCTGCCACCTGCACGACGGTCAGCAGGCCGTTGACGGCGACCGCGGCCAGCAGGCGTCCGTCCCCGGCGGGCGCCTGGGGGTGGAGCCCGTGCGGGTGCGCGTGATCGTGACCCATCGGGTGGCCGTGCGGTGGGGCCAGGTTGGGAGACGGCCGGGTTTCGCGGCCCGGCCGTCTCCGTCGCCGGCGGCAAGTGGGTGCTCGGCGGCTCAGTCCTCCGGAAGGGAGAAGACGAACAGCCCGTTGCCCGAGGCGGCGGCCACGTACTGCGTGCCGTCGACCGCGTAGCTGATCGGGCCGTTGGCGATCATCCCGCCGAGGGTCTTCCGCCAGAGCAGATCGCCGGTGCGCGCGTCCAGGGCGTGGAAGTAGCCCTCGCGTCCGCCCGTGAACAGCAGGTCGGTGGCCGTCGTCAGGATGCCGCTGCTGGTGACGTCGGTCATGTCGAACTTCCACTGCTGCTCGCCGGTCGTCGGGTCGATGGCGATGACGGCGCCGGTGCCCGACTCCTCGGTCCAGGTGTTGATCGGACCGCGCGCGAGGCCGGGGATGACGGCCCCGGGCAGGGGCGGGGCGGGCAGGCCGCCGAGGAACAGGCGTCCCTCCTCGTACTCGGCCTCCTGCGCGATGAAGACCGACCCGTAGCCCTCCCAGGCCGAAAGGTAGAAGAGCCGCGTCGACGGGCTGTACGACGGGGAGTACCAGTTGGTGCCGCCCTGTACGCCGGGATAGGTCGTCGTTCCCGGGGGCTGCGGGATCATGATCGGACGCCCCGCGTCGTCGAGCCCTTCGGCCCAGTTGATGTCGATGAACTCGCGGCCGTTGACGAAGCGGCCGTTGGTCCGGTCGAGCACGTAGAAGAAGCCGTTCCGGTTGCCCCAGAGCATCAGCTTCAGCGTGCTGCCGTCCTGGGCCGGGTAGTCGACCAGCACCGGGATCTGGACCGAGTCGTAGTCGTAGGGGTCGTTGGGCGTGAACTGGAAGTACCAGTCGAGCTCGCCCGTGTCGGCGTCGATGGCAACCACCGAGTCCGAGTAGAGGTTGTCGCCGCGGCGCTGCGCGGGGTTCCAGTCCGGGCCCGGGTTGCCGATCCCCCAGTAGATCAGGTTCGTGTCCGGATCGTACGACCCGGTGAGCCACGCCGAGGCCCCGCCGTAGCGCCACGAGTCGCCCTCCCAGGTCTCGTTGCCGGGCTCGCCGGGGCCGGGAATCGTGTAGAAGCGCCACACTTCCTCGCCGGTCGCCGCGTCGTAGGCGGAGATGAAGCCGCGGATGCCGTACTCGCCGCCAGCCACGGAGACGATCACCTTGTCCTTGACGATCAGCGGGGCCAGCGTCATCGCGTAGCCGGCCTCGGGGCGCTCGACGCTCGTCTGCCAGATCGGCTGGCCGCTGATGGCGTCGATGGCGATCAGCTTGGCGTCGATCGTGGCCATGAAGAGCGTGTCGCCCAGGATGGCCACGCCGCGGTTGATGCGCCCGCAGCAGGGGCGCGACTCGGGCACCGGGGTGTACTCGTAGCGCCAGAAGACGCGCCCGCGCTTGGCGTCGAGGGCCAGCACGGTGTTCGGGGCCTCGGTGATGTACATCATCCCGTCGACGACGATCGGGGTGGTCTGGAACACCTGCAGCGACTGCGCCTGGAACACCCAGCTCAACTCCAGGTCGGCCACGTTGTCGGCCGTGATCTGGTCGAGCGTGGTGTGGCGGTTGCTCGAGTAGTCGCCCGAGTAGGTCAGCCAGTTCTGCGGTTCGTCGGCGGCGTTCAGCAGGCGTTCGAAAGTGACCTGCGCCGAGGCGAGGCCCGGCAGCAGGCAGAGCGTCAGGGCCAGCAGGGTCATGCGTCGGGCCATGTCAGATCCCCCTCAGGGTCAGAAGGAATGCCAGGACGTCGGCCCGCTCCTGCTCGGTCAACGTCTCCTCGTAGGACGGCATCGACGACGTGGTCAACACCGTGAACTCGCGCAGGTCGGACTTGTCCAGCGACAGCAGGCGCTCCTCGTCGCTGATGATCTGCACCGTGTAGGTGTCCTCGTTCAGGCGGCGCCCCAGGATGAGCGTCCCGTCGCGGGTGACGATGCGGACGGGCCGGTTGATGGGCAGCATCGCCCCCGACGGGTCGACCAGCGTGTCGGCCAGCATCCCCGCCGTGCGGACGGCGCCGATGTCGGTGAGGTTCGGGGCCGCCCGTGAGCCCTCGTTGCCGATGCGGTGGCAACTGGCGCAGTCGCCCTTCCCGTCGTAGAGCGCGCGGCCGCGGTCGGCGTCGCCGACCAGCACGTCGCTCGCATCGAACGTGCCCATCGTCCGCAGGTAGGCGATGAGGGCGGTCACCTCCGACTCGGTGTAGTCGCCCGGGACCATCGCGGTGTCGGGAATGCCGTTCCGAATGATGGCGCCGAGCTCGAAGTCGGAGCCGGCGCTCCGGAACTGGCCGGTCCGAAAGTCGACGCCATCGACGGCGTCGCCGTCGGGGCCGTGGCAGGCGACGCAGGTCTCGCCGTAGACCCGCATCCCGAAGGTGATGTCCGCCTGCGAGTACTGGCCCGCGTGCTCCTGCTGGGCCGCCGGGGCCGCCACGAGCGCGAGCGTGACTACCGATAGGGCCGTGACCGTGGGCCACAGCGTGGATCGACGCACGAGCAACCTCCTCGATGTAGTCGGAGCCGCCGGCGCCCTCGCGAGCGCGTCGAGAGTCTGCGCGGCCCGAGATTCCTGCAGGGCACGTTCCTGAGCGCAGACTCCCGGCTCCGTCGTTCAAGGCGAGTATTCTATCGCGATGAGCATCCGCCGACCGATCGTGGGCTGGCGGGCGCCGGCGGGCGTCGTGCCGGCGGCCGTGGGTGTCGTGCTGGCGGCTGCATGCGTCCTGTCGGCGCCGGGGGCGGTCCGCGCCCAGGCGCCCGCGCCCGACCACCACGTGCCGTCCACGCCCGAGAACGTCGTCTGGGGCTGGTTCCCGATCGACCGGGAGCCGGTTCTGACGGTGCGGTCGGGAGACACGGTGCGCGTCGACACGCTGTCGCACGCCGGGGCGACGCAGGCCGAGGACCCGGAGCGCTACCTCGGGCAGTTCGGGGTCG
>JAPOYG010000011.1 GCA_026706755.1 Acidobacteriota bacterium
GCGTCCACCTCGTTCTCCCGCTTGTAGGCGATCCACGTCTCGATGACGTCCGACGTGAACACGTCGCCCTTGAGCAGGAAGTCGTGGTCGGCCTCGAGCGCGTCGAGGACCTGCGACAGGGTGCCCGGCGTGCTCGCGATCTTGCCCAGCTCCTCCGGCGGCAGGTCGTAGAGGTCCTTGTCGAGCGGACCGGGCGGCGAGATCCGGTTCTGGACCCCGTCGAGCCCCGCCATCAGCATCGCGCTGAACGCGAGGTAGCCGTTGCAGGTCGGGTCGGGGAAGCGGCACTCGACCCGCTTCGCCTTCTCGCTGCTCGAGTAGACCGGGATGCGGACCGCGGCGCTGCGGTTGCGCATCGAGTAGATCAGGTTGATCGGCGCTTCGTAGCCCGGCACCAGCCGCCGGTAGGAGTTGGTGGTCGGGTTCGTCAGCGCGCAGAGCGCCGGCGCATGCTTCAGGATGCCGCCGATGTAGTAGAGGGCGGTCTGGCTCAGGTCGGCGTAGGTGCCCGCCTCGAAGAACTGGTTGCGCCCGTCCTTCCAGATGCTCTGGTGCACGTGCATCCCGGAGCCGTTGTCCTGGAAGATCGGCTTCGGCATGAGCGTCACGGTCTTGCCGTGGCGCCGCGCGACGTTCTTGACGGCGTACTTGTACTTCAGCAGCTTGTCGCCCATGCTCACGAGCGAGTCGAAGCGCATGTCGATCTCGGCCTGGCCCGCCGTGCCCACCTCGTGGTGCTGCACCTCGACGTCGACCCCGATCTGCTCGAGGGTCAGCATCATCTCGGTGCGCAGATCCTGGTGCGTGTCGGCGGGGGGCACGGGGAAGTAGCCCTGCTTGTAGCGGATCTTGTAGCCCATGTTCCGCGAGGCGCCGGCGCCGTCGGGGTTCTCCACGCGGCCGGCGTTCCAGAAGCCCTCGCCGGCGTCGAGGTGGTAGAAGCCCTCGTTGTAGGACTGCCCGTACCGTACGTCGTCGAGAATGAAGAACTCCGGCTCGGGGCCGAAGTACGCCGTATCGCCGATGCCCGTCGATCGCAGGTAGGCCTCGGCCTTCTGGGCGATGTGACGAGGGTCGCGGCTGTAGGACTCGCCGGTGACCGGGTCCTTCACGTTGCAGATCAGCACCAGCGTCGGCGTCGCCATGAACGGGTCGACGAACGCGCTGGCGGGGTCGGGGAAGAGCAGCATGTCGCTCTCCTGGATCTGCTGGAATCCCCGGATGCTGGAACCGTCGAAGCCGATGCCCTCCTCGAAGATGTCGGCGCTGAACTCCTTCGTCGACACCGTGAAGTGCTGCCAGAGTCCCGGGAGATCGACGAACCGGAGGTCGATCGCCTTGATCTGCTTGCTCTCGATGAGCGCCATCACGTCTGTTACCTTCATCCAATGCCTCCCAAAGTGTGTTAGTGACGATCGACGACGGCGGCGGGCGTGCGGGGCCCGTCGCGGAGCGGGCCGGAGGGGCGCCCCGGCCGTCGAGTTCACACCACGTCTCGTTCTCCCGTCCGAATGACGCGGCTCTGCTCGACCGGCATTACGAAGATGCGCCCGTCGCCGATCTCGCCGGTACGGGCCTCGGCCATGATCGCGTCGATGGCGTCCTCGACGGCGTCGTCCTCGACGACCACCTCGACTTTCATCTTCGGCAGCAGGCTGATCTCGTACTCTCCGCCGCGATAGACCGGCGAATGGCCCCGCTGCCGGCCGTGGCCGCGCACCTCGGAGACCGTCAGGCCGGAGATGCCGTTGCGGGCGAGGGCGTCCTTGATGGCGTCGACCTTGCTGGGGCGCACGATGGCCTTGATGAGCTTCATGACTCCCGTCCGCCGGCCAGCGTGGTCTCCAGCTCGGCGCGCAACTCGTCCTGTTCCCGGTTCGTCAGCTTCCGGCCCGCCCGCGTGAGGTGGAACACGTCGATGGCCCGCGTGCCCTCGGTCGCGATGAGCACGAGGTCGATGTCGCACCCCTGGTTCGAGATGGCGCGGCTCACCCGGTAGAGCAGACCCCAGCCGTTCCGGGCGATGATCTCCAGCACCGTGAACCGCGGCGAGCGGTGGTTCTCGAAGTGGATGACCGGCTTGATCGGGGCCGCGCTTCGCGCCGGCCGGTCGCGGGCGCGCAGCTTGGCGTCGATGTCGATGCGTCCGGCGACGACGTCGCGCAGCGTCTCCGTCAGCTCGTTCGCCGCGGTCGGGTTCATCCGCAGATAGCCCTCCGCGTCCGCGAACTGGAAGAGGTCGAGGACCACGCCCCCCTGGTTCGTCATCGCCTGGCCCCGCAGGATGTCCATGCCGTAGTGCGAGAGCACCCCGCAGATGTCGGCGAAGAGGCGGGGCTGATCGAACGTGACGGCGCTCAGCTCCCACGCCGAGCCCTTCTCCTCGAGAGCGCAGTGGACGTCGCCGCGCTCGATGTCGCGGGAGAGCCGGACGTGGTCGTACACGGTCGAGCGATCGACCAGTCGCAGGTAGCGCTGCGGAAAGCCCTCGAGGAAGGCGGTCACCTCCGTCTCGGCGAGGTCGCCGGGGCGCTGGGCGGTGAAGTCCTCCAGCGTGCGCGTCGCCTCGTCAATGACCTCGTCGCCGTACTCGAGGGTCAGGCGGTTGTAGGTCTCGACGTAGAGGCGCCACAGGAGCTCCTCCTTCCAGGGGTTCATCACCTCCGGGGCGACGGCGTCGACGTCGGCGAGCGTCATCAGGCAGAGCAGCTTCAGGCGCTGCTCCGTCCCGACGAGGCGCGCGAACTGTGCCACGACGTCCGGGTCGTCCACGTCGCGTCGAAAGGCGGCGACCGACATGCTCAGGTGGTGCCGGATGAGGAACTCGACGGTGGCGAAGGACGCCTCGGGCAGCTTGATCCGCCGCATCGCGCCGGCCGCCATGCGCACTCCCTCTTCCGAGTGGTTCCGGTTGGTCCACTTGCCCACGTCGTGGAAGAGCAGCGCCAGGACCAGGAGCTCGGGGTTGGGCAGCTCCGCCAGGAGCGCGCCGAAGCGCTTCCGGCTCCGCGTCTTGGGCGCGCACAGACCCTCGAGGCTGCGGATGGTCTGCAGCGTGTGCTCGTCGACCGTGTACTTGTGGTAGAAGTCGCGGATCACGAGGCAGTAGACCTTCTGGAACTCCGGGAACATCCGTCCCAGGAGGCCGCAGCCGTGCATCTCGGACAGCCGATCGTAGAGCCCGGGCCGCGGGCGGAGTATGCGCAGCAGCCGGTCGCGGTCGTCCGTGGAGACGAAGAACCGTTCCGGCGCGTACCGCTTGCCGTGGCGCTCGATGCAGGTCAGCGCCTGGTCCGACACCGGAGCGTCGGCGTCGAGCGCCGCCTCGAACGGGTGCAGCCAGGTGCGCGGGCGGAGTGACGCGCGCGTGCCGTCCGTGAAGCGCATTCCGTCCCACGCGCGCTCGAGCTCGTCGCCGAGCGTGGTGACCTCGTCCGTGTCCGGGGCCTGGAGCGATCGCATCGACGCCGCGAGCGCCCTCGAGACCACCTGCGCGTGGTGGAAGTAGGTGCTCATCAGCGCTTCCACCTGCCGGCGCGGCTGGTCGCCGGGCGAGCCGAACCGGGCCGCCACCGTCTCCTGCAGCTCGTAGCCGAGGCCGTTGTAGTTGCGCTTGCGCTCCAGGTGCAGGATGGAGCGGATCCGCAGCAGGAAGTCCTCCGCCTCGCGCACGCGGCCGGGGTGGTAGCCCACCGAGCGGCCCCCGCCGTCGTCCAG
>JAPOYG010000201.1 GCA_026706755.1 Acidobacteriota bacterium
GGGTCGTCTACCGGGAGGCGAGCCGCGCGGCGCGGATCCAGTTCCGAACGGAGGCCCAGCTTCAGTCCGCCCGCGCCGCCAGCGCCCTCGCCGCCGCCGCGGGGGGCGGGCAGTAGGGACCGAGAACCTGATTCTCGAGGGCTCCCGTGCGGGGTCGCATCGAGCGGCGGGCCGGAACCTGCCGGCGCAGTTCGAGTCCGGCCAGAGGGGAGGGGCGTGGCGGCATGATCCTGCCGAGAGACCTCCACCGCCTGCTGGCGGCGGCCCTGCTGGGCGTTGCCGGCGGCTTCTTCGGCGCGGCCGCCTTCGCGGCTGCCCAGCCCGCGCCGAGCGGTGTCCATACCGCTCGTCAGGCCGAGAGCGGCCGTGCCGCCTACACGCGGAGTTGCGCCATCTGTCACCGGACCGATCTGCGGGGCAACTTCGAGGCGCCGCCGCTGGCCGGTCCCAACTTCCTGAGCTTCTGGGGCGACCGCACGCCGCGAGAGCTCGTCGAACGCATCCGCGACACGATGCCCCCCGACCGGCCGGGCCGCCTCGGGGACGAGACCTATCTCGACATCGTCGCGTACCTGCTCGAGGCGAACGGCGCGCCGGCCGGGGACCGGGCGCTGACGGTTGCCACGGCCGTTCCGATCGGCGACGTGGCGACAGGAGGAACCGGCTCCGCACCGGCGATAACGGCAGCGGCCCAGGGCCGGGCGCGGAGGCCCGACACGCGCACGGCGGCGGCCGCCGTGCCGGGGGGCGTGACGGTCGCGGGCGAGGTGGAGAGCTACACGCCGGTCACCGACGAGATGTTGCGGCATCCGGACCCGGGCGACTGGCTGATGGTGCGGCGGAACTACGAGGCCTGGAGCCACAGCCCCCTCGACGCGATCACCCGGGATAACGTCGGCGAGCTCGAGCTGCAGTGGATGTGGGCCATGAACGAGGGCGGACGGAACGCGCCCTCGCCGATCGCGCACGACGGCGTGCTCTACTTCGCCGGCTTCGGCCCGGTGGTGCAGGCGCTCGACGCGCGCACCGGCGACCTGATCTGGGAGCACGAGGTGGGCGTCGAGGCGGGCCAGCTCGCGAGCTCGAGTCGCAACCTCGCGATCTACGAGGACAAGCTCTTCCTCGCCACCGCCGACGCGCGGCTGGTCGCGCTCGACGCGCGCACCGGCGCCGAGGTCTGGACGACCCGCATCGCCGACGACGCCCAGGGCTTCCGCAACACGAGCGGGCCGGTCATTGCCGGCGGCACGGTCGTGCAGGGGCTCGGCGGCTGCGGGCAGTTCACCCGCGAGGGCTGCTTCATCAGCGGCTACGACGCCGCGACGGGCGGGCGGCTCTGGCGGTTCAACACCGTGGCCCGCGCCGACGAGCCCGGGAGCAACACCTGGGCCGACCTGCCGGACTACCTGCGCGGGGGCGGCGAGACGTGGATCACCGGCAGCTACGACCCCGGCCTCGACCTCGTCTACTTCGGCGTGGCCCAGGCGAAGCCGTGGGTCGCGGTCAGCCGGGGCATGACCGTCCACGACCCCGCGCTCTACACCAGCTCGACCGTCGCCCTGCGGCCGGGGGACGGCGACCTCGCCTGGCACTTCCAGCACGTCCCCGGCGAGAGCCTCGACCTCGACGAGGTCTTCGAGCGCGTGCTCGTCGACGTGGGAGGGCGCCGGGTGGTCTTCAGCGCCGGCAAGCACGGCATCCTCTGGAAGCTGGACCGGGAGACCGGCGAGTTCCTCGGCCACAAGGAGACCGTCTTCCAGAACGTCTTCGACCACATCGACCCCGACACCGGCGCCGTCACCTACCGGCAGGACATCGTCGACGCGCAGTTCGAGCAGCTCGTCCCCGCGTGCCCCAGCACCGCTGGCGGCAAGAACTGGCACCCCATGAGCTACCACCCAGGGTCGGGGCTGCTCATCCTCCCGCTCTCGCAGACCTGCATGGAGCTGTCGGCCCGCGAGGTCGCCCTCGAGCCCGGCTCGGGCGGCGTGGGGATGAGCGCGCGGCCCTTCTTCGAGATGCCCGACACGGAGGGCCGGCTCGGCAAGCTCGCCGCGTTCGACGCCGAGACCCTGGAGGAGGTCTGGAGCGTCGAGCAGCGGGCGCCGTTCCTGACCGGCGTGCTCTCGACGGCCGGGGACATCGCCTTCGCCGGCGACCTCGACCGGTGGTTCCGGGCGTTCGACGTGCGGACGGGCGAGGTGCTGTGGCAGGCCCGGCTGGGCACGTCGGTGCAGGGCTTCCCGATCTCCTTCGCGGTCGACGGCCGGCAGTACGTCGCGGTGTCGACCGGCCTCGGGGGCGGCAGCCCGAGGGCGGCCCCGCGCGCCCTGGCGCCCGACATCCACCACCCGCGGACCGGCAATGCCCTGTACGTGTTCGCCTTGCCCGAGTAGCCGATGAGTCTGCAGCGGCGGCGGCGAGCCTCGCCGTCCTCTATCGCGCCGCCGGCGGACCGACGACACCGGCGGGCGGTGCAGGCGTCCGTTGCGGCGACCCATCGCCCGTCATGACCATCGAGCCCTACGACGAATCCAGGCTCGATGCCGTCGTCCGGCTGTCGCTGCGAGCCTGGGAACCCGTCTTCGAGTCCATCGAGAGGGCGATGGGCAGCGACATCTTTCGCGAGCAGCATCCGGACTGGCGCGTTACCCAACGGAGCGCGGTCGAGTCCGCCTGCTCGCAGGAAGGGTTCCACGTCTGGGTTGCATGCGAGGGCTCCCGGACCGTTGGATTCGTCGCCCTGCGACTCCACCCCGACGAGCGCATGGGCGAGATTCACATGATCGCGGTGGATCCCGACTGGCAGCGTCGTGGGATCGCGGCAGGGCTTACCCGGTACTCGCTTGCCTGGCTCAAGGCGGCCGGCATGACCACCGTGGTGGTGGATACCGGGGGAGACCCCGGGCATGCTCCCGCTCGCCATACCTACGAGTCGGCGGGCTTCCGGCTGTTCCCCATTGCGCGGTACTTCAAGAAGCTGTGAGTGCGGGCGCTGCCGTCCGTGCCTCGAGAATCCGAAGACCCGCCTGCAGCATCGAGTCCGCGGAACGGTGAGCGCGCCCGGGCATCCGGAGCCGCTCGGCCTCGCTCGGTTGGTGGGTGCGCGCGTCGCAATCGGCTACGGCTACAATGCGGGCAGCGAGCGAACATCACGGCATCGTGGCGCACCAGGCGGCGCCCCCCGGCATCGCGTTGCGCGAAGGCAGGACGTGACATGGCGAGAGACCTCGATCGGCGCGAGTTCCTGGCGACGGGCGCGGCGGCGGCCGCGTTCGCGTTGAGCGGTCCTGCGTTCGCGCAGGCCGCCGATCCCACGACGCTGGGCATCGGCGGGGCCCAGCGGCTCATTCGCACCGGCGCGCTCTCGCCGCCGGAGCTGGTGGAGGCCTACCTCGAGCGGATCGGCCGCATCGATCCTCGCCTCAATGCCTACGTCACCGTGACCGGCGAGCGCGCTGCGGCCCGGGCGCGGGAGCTCGAGGCGGAGCTCGCCGGCGGGCGGTGGCGCGGACCGCTGCACGGGATTCCGATCGCGCTCAAGGACAACATCGACACGGCGGGGGTGCTGACGACCGCCGCGAGCGCCGTGTTCGCGGACCGCGTGCCGGACGAGGACGCCGAGGTCGTGACGCGGCTCGAGGAGGCCGGCGCCGTCATCATCGGCAAGCTCAACATGCACGAGTTCGCCTACGGCGCGACGTCGGCGTTCA
>JAPOYG010000386.1 GCA_026706755.1 Acidobacteriota bacterium
GGCGCCGGCATGGGCGACGGCGACCAGCACACGCCGTACAACCTGCCGATCACGCTGATGGGCGGCGGCTGCGGGCAGCTCGGAGGCAACCGGCACCTCGTCTACGAGATGCACACGCCGTTCATGAATCTGGGCCTGACCCTGCTCGAGAAGGTCGGCGTGAAGGTCGACCGCATCTCCGACAGCACGGGACCGCTGACCGGGGTGTAGGGAACGGCGTGTAGGGGGAATCGGCCTTGCGTTCGGGCGGCTCAACGCCGCCGTCGGATCAGACCGGTTCCACGTCGAAGGCCGTGAGGTCGCGCGACTCGGTGCCGATCTCGACGCCGATCAGGTAGACCGTGCGGTTCCGGGCTCGGTACTTGTCCCCGTAGCGGCGCGCCTTCAACTGCGCGAGCGCCGCGTGGTCCGCGGTTGCGGCGCCGTTCGACGCCGGAGCGTCACCATCCGCGGTCCCCGACCGTGTATCTCGCGCCGCTCGCTCGGTGACCTTCAACTCGAACACGCAGGCGACGTCTCCGAGGACCACCGCCATGTCCAGGCGCCCACGGCTGGTGGCATCCTCTACCGCCACGCCGTCCATCGACGCCTGGAACCAGGCGTAGAAGACGCTCGACCAGTAGCCCTCGTAGCGGGCGATCTCGTTGCGCCGGTGCCGGTCGTGCGGAATGGCCGCCAGGAACGTCCGGAACAGCGCCTCCAGGCCGGTCCAGTCCCCGGCCGCCAGCAGCCGCCGGAGCGCGACCCCGCTGCCGGCCGACCGCCAGCGCGGCGCCAGGGCGTCGAGCACGCCGCGGTTCAGGCCGCGCCGCACCTCCCGGTTCGGATACCCGAGGCGGTACTGCGCGTACCCTTCCAGCTTCTCCTCGGCGGCGATCGTCAGGTAGCCCGCCTGGAAGAGCAGGGCCTCCGTCCCCACCGACGCCACGTCGAGCGCCGACAGCAGATCGTCGTCGGCGTGCAGCCCCTCGAGGTCGGGAGCGGAAAATCCGCGCTCGATCAGCGTGTCGACGAGGAAGCGTGGGGTGGCGGTCTCGAACCAGTGGGCCTTGAACTCGCGGCTCTGGAAGAGATGGAGGATGGCCCAGGGGTTGTAGACGCTCTCGGCACCGTGCCAGTTGTACCCGTTGTACCAGGCGCGGATCTGCTCGCGATCGAGGCCGGGAAGCTCGGGTGCGAAGATGGCGTCGAGATCCGCCTCCGTATAGCCGCAGACGGCGGCGTAGCGCGGGTCCAGGGTGAGGTCGGTCAGGAAGTTGAGGTCGGAGAACAGGCTGACCTTGGAGAACTTGCTGACCCCGGTGAGGAACGTACGCTCGACGTGGGCGTCGCAGTCCTTGAGCGTGCCGTAGAGCCCGCGCAGATCGTCGCGGTTGGCAGTCGCCTGTGCGTGGCCGTCGTGGGGCGCGGTCTCCGGTGTGCCTGCCGGGAGTCTCGGGTCGTCCCGCGCGTCCAGGATCGGCTTGTCGTACTCGTCCACCAGGACGACGACGCGCTCCCCGGTGCGGTCGTGCGGCCCTTCGATCAACCGGCGGAAGCGTACTGCCGCACTTCCTCCACCGGCATCGACGCCGCCTCGCCGCGCGAGGTCCTCGATCTGTGCCCTCGCACTCTCGAGGAGCGCGCCGGGGCGCTTGAAGTTCCCGCCGGCGAAGCTCAATCGCACCACTGCCCGCCGCCTCGACCAGTCCCAGGCGTCGTGGACCGCCAGACCGCGGAACAGGGGCTCGCTGCCCTCGTACAGCTCCTTGAGGGTGTCCACGAACAGGCTCTTGCCGAAGCGCCGGGGTCGCGACAGGAAGTAGTGCTTCCCGGCACCCTCCGCGAGCCGGAGGGCGTACGGCGTCTTGTCGACGTAGTAGTAGCCTTCCTCGCGGATCTGTCGGAAGTTCTGGATGCCGGTGGGAAGCCTGCGCTTCTTCACGCAGGCATTCTATGCGTGTCTGCCTCGCAGGCTCCGTGTCCGGCCCCAGCCCCCACCGCCCCCGGAGCTTGCGCCGCGGAACTCCTCTGCGTTGCTTTCTGCGGCGCAAGCTCCTAGGATGGCCCGACAGGGAAACGAGGAGTCGCGTCGGCGTTCGGGATGATGCCGTCGGCGTTCGCGACGAGGTGTCCATCATGCATGTCACTACCCTGAGACCGCACGTGCTCGTGTCGACGTTGGCCGCGATCGTGTTCGCGGCGGGCCCGGGGGGCTGGTCGGCGGCCGAGGCCGAAGCGGGCGCGCGGCGCGACGCTCCGCTCGTCGCCGCGGTGAAGGCGGCCGACATCGACACCGTACGAGCGCTGGTCGATGAGCAGGTCGTCGACGTGAACCAGGCGGAGCCGGACGGCGCGACGGCGCTTCACTGGGCGGTCCATCGCAACGACGCCGAGCTGGTCGACCTGCTGATCGCGGCGGGCGCCGACGTTGCGGCGGCCAACCGGTACGGCGTGCAGCCGATCTCGCTCGCGGCCGAGAACGGGAACGCCGCGCTCCTCGCGGCGCTGCTCGACGCAGGGGCCGACCCCAACGCGGCGCTGCCGGAGGGCGAGACGGTGTTGATGACCGCCGCTCGCACCGGCGACGCGGCGTCCATTCGGGCGCTCCTCGTCCGCGGGGCGGATCCCAATGCGCGCGACCGCTTCCGCGGGCAGACGGCGCTGATGTGGGCGGCCTCGCGGAACAACGCGGCCGCGGCGCACGCGCTCGCCGAGCTGGGGGCCGACGTCCATGCGCGTACGGAGTCCGCAGCGCGGGGGGCGAACGGAAACCGGCTGTTCTACGCGCCGCCGCCCACCGGCTTCACCGCCCTGACGTTCGCCGCCCGCGGCGGGCACATCGATGCGATGCGCGTCCTCCTCGCGGCCGGCGCCGACATCAACGACACCCTGTCCGACGGGCAAAGCGCGCTCGTGGTCGCGGTGGCCAACGCCAACTGGGAGCTGGCCGACTACATGCTCGACCGGGGGGCCGACCCGAACCTGGCCGGCGCCGGCTGGAACGCGCTGCACCAGCTCCTGCGCACGCGCCGGATGAACACCGGCTTCGGCTTTCCGGCGCCGATCCCCAGCGGCAGCGTCGACAGCATCGACGTCCTGCGCAAGATGATCGAGCTCGGCGGCGACGTCGACGCCCGGATGACCACCAACGGGATGAAGGACGGGCAGCGCAACCGCCTGAACCGGCTCGGCGCCACGCCGTTCTTCCTGGCCGCCAAGGTGACCGACACCGAGGCGATGCGCGTGCTGGTCGAGGCGGGCGCCGACACGGTCACCGCGAGCGCCGACGGCACGACCCCGCTCATGGTCGCGGCCGGGCTTGCCATCTGGAACCCGGGCGAGGACGGCGGCTCGCTGCCCGGGCAGGAGGACGAGGTGCTCGAGGCGGTGCGGATGTGCGTCGAGCTCGGCAACGACATCCACGCCGTCAACTACCGCGGCGAGACGGCCCTGCACGGCGCCGCCTTCCGCGGGGCCAACAACGTCGTGGACTACCTCGTCGAGCAGGGCGCCGACCTCGACGCCCGCACCGATCTCGGCTACTCCCCGCTCGCCATTGCCGACGGCTTCAGCTACTCCGACTTCTACAAGGCGCAGAAGCACACCGCGAGGCTCCTGCGCGAGCTGATGGAGGCGCGCGGCATCCCGACCGACGGCGAGGGCCACGCCATTCCCGGCAGCGTCTGCTTCGACTGCCTGCAGACCCGCGGCGACCAGATCCGCGAGCGGGT
>JAPOYG010000349.1 GCA_026706755.1 Acidobacteriota bacterium
GCTGCAGCTCGAGGTCGAGGATCTCGACGGCAACGTCCTCATCTTCTGGGGAGAGGAACGAGGCCGGCAACCGGGATGACCGGCGGCGCGTTCTGCTCCTCGAATCGCTGAACGATCGGAGCCGCCGGCAGGTGCCTAGCCGGCCGGCGGCTCGTCGGGCCGCTCAGGGCAGCGCGAGCGCGATCAGCTCCGGCACGTCGCCCCCGATGGTCAGCGCGATGTACTGCCGGCCCTCGTGCAGGTAGGTCATCGGCGTCCCGATGGCGCCGGCCGGAAGATCGACGGAGCCGACGATCGCGCCGGTCGCCTTGTCGCGCGCCACGAGCCGCGGCCCGCCGTCCGAGCCGCCGGCCGAGAGGGCGCTGATGAGCAGCGTCTTCGTCAGCACCGGGCCGCCGTGGCCCTCGCCCCCGAGCGGCGGCAGGTCGAGGTTGCGCAGCATGGGATGCCGGCGGTAGCGGTCGCCGTCGCCGTTCGGCTGCATCCAGGCGTGGTCGCCGGCGTTCAGGTCGATGGCCGTCATGCGCGAGTAGGGCGGCTTCAGGAGCGGCAGGCCGCGCGGCATCAGCGGCTGCGTCCCGCTGTCGAAGTCGGCCTGCGTGAAGTCCAGGTTGCCGCCCTCGTCCGGGTCGGGCGTGTAGTACTTGAGGACCGAGAAGCGGTTCTCCGACGGCACGTAGAGCAGCCCCGTCTCGGGGTCGGCTGCGGCCCCGCTCCAGCTCGCGCCCCCCGCGATGTGCGGCCGCTGGATGGTGCCCTGCAGCCCGCCCTCCACCGTGAGCATCGGCGGCGTGAAGAGCGGGCCGAGCCGGAAGTTCTCGACCGCCTCGATCGCCATCTGCCGGATCTCCGGCGTGAAGTCCACCAGGTCGTCGATGGCGATGCCCTGGTACTCGAAGGGCGGCGGCTTCGTCGGGAACGGCTGCGTGGGCGACAGCACCTCGCCCGGCAGGTCGGTGTCGGTCTCCACCGCGCGCTCCTCGATCGGCCAGACCGGCTCGCCCGTCGCCCGGTCGAAGACGTAGGTGAAGCCCTGCTTGCTCACCTGCGCCAGGGCCTTGATGCGCCGGCCGTCGACGGTGATGTCGAGGAGCGTCGGGGCGGCCGGGAAGTCGTAGTCCCAGACGCCGTGGTGCACGGCCTGGAAGTGCCAGACGCGCGCGCCGGTCTCGGCGTCGACGGCCACGATGCTCTCCGCGAAGAGGTTGTCGCCGAGGCGGTGGCCGCCGTAGTAGTCGCTGGTGGGCCGGTCGGCAGGTAGAACATGCCCAGCTCCTCGTCGGAGCTGAGCGGCGGCCAGATGTTGGCGTTGCCCGAGTAGCGCCACGACTCGTTCTCCCACGTGTCGGCGCCGAAGTCGTCGCCCAGGGGCACGGTCCGGAACACCCACTTGACGTCGCCCGTCCGCGCGTCGACGCCCTTCACCCAGCCCGGCGGCGCCTCCTGGCGGATCACGAAGTCGGACACGATGGTCGGCGTCAGGACCACGTCGCGCGCGATGGCCGGCGGCGACGCGACGCCGATGAGGTTGCGGCCCTGGTAGTTCGTCGCGCCGCGCACGGCGCGCGGGATGCCCTCCATCAGGTCGACGCGGCCGTCGTCGCCGAAGTCGCGGATCGGTTCCCCGGTGTGCGCGTCGACGGCCACGAGGTACGCCTCGCTGGTGCCCCAGAAGATGCGGGCGTCACTTCCATCGTCCTCGCTCCAGTAGGCGACGCCGCGCGAGCGGAAGGCGTGGGTCGGCTTCCCGCCCAGGTAGGACTGCGGGTCGTGCACCCAGATCGTCTCCCCGGTGCCGGCATCGACCGCCGCCGCCTGGTAGAGCGCCGTCGACAGGTACAGCACGCCGCCGATCATCAGCGGCGTCGCCTGCAGGCCGAAGATCGAGAGGCGCTCGTCGTCCGAGCCGATCGCCTCGAGGTCGACGTCGGCGTCCACCGACGCCCAGCGCCACGCGATCTGCAGATCGTCGAAGTTGCCGGCGTCGATCTGATCCAGCGGCGAGTACTTCGTGCTGCCGGGGTCGCCGGCGTAGCTGCGCCACTCCCCGTCGACGGCGCCGTACTGCGCCGCCGCCGGGTGCGGCGCGGTGAGGCCGATCATGACGCCGACGGCGGCCGCGAGGACGAGACGTGCGTGTCGGGCGGGCATGGGACACCTCCAGTGCCGCTGAGCTCCGGCCGCCATCGTAGCAGCCCCGCCCCGTCCCGCGTCGAGCGGTTGCCTGGCTCTTCAGTTGCCCCAGCCGTAGCCGATGCGGACGTAGTAGTAGGCGCCGTTGAAGCCCCAGGGGGTGTACTCGCTGTACTTCTCGCCGACGGACATCGCGCGGGCCGTCACCTGCGGGTAGGAGTTGAACGCGTTCTGGCCGCCGACGGCGAGCGTCGTGCCACCGCCGAGGGCGATGCTCAGCTCGAGGTCGATGACGGGCCGGCCGTCGAAGAAGCCCTGCTCGATGCCGGCCGACGGGAGGAAGGCCTGCGCGAAGCCGCTGTCGTAGTCGTACCAGCCGCCGAAGTAGTTCACGCGGCCCAGGAGCGTCATCCGCCCGAAGCGCTGGTTGACGCCGACGTTCCAGCGGGTCCGCGGCAGGGCGTAGGCGAACTCCGCGAGCCGCCGGTCGCCCAGCAGCCCCATCTCGTTGTCGGTCACCTCGGTGTCGGTGTAGTTGAAGACGGCGCTGATGGTGGTGTTGCCGCGCAGGGCCAGCGGCGTGAACGTCGTGACGAGGTCGATGCCCTGGGACGCCGTGGAGAAGGCGTTCGTGAAGAAACGGAACGTCCGCAGGTCGCGGGCCGAGTCGATGCCCTCGGCCAGCAGGCCGTCGATCTCCGCATCCGTCAGCGTGAAGTTGCTGGTGATGCCGATCCGGTCGGAGACGTTGATGCGGAAGTAGTCGGCGGTGAGGTTGAACGGCCCGGTGTCGAAGGCGACGCCGGCCGTGTAGTTGAGCGACTTCTCGGGCTTGAGCGGCACGCCGCCGCGGAGCGCGGCCACGGGCGAGATGGACGGGATGGTCCCGTTGTTCACCAGGTCGCCCAGCGCGGGGTCGAAGATGGTCGCGATGTTGAAGCCGTTCTGCTGGCCCGGCGTCGGGGCGCGGAAGCCGCTGCTGACGCTTGCCCGGACGAAGCCGACCCGCGCCGAGACCTTGCCGTTGGTCGTCGTCCCGAAGTCCTCGAAGCGCTCGACGCGCACCGCCGAGCCGAGGGTCCAGAGCCCGTCGGCGCCGTTCAGCTCGACGTCGCCGTAGGCGGCCACGTTGCCGCGGCTCCAGTGCCCGGCGGCCAGCGGCCCGTAGCCGAAGAAGCCGTTCGAGCCGGCCGAGAAGCCCTGGCCGCGGCCGTAGGGCCCGACGGTCCACGAAGCGGGCTCGCCGCCCCGCGTCTCGTAGCGCTCGTCGCGCCACTCTGCCCCGGCCGCGACGTTCACCCGGTCGTTGACGGCGTAGGAGACGTCGAAGTTGAGCCCGAGCTCCTGCTGCCGGTTGCTCCCGAGGTCGAAGGCGGTCGGCGTGTCGTAGCCCAGCGAGGCGTTGACGGTGTTCTCGATGAAGAGGTCCGTCTCGTGCGCCCCGAACGACGCGCTCAGGTCCCAGTTGAAGCCGCCCTCGGTGAAGCCGCGGACGCCGGCGACGAGCGACATGTCCTGCGCCTCGCCCCCGAAGCTCGGCGTGAAGCCGCCCGGGAAGCGGCTGTAGAG
>JAPOYG010000319.1 GCA_026706755.1 Acidobacteriota bacterium
GCTAGGAGTCTGCGCCGTGGAACGCTTTTGGGCCAGATCGGCCGAGCAGTTCACCGGCGGCAAGCACGCCCTGGCGTGGGCGAGCATGAACGTGATGCCGACGACGCACTGGCTGCCGATGGCGCTCACCGAGGGCATGAAGGGCTGCGGCGGGTGCCACCGGGTCGGGATCAAGACCGAGGACGACCTGCGGCAGTTGCGGGCCGACGGCGCCACGTTCGGCCTGGCGTCGTGCGACGCATGCCATACGCGCCACCTGTTCTCGGTGGCGGAGGCGCGGGAGCCGCAGGCGTGCCGGACGTGCCACATGGGCATCGACCACCCGCAGTGGGAGATGTACTCGTCGTCCAAGCACGGCGTGCGGCACCTGCTGAAGCAGAACGGCACGCTGCCGGACGAAGCCGCGGCGCCCACCTGCCAGACGTGCCACATGCCGCAGGGAGACCACGAGGTCCGGACCGCCTGGGGGTTCCTGGCCGTGCGGCTGCCCCTGGCCGAGGATCCGGCGTGGGCCGCCGACCAGACGACAATCCTGCAGGCGCTCGGGGTCCTGGACCAGGATGCACCTGGAACACCGGATGCGGACGTTCCAGGGCGCCTTCCACAACAACCCCGACTACTCGCTGTGGTACGGCTGGAGCGAGATGGTGCAGGACCTGACCGAGATCCGCACGCTGGCCGAGGAGCTGCGCGAGCGCCGCTAGCCGGCGGCACGGAGCCTCGCCGATGACCGTTGCGGATCTCAGCCTGGGTCTGCTGGCCGCTGCGGCTCTCGCGCTCATCGCGGTGGTCGTCCGCCGGCCCGAGGCCGCGGCCACGCTCGGGGGCAGGATTGCCGCGTTCGCGGCTCTCTTCGCATTGCCCGGGCTCGTGCTGCTGGGCGGCGCGGCCCGCCACTACGAGCAGGCCAAGACGACAGCATTCTGCCTGTCCTGTCACGGGATGGAGCCCTGGCGGGAAAGCCTGCACATCGACGATCCGCGGTTCCTGCCGGCGGCCCACTACCAGAACCGGCGCGTTCCCGTGGACCGCGCCTGCTACACCTGTCACACGAACTACACGATGTTCGGCGACATCGACGACAAGCTGCGGGGCGTCCGGCACGTGTGGCACGCCGTGTGGGGGACGGTCTCCAACCCCGTTGAGCTGTACGAGCCGTTCGAGAACCGGGCCTGCCTCGCCTGCCACCAGGGCGGCCGTTCCTACCAGGAGCAGGCGGCGCATGCACGCTTTCTCGCCGACCTGCGGGAGGGAGCGAGATCCTGCGTCATGTGCCATAACCTGGCGCACGAGGTGACGCGGCTCGACCGGTTCCCGCGCTGGGACCCGGGGACGGCACGATGAACCGGGCACGGCTGCCGGGGCTGCGGGACGGACTGGCCGGCCGGCTGCGGGTGTCGGGTCTGTTGATCGCGTCGGGGCTCGGCGTGGAGCTGGCCACGTTCTTCTGGAACCACCCGGTCTCATTCTTCCTGTTCCTGTTTCCAGGCGCGGTAGCCATGAGCGCCGGCATCTTGCTGTACCTGTGGTCCGTGGTGACCCGCAACGAATGACCACACCGGCAGCCCGCCGGGCTCCGCCCCGCGGCGACGTCCGTTTTCGGCAACGGCACCGCAAGGCGCTGCCGCACTCCCCGCGCCCGGCTGAACTTCACCGCTGGCGGTGTCTCGCCACGACGGAAGGAAACGCAGCAACGTGGGACGAATGGCAGCCCGGTTTCGATCGCGGCAATCCCAAGGTTGGTGCGGCCTTCTCTTGCAGCTCGGTCATCAGAATCGAGACCGGCGCCGGCATGGCCTTCGGCGCCGGGCTCGTCACGAACGCAGCGACCGGCCCGTCGCTCGACGTGCGGACGCGGTCGCTCGTGGTGCATCAGGCCAAACGACTTCACGGATAGCGGCATGTCCATGTTGGGTTGGGGACCCGACACCGTCGAGCCCACTGGGGGTGACGGCGCGAGTCGCCCTTCATGGGCCGGGCAGGCCTTGGACGACGCCGAGACCCTGTGGCACAGCCGGATGGCCTACGGCATGGGCCCGCACCCGGTGTACCTGGAGCGGAAACGCGTCTGAGACCTCCAATCGGCCGCCACGCCGGGTTCGATTGCCTGGCCCTCCACCAAGGCTTTGGCCGCTCCAGCCATGGTCGCGCAATCGTCTTTAGATTCCACCCCCAATCCTGAACCAGCTCCGCCAGCTTCCGGAACACGTTGCGGAGCAACCCGGAGTTGCGTCCGCTCGACCTTGAGATTCCGGGATAGGCGGCCCACATTCCTCGCGCGCCGGCTCCACCTTGAGGTCCTTCGTTCGCCTGACGTCGGCACCGGCCGGTCCGCATGACAGCTGTCAGGTTCGATTCCTGACAATGGGTACTGGTGCCGGATCAGCTCTTCTCGCATGCTGGATTGTATGGAGGTGCTCTTGATGAACCCGCGTTACCGGATCCGTACGCCAGCGCTGATCGCGTCCTGCCTGACCGTACTCCTGTGCCTTGCAGTCGCCCCCGGCCCGGCGTCCGCTCAAGAACCGCTCACCGTCATTCTCGGTGCAAGGGTCTTCACCGGTGATGAGGTGCTGGAGGTCGCCACGGTGACGCTTCGCGGCCAGGAGATCGAGTCCGTCGATCTCGGCGCCGCAATCCCCACCCAGCGGCAGGACGGTGGCACGTTGATCGACGGGCGTGGCATGACCATTCTGCCCGGCCTCATCGACGCCCACACCCATAGCTTCGGACCGGTGCTCGAGCACGCCCTGAACTTCGGGGTGACCACCGTACTGGACATGTTCACGGAGCCGACCACCGCAGCCCGGTGGCGGCGCGAGCAGACCGCCGGAGACGCCGCTGGGAGATCGGATCTGTTCTCGGCCGGGTTCATGGTGACCGTCGCGGGCGGACACGGCACGCAGTTCGGTATTCAGACCCCCACGCTGGACGACCCAGAACAGACCGAGGCTTTCATCGCGGCTCGCGTTGCCGAGGGCGCCGACTACATCAAGGTGGTCTACGAGCACGGCGGGCACGGATTTCACACGGTCCCGACCCATGAGGTTTCGACGCTGCCCCGCATCGTGGCTGCGGCGCACGCCCACGACAAGCTCGCGGTCTTTCATGTCAGTACGGCCGACGAGGCGGCCGAGGCCATCGCCGCCGGGGCCGACGGCCTGGTGCACGTCTACCGGGACCGCGCCGGCCTCGAGGACGTCGTGCCGGCTGCGGCGAGGGCCGGCATCTTCGTGGTGCCGACTCTCGCCGTCGCCGAGACCTTCTTCCGAACCAGGGGTGCCGCCGAACTGGCGGCCGATCCCGCCATCGCCCCGTTTCTGACTGTCGCTCAGCGGAGCTCCCTGGCGCTGGACGTCGGCACGCTGGCGCGTCCCGATCGGTATCAGGCCGTGCTCGAGACGGTCGGTGCGCTGCACGCCGCCGGCGTGCCGATCCTGGCCGGCACCGACTCCCTGAATCCCGGTACCGCCCACGGGGCGAGCCTGCACCGCGAGTTGGAGCAGTTGGTGAACGCCGGGCTGCCCCCCGTGGAAGCACTGCGCGCCGCCACGGCCGCCGCGGCCGACGCCTTCGGTCTGGCCGATCGGGGCCGGATCGCGCCTGGCAGGAAGGCCGACGTCATCCTGGTACGCGGGGATCCAACGCGCGAGATACGCGCGACGCGGGAGCTGGAGGCCATCTGGAAGGACG
>JAPOYG010000312.1 GCA_026706755.1 Acidobacteriota bacterium
GGCTGGGCGATCCCACGCCGGAGCGCGGAGGGCGCGCGAAGCGCTACTTCCGGGCGACACCCGAGGGGGTGCGCGAGGCCCGTTCCACGCGGGAAACGCTCTCCCTGCTCTGGCAGGGCCTGCCCCAGTTGGAGCGGGCGTGCACGTGAGGCGCCCGCCCCGGCTGGCGACGTGGCTGCTCGGCAAGCTGGACGCTTCGTGCGACCCGCTGGTGGGCGATCTCCACGAGGAATGGCAACGCGGTCGGTCGGCCGCCTGGTTCTGGCGGCAGAGCATCGGGGCCTGTTGCGCACGAGCCGCGGCGCGGGTCAGGAGGGACGCCATGAACGTGCCCAGGAATACGCCCATCTTCGCCGTCGGCGCCATCGCTCTCCTGGTGGTCGCCCTGCTTCAGGTAGGCGCCTGGTCCACGGTGGTGGGGGTCATCGTTCGCGGCGAAGGTCCCGCCCCCGTCTCCGCACGGCATCTCCCGCCCAGCGGGGCCACCGCGCGAGGCGACCTCGCGGCGTCGCCCCGGCGTTCGGAGTTCGTCGACGTCCCGCGTCCCGGAAGCACGGCGCCCATCCGCACCTGGGTCGTGTACGCCGAGCGGTCGCCGGCGCCCGTCGTGGTGGTCGTCCACGATCTCTACGCGCTCTCGAACTGGGTGCGGAGCGTCGCCGACGCCCTGGCCGCCGAGGGATTCGTCGCGGTCGCCCCGGATCTCTTCGCGGGCGAGAGGCCCGGCGGGTTCCTCCCCTCCGCACCGCGCATCGAGCCGCGGGAACGAACGAGCTGGCTCGACGCCGTCGGGGCCTGGGCGCTCGACCTGCCGGCCGCCGACGGCCGCCTGGGCACGGTCGGGTTCAGTTGGGGCGGTGCGGCCGCGTTCGCCTACGCGGTGGACCGCCCCGAGCTGGACGCGCTGGTCGTCTTCTACGGCGAGACCCCGGAGGCGGAATCCGACTACGCGCGGATCGACGCGCCGGTGCTCGGCCTGTACGGCGGCGACCTCGGGACGGCCACGACGCTCCCGCGCGCGGAGGCGGCGATGGCGGCCGCCGGGAAGTCGTTCGAGTCGATCGTCTACGACGGCGCGACCGTCTTCCTCAAGGCCCAGGAAGGCCTGGACGCCAATCGCCGGGCCACGGAGGACGCGTGGCCGCGCACGCTGGCCTTCCTCCGGCGGCACCTGGCGGAGTAGGAGGCAGGTCCGACCGCTACGGCAACAGCCAGGGGCGGCGAAGCCGAGGTACAGCACCGCGTCGAATCCTCCGCCACAACCGCGGTTGGGGACGCGGCCGGCTTCGGAATATCGTTCTGTCATGAGCAACGGGGCAGTCCGCGGGGGCATCGCCGCAGTCACGGGTCAACGGACGCGCTGGGATCTCCCGGCGATGGCGGCCGAGGCGCTCATGGTGGTGTTCGCCGTCCTCGTTGCGTTCGGGGTCGAGGAATGGCGGGAGGAGCGGCAGCTCCGGCAGTTCGCCGCGTCGGCGCGTGCCGCGATCGAGCTGGAGATGCAGGAGAATCTGGATGAATTCAGGAGCAGTCAGCCCTCGCTGAGGAGTCTCCTGCAGCGAATCGCGGTGTTCGTGCGAGCCGAGGACGAGTCCGATCCCGTCTTCAGCGACGGTAGCTTCGAGATTTCCTTTGCCCTTCCGAACGTCTCCTCCGCCGCCTGGCGCACGGCGCAGGCGAGCGAGGCCGCACCGTACTTCGACTACGACTGGATCATTCGGGTCTCGCAGGTCTACGACATACTCGATGCCTACGAGCGGGCCCGCGACCTGATGCTCGACTCCATCAGCCTGGTGCTGGCCAGGGCAGCGTCCGATGCGCACCCTCTCGACTTCAAGGAGGATCTCTACCAGCTCAACGGACGTCTTCTGTTGCTCGATCAGGCGCACGAGGCCATACAGGAGCAGATGGAGCAGCTTCTGGCCGACGAAGAGACGGCTTCGACCCCCGAGTAGGCACGGCCGGCCGCTGGTCGTTTTCTACGGCGATACCCCGGAGGCGGAACCGGACGATCGGGCAGACGCCTCTCCTCGAGAGCGGCAGTCGGCGTGGACGAGGACCTCGCCACCGTGATTGACTTCCTGAAGACCGAGGCGACCTCGATTCGCCGTGAGGTGAAGGCCCATGCTGTTCTGGCTCACGCTGCTGGTGGTGGCGGTCTGGCTCGTGTGGGTGTTCCGGCAAGTGCCGTTGACGTGGTGGCCGACGAAGGTGATCACGGTCCGGTCGGCCACGGTCGGCGCCGGAACCGCGGTGGTCACGGCCGGGGCACTCGCGTTCATGGGCGTGCCACCGGGACTCTCCGTCCTGGCAGGATTGCCCGCGGGCGGATTGGCGCTCGCGATGGCCATCACGATGGGCGACAGCAGGTTCGACTTCATGGGACCGACGGTGACCCGCCGCCGGGCAGGCCTCTGGCTCCTCATCTGGGTCGTCATGGCAGGCCCGGGTTTCCTCGTGGGATCGGTGGTCGACCTGGACCGCATCAGCACAATGGCGCTGCAGGTGCTGGTGCTGAGCACCGGATTCGCGGCCTACGCCTTCGGTGGCATCATGGCAACGCTGGAGCATCGGGACGGCGAGGGCGCGGCGGAGGATCCGCGCCTGCACGTCTTGACGCCTTCCCCGAGGGAGCGCCGCTAGCGATGGAGTACTTGGTGGTCGTGCATCGTGACCGGCCGGACGGTCCCTGCGGGGTAACGGTTCCGGATCTGCCGGGGTGCTTCTCGGCCGGCGACACGCTGGCGGAAGCACTGGCCAACGTGCGCGAGGCGATTGCGCTCTACGCGGAGGACGTGTTGGAGTCCGCGGAGCCTGTCGCCGAACCCTCCACCGAAATCGACCCGGACGGCGGGATCGTCGCCGCCGTCCCGCTCGACGATGGCCTGCTGAGCGAATAGGCGATCTCGGGCGCCGGAAAGCGAAATGATCTGGCTCGCTGGGGCATGGTCCGATTGAGGAGAGCGACCCGATGAGGAAGCTGATTGAGGCAGCGCGTTCGGCGTTCCGCGTTCGAACCCAACCCACGCCGCAGGCCCGCGGCATGACGACCTTGGCGAGGCGCGCGCGGTAGCCACCGCCGCGCCACGGGGCAGTTGCCGCCGGGCAGGCGTACCGGGCTCGTGAAGGCCGCCAGAAGTCGGTCGTCAGGCGGCGTCACGCGGCCGGATCGCGATCAGCCGGTCGCGCAGCGACAGCTTCGCATTCTCCAGGTCGTACGTCGCTTGCAGCCTCAGGAACAGTCCTTCCGACAGCCCGAAATAGCGCGTGAGCAACAGGTCCGTTTCCGCCGTCACGGCGCGCTTGCCGAGCACCACCTCGTTGATGCGGCGCGGTGGAACGCCGATCGCGCGCGCCAGCTCGGACTGGTTCATCCGCATCGGCTTCAGGAAATCCTCCAGCAGGATCTCACCCGGGTGCGGGTTCGGCAACCGATCGTCATCGAGGGTCGTCATGTCTCCGTGAGGCGCCGAGCCTACCAGGCCGGCATCCGGCGGTCACGCACGTAGGACTTCGTGATGCGCCCGAGGCTGGGGGTGCCGGCCTGCCGCATGACCATCCGCAGCTCGCTGTCCAGGATGTCGAGCGCCGTCTCGACGCCGGGCTGCCCGAACGCGGCGAGGCCGAAGATGTAGGGGCGCCCCACGCCCACGGCCGTCGCGCCGAGGGCCAGCGCC
>JAPOYG010000086.1 GCA_026706755.1 Acidobacteriota bacterium
GGTCTGCCACCAGTCCTCCCCCGAAGGCCACGCAGCGGGCCTTGATGCCGAGGGCTGCCGACTCGGTGAGCGCGACGTCCACCCCGAACAGAGACTTGGTACCGAACAGTGTGGGGCTGAGCTCGGTCTGGCTGCCGGTGTTCGTCGAGGCGAGGCTCTGCTGGTAGCCCGGCGCCGCCGCCGGCCTGGATCCCGCGCGCGTCACCGAAGGTGTTCCCCCACGCGGTGCCGGCGGCGGTCGGCTCGCTCTGGAGCGGGGGCATCACGTCCCCGAAGGGGTTGTGGGGTGGTCATCGCAGACGCTGCCGGAGACGTTCGGCGCGACGACCTCAGGGCCGACGGCAGGCGTAAAGTGGACGCCCGGCTCCGGGCTCGGATAGAAGCCGCTCCGGGACTGCGCGCGGGCCTCCAAGGGACACCTCATTCGGAAGCCGCGCCCAGCCGAACCACGAAGTCACCCCGGTAGTGCAAACGCGTCACGTCACCGCAATAGACTTCGCCCGACGCGGCGGTGTCCCACTGCTCGAACGTGCCACGGTCGTCGACCGAGAACGCCAGCTCGATCTCGCTGCGACCGCCGTTCGCCCATGTAATCTGGATCTCCGCAGACCGGGCCCCCGTGCGCACGTACGACCAATCGGTCGCCCCGTCGTCGAAGAGCCCGTCCGTCCGAACCGCCCGGGCCCGGCCCTCATCCTCGAAGTGGTAGCGGATGACGCTGCCGGGAGGCGCGGTGCAACGCGTGTGCGTCTCGTTGATCGTGGCGGTTACCGTGCGACCGAGGATGCTCTCGGGAGCGACCATCGTCTCGACGGGGGTCGGACGCGTGGGTCCCCCGTCGTCGCATGCCACGGCGCCTCCGACGAAGCATGCGCCGGCCAGGAGCAAGCGGGCAGCGCGGTCCAGCATCCTCTGCTACCTCACGCAGCGGGGCGCCCTCGCCGGCGTCGTGTTCAGCAGCGTGACCAACACGCCGAAGTCGTCCCCGGTCTCGATGACACCGTCAGGTCCCTCGAAGACCTCCAGTTCCACGAAGTCGACCGCACCGTCACCGTTGACGTCGGCCGGGGCGGCGTTGTCGCCGAAGTACATGTCCGCGCGCAGGAACGGAGCGGACGACATCGGCCGGAACTGGCCGCTTCCGTTGTTGCGGTAGACCAGCGGCGCCTCGCGGCTCACGCGGTGGCCCTGGCGCACCATGACGAGGTCGGCGCAGCCGTCTCGGTCCACGTCGTGGAGGGCGAAGCCCGCGGAGCCGTTGTGCAGGGGATCCCCGTTCGGCAGGCGCTCCGGGGTCGTCGCGCCCTGGCCCTTGACCCACGTGTCCGTCTCGTCGCCGAACCACACGCCGCCGCCAGGAAGGGGGACGCGGCGATTGACGAGCACCTGGATGTAGCGTCCCGTCCACGCGAGCGCGTCGGCGTCGACGTCGTCGTTCCGGGTGTTCATCAGGAACAGGTCCGCGAACCCGTCGTCGTTCACGTCGAAGTGCGCCAGCCAGGCCACCGCCGTGAAGCCCTCGAAGAACCGCACGCGCGGCAGGTCGATACGGCTCGGGTAGTACCCGGCCCCGTCGTTCACGAGGACCGTGTTGAACTGGTTGATGACGTGCGGCCCGCGGTCCCGGATGTGCCCCAGCGCAAGGTCCAGGTCGCCGTCGTTGTCGATGTCCACGAAGTGGCCGCCGTCCCAGCCCCAGTACTGGGAACCGTCCGGGGGCTGGTTGTGGAGCACCGGCCTGGTGGCCCGGTTGTCGCGGTCGACGGTGAAGGTCCCGTCTCCGTTGTTCACCAGGAAGTGCTCCTCGACGTTTGCGCCGCCGCCGCTCTGGACCCACAGGTCCACGTCCCCGTCGCCGTCGATGTCGCCCGAGGTGGCGGACTTGATGTGCAGATCGGCGGAGTTCGGCGAGGGCCCGGGCGGTGGCCGTTCGCGGTGCTCCAGCCGCACGGCGTCGGCCAGTGCCTCCGAGCGGAGGAACCGGCCGCTCGGCGTGCTGAGGAACAGCTGCGGCGGGTTGCCGTACCCGCTGCTCTCCGCCCAGACGTAGACGCCCGCATCGAACACCGCGAAGTCGAGACGACCGTCGGCGTTGAAGTCGTCCGTGACGGCGATCGGCGTGCGGGCCCGGATCGAGGGGAGCATCGCCGCCGGCGCAAGCTGAAACTGCCCGCCGCGAGTCCCGAGGAACACCCGGACCGGCAGCTTGTTGAGCCGGTCCTCGACGGTCTCACTCCCATCGTTGGGTTGACCGCCCGCGATGACGTCGTCCCGCCCGTCCCCGTTGAGGTCGGCCACGCCGATGATGACCTGGATCCGGTTGAAGCGGCGCTGCGTCTCGACGCGGCGGAAGGTCTGTGCCTGGACGGAACTGGACAGCCAGCAGGCGACGAGCACCGCAGCGACTGCCCTCTGCTTCACGCCGAAACCCCTTGGTGCTCTCGTTCTCAATGGTGAGGTCAGCCGGCGGGCGGGCCGAGCCCGTCCGACGCGCGGCATCCATGCGGGCTGACACGACGGCCCGCGCCTCAGCTACCGGTCACCCGGGAACCCCTGCGTCGCAACAGAGACTCCGACCCGTGCGGCACCGCCCGGCCGTGCGGTGGAACCGACGCCGGTCAACGTATCGCATCGAGAGGGAGCTTTGCGCCCTACAGATGGAGTGGATTGGTGCGGAAACCGCCGGGCGACAGCGACATGTGGCTCTCCGCCGTCGTCAGGCCCAGCTCGGCCCCCACCCGGTCGGGCTCCAGGCCGCGCGCCGCGCCGGGTCGACCACGAGTACCGCCGCGCCGACCCGGGCTCGAACGGACCTCCGCCCGCCCCCGGGTCCACGGGCCTGACGTGCGCCACGAGCTGCGGCAGCCCGCGCCGGCGGCTCACCCGCATCGAGCCGCTCACGGCTCGGCCCGGCCGGGAACGGCAACGCCCCGCGCTGGCAGCCTCGAGAGGGCATCGTCTTCGGTTGGCGTCCAGGCGTGCAGGTGACCCTTCCTGTCCGACAGCCCATCTGTCTCGCGCAGAAGCTCCCGGGCGACTCGTCGGCCGACGTCACGCTCTCGCGGCCCAGCTCGATGGAGCCCGTCGTCAGACGAACCGACGCAGACGCGGGGGCGCATGCCGCCGGTCTACGGGTGGAATCCGGCTTCTCGTGGACGCCGAGCAACGCCTCGAGACAGGGTGGTCGAAGTGGGGTCGGTCGGCCCGGGGGGCGCATCCGGCGCACCGGGAAACGCCACGATCCAAGAGACCGCCAGTCACGTAACGACAGGTAGCGCGATCTGGCGGCGCCGGCAGAACGGCGACTTCTCGCCCTGGACCTCTACGGCAGAAGCGTGTACGCGACTCCCGCTTGGGCCACGGCATGGAGCAGGCCGGTCGAACGAATCGTGATCACGCCGAGTGCGACGCTCCCGCTCCATCGCCCCCCGGGATGCGGAACCCCACTCCCGCGCCGAAGATCCGGGCGCCGGCGGGGAGCGCCGCACGGTCGGGGCATCACACGAGCGCCCGGGTATCCACCGTCACCGTGAGCACGTCGAGGTCGTAGAACTGCTCGTGCTTCACCTCCTTCGCCACATGGCGGAGGATGCGCGGCCCGACGTCCCGGACGATCTGGTGATCCGCGTCCAGCTTGCCGAGGCGGTCCTCCAGGTTGACGTCGTC
>JAPOYG010000142.1 GCA_026706755.1 Acidobacteriota bacterium
CGTCGCTGGTCGAGGACCTTCGACGGTGGGCCGAGCACGCGTTCAGCGGAGCCGCCCCCGGCACGGAGGCATTCAAGCAGGACCTGGCCGAGTGGGCGAGCCTGCGCGCCGACGTGCGACTGGCCATCGGCAGCTACCCGGCCTCCGAGGGCGATGCGCCCGGCGCCCGCGGCGACGCCCTGCACATCGGGCCCGACGAGCGGGTTCCGGAGTCCTACCGGGGCCTCGTCGAGCGCTATTACCGGTCCCTGTCCGAGCGACCCTGACCCCGCGCGGGCCGAGCGCGACCGGACGGCTCCGGTCCGCGGCGCCCCGTCCCGGTTGTGGAGGCGGCAACGCGATGCAGTTCGCGACTCCGGTGCCGTGGTGGGTGCTGGCCCTGGGGGGCGCGCTTGCTGTGGTGGTCGCCTACGGCGCCTATCGGCAGACGTCGGTTCCGTTGTCGTTCTGGCGGCGGCTGCTGCTCGTCGATCTCCGAGCCGCGGCCCTGCTGCTGGTCTTCCTCTTTCTTCTCCAGCCCGTGCGCACCGCGCCGGGCCCCGCGGGGGAAGCGGTCGTCGCCGTCCTGGTGGACCACTCCCGCAGCATGGCCATCCCGGATGCGGCCGGTGCCCCGCGGCTCGCGCAGGCGGTCGCGGTGGTGCGCGACCGACTGCTGCCCCAGCTCTCCCCGCGCGCGGAAGTCCAGCTCTTCGGCTTCGGCGACCGCCTGTTCGAGACCACGCTCGCCGCCGCCGAGGCCGATGCCGGGCGCACCGACCTGGCCGGCGCCCTGGAAGAGGTCGCGGCGCGCCTCGCCGGGAGGCCGCTCGCCGGCGTGGTCGTCGTCTCGGACGGAGGGGAGACCGGCGCCCGGTCCGCGGCCCGGGTGGCGGCCGGCTCCGGTTCGCGCCTCTTCGCGGTCGGGATCGGCGGCCCGCAACCCGGTCCCGACCGGGAGGTGGTGTCGGTCGCCGCCGGCCGCCCTCCCGCCACGCAGTCCGTGGTCGACCTGACCGCGGCGGTCGCCAGCCGCGATCTGGGCGGCGGGGCGTTCGAGGTGCGGCTGCTGGGCGACGGCCGGTTGCTCGACCGGCGCCTCGTCACGCCGTCCGGCGCCGGCGCACCGGCGCGCGTCGTCTTTCGCGTGCGGCCGGATCCGGAGTCGGCGACGCTCTACACGGTCGAGGTGCCGGCGGCCGCCGGAGAGCTCGTGGCCGGCAACAACCGCGGTCGCGTGCTGGTGCCTCCGCCGCCGCGGCCGCGCCGCGTGCTGATGATAGAGGGCGCGCCGTCGTACGAGCACACCTTCCTCAAGCGGGTGTGGCAGGCCGATCCGGGCCTCGTCCTGGACGCCGTGATCCGGAAGGGAATGAACGACCTCGGCGAGCAGACGTTCTACGTGCAGGGCGACCCGGCTCGCACGGCGGCGCTCGGGTCGGGCTTCCCGGCGGATCGTGAGGCGCTGTTCGCGTATGACGCCATCGTCCTGGCGAACGTCGAGGCCGACTATTTCCGGGTCCGGCAGTTGGAGCTGGCGTCGGCGTTCGTCGCCGACCGCGGCGGCGGCCTGCTGTCGCTCGGCGATGCCACGCTCAGCCGCGGCGGGTGGGGCGCCTCCGCGCTCGCCCCCGTGCTGCCGGTCGCCCTGGTTGACCCCGGGCGGGGCGCCGAGTATGGTTCGGCCGGCGGCGGGGTGGAGGCGTCCGGGGACGGCGGCGATGCGCTGGAGCTTACGGCGGAGGGCGCCCGGCATCCGATCATGCGTCTGGCCGCGACCCCGGAGGAGAGCCGCGAGCGGTGGCGCGCCGTCCCGCGGCTCGCGGGGGCCGTCGCGGTCGGCGGACCCAGGCCGGGCGCGACGCTGCTGGCGGTCACGCCGGCCCTGCCCGGCCGTCCCGCACAACCGCTGATCGCGATCCAGCGCTACGGTGCCGGGCGTGCGATGGTCTTCGCGGGCCGCGCCGCGTGGCGGTGGCGGATGCGGATGCCGGCCGAGGACCGGAGCTACGAGGTCTTCTGGGGGCAGGTGGCCCGCTGGCTGACCGGGTCGGCGCGCGATCCCGTCACCCTCACGAGCCGCGGGGGCGCCGCGGCGGGGGACACACTGGAGATCGATCTGCTGGTGCGGGACGAGGCGTTCGTCCCCGTTTCCGACGCATCGCCCGCAGTCTCGGTGACCGGGCCGGACGGCGCGACGCGGCGGGTTCGTCCGGAGCTCGTCGACGCTGCCGAGGGGCGCTACCGGGCGGCGGTTCGGCCGGCGGAGCCGGGCGTCCACCGGATCGACGCCGTGGCCGATCGGGGCGCGGAGCGGCTGGGCGCCGCCACCGACTGGGCGCTGGTCGGCGGGATGGACGCGGAGCTGGCCGAGCCGTGGTTGAACGCGCCCGTGCTCGGGCGCACCGCCGCGGCGACCGGCGGGCGCTACGTCGAACCGGGCGGCGTCGGCGGTCTCGGGGCGTCGATCCTCGACGGATACGTGGCCCCGCCCACTCGGATCCCCACCCCTCTGTGGCACAACGCCTGGATGTTCCTGTGGCTGGTGGCGGTGCTCGCGGCCGAGTGGGGGCTGCGGCGGCGGTGGGGGCTGCGGTGAGGTGGATGCGGCAACGGGGGCTGCGATGAGGTCGGTGCCGGGACTGGTGGCGGGCGCCGCCGCCGCGGCGCTCGTCTCCCTGTGCCTGCCGGCCGCGGCGCACGGCGACGATTCCTTCACGCTGGTCGTCTCGGGCGCCTCGGGCGGAGCGGAGTATGCCGAGCGCCTCGAACGCTGGCGCTCCGTGCTGATCGACGCGTTGCGCGAGCGCCCGTCGTTCCGTGACGGACACCTCCGCGTGCTGGCCGAAACCCCCGGTCCCGGTGTGGGCCGCGCATCGCGGGAGGGCGTGCGGGACGCCGTCGCGCAGCTCGGCCGGCAGATGGACGACCGCTCCGTGCTCCTGGTCGTGCTGCTCGGCCACGGCACGTTCGACGGCGCCGACGCCCGCTTCAACCTGGTGGGGCCGGACCTCGAAGCCCGCGAGTGGCGAGCGATCCTCGAGCCGCTGCCGGGGAGCGTGGTCTTCGTCAACACGACCGCAGCAAGCTTCCCGTTCCTCGACCGGCTGGGCGCGCCGGGGCGGGTCGTCATCACGGCCACCGGGTCGCCCGCGCAGCGCTACGACACGGTGTTCCCCGAGTACTTCGTGACCGCCTTCGGCAACCCTGCGGGCGACGCCGACAAGGACGGTCGCGTCTCGGTGTGGGAGGCGTTCGCCTACGCCAGCGAAGGGGTGCGCCGTTTCTACCAGCGGGCGGGCCGGCTGGCGACGGAGCGGCCGATGCTGGACGACACCGGCGACGGCATCGGGCGCGAACGCGATCGCGGCGGTCCGGACGGCGCCCTCGCCGCGCGGCTCTACGTCGGCGCCGGTGCCGGTGCACGGCCGGACGGGGACGATCCGGCCCTGGCGCCGATCATCGCCCGCCGGGACGATATCGAAGCGCGCATCGCCGAGCTGCGGTCGGCAAAGGAGACCATGGCGCCGGCGGACTACCGCGCCGCGCTCGAGCCGCAACTCGTGGAGCTCGCCCGCATCTCGCGGGAGGTCCGGCGCCGCACGGCCGGCGGCGGGGCGCCGCCGCGCACGAGGCTCGACCCATGATCTGTCGCGACTGCGGGGCGGAGATC
>JAPOYG010000270.1 GCA_026706755.1 Acidobacteriota bacterium
CCGCGGTGCGGGCCGGTCCGCCACCGGCGTCGCACAGGCGCACCGCCGCGGTGATACGGTCGACGGTCTGCGGACGGGCGAAGCATCGTTCCAGCATGGACAACCTCCTCTCGCTCTCGGCGCTCGGCGATCATCCCGTGCCGGCGAGCTTGCCCGCCCAGGCCCGGTACTGCTCGCAGAAAGCGGCTGTACTGCAGCCCTTCCGGGTGGGTCGCCTTGTACTCCTGCCACAGCAGCGCGAGCGTCACGCCCTTGCGCCGCAGCTCCCGGTGGACGTCGCTCAGGCCGGGAGCGGACGCGTCGTGCCGCTCGGCGGCGGCGTCGGGAACAGTCGTCGCTCCAGCGCCGCGTCGTCGACCGACTCTGGTACCGGCCAGCCCAGGCCGGCGACCTCGGCGCGACGCACGTAGTCTTCGACCGTCGACGGCGACACGCGCAGGCTGCGGGCGATCGCGCGGCCGCTCAACGCGGCGGCGAAGCGCAGCCGCAGGACGTCTCGAATCTTGCGCACGGACAACCTCCTGTTCGCCAGCGAGCACCCCCTCGAAAGCCCGGAGGGTCGCACGGCTGGCGGGTTGTCCCGCGCCGCTCAGCTCCGATGACGGGCGATCGATTCCGACCGGCGTCGGTGATCGATTTCCGTCGGAATCAGTGATCGATTTGGATCGGAGTCAGTGATCGATTTGCTCCGGAATCGGTGATCGATTTGCT
The DNA here is from genome assembly GCA_026706755.1 of Acidobacteriota bacterium. GTDB lineage: Bacteria > Acidobacteriota > Vicinamibacteria > Vicinamibacterales > UBA8438 > JAGWAJ01. The sequence goes on from JAPOYG010000270.1 coordinate 712, forward strand.
CCGGAATCCGCAACCTCGCCCCACGTCGCCCCGCGAGCCTCGCCCGACCGCACCGCCGTCAGCGCCGTGAAGCGAATCGCCGCCTTGGCGGCCGGACCCGCCCCCGACGCCGCGACCGCCACGAGCGCCGCGGGAACGTCCGCGTACGGCAACGCCCGCCGATGCTCGCGGGCCTTCGGGGTCTTCGGCCTCGCGAACAGCAGAACGTCAACCGGCTCGTCGAGTTTGATTGAGGTGGACCCGCCCCGCCGCGCCGGCCGTACCCGGGCAGGATAGGCCGCTGGCTCCAGGGCACCGTGAGTGTGAGACAATGGCCGCCTGAACCCAGGCTCCACGACGATCACCTCGGGTGTGATGTGAAGAGCGCTGCCCAGGCCAGCCCGGACGTGCTGGCTCTGGGCGAAAACTCGGGTGCCGAACGGCGCCGCTCGCGGGGCTACGATCGCCGAGATTCGAGCGTAGTTCCTGGAGCTTCGTGACAGACCGAACAGTGACAGCTTCGGTGTAGGGTGGAGGAAGGCTACTCAGGCCCCTCCGTACGGGGCTCTCAACCTCGAACGGAGCCACGGGGTTCGGCTGCCCAGCAGACTGCTGGCAGCCGCCGAGCGAACCGACGCCCAAGCCACCACTGGCGGCTGCTGCCTCGGCCACGCTCTTTCGGCCAGGGCTGACCTGATGCCTGAACTCGTAACGGACTGCCCTCGATGCCGCGCTCACCGAACCACGTTCGACGCTGACGCGGACACGTTCGCGGGGATCGGGACAGCGGGCAACCGCCAGTACGAGGTGTTTTGCGTATGCCGCGCCTGTAAGCGCGCGACCATCTTCATGCTCGAGGAGAGGGACCATATCAGAGCTCAGCAACTGCGTGCCAGGCTGACTCAAAGCCAGCCGTTGGCCGCTATCCGCCCCAGCGCATCGGTCGACAGCTTTCGTCTCCTGCGCCACGTCTCGCCCCCTGATGTGGATACCGCTGCGCCCCCCGAGGAACTTCCCTCTGACATCAAGGGGGCTTTCCGCGAGGCGACGAAATGCGCGGCAGTGGCGTGCTACAACGCTGCCGGAGCCATGTTCAGGCTGTGCCTGGATCTCGCGACCAAGGGCGTGAAAGGCAAGAATCTGGCTGCCCGGCTAGAGGCGCTCTGCGAGCAGAAACAGTTCTCCCCCGAGCTACGCGAACTCGGCTCCGCCGTGCGGCTGAACGGGAACGACGCGGCACACGACGGTTCGCTTGACGAGGAGGCCGTCGAGGATCTGGAGGCGTTCGCGACCAGATTCCTGACGCAGCTGTACACCGAGCCCGCGAGGTTGCGAGCAGCCAAGGAACGGCGAGAGATGCGCAGATCGGATGAGAAGAAGAAGGCTGACGGCTAGGCACCACGCCGGTGCAGCGGCGCCCAGCCCACTGCGCTACCCGACTAGGAGGAAAGGCTGATGCGGGCGTGTCCCAAGTGCGGCCGGCAGGATCTCTTGCCGAGGCCCACCCGTGTCTCCTGCCACGCTGTGCCTACACTGGGGTGGCCGGTGAGAGTCGAGCAGCAGTACGTCTGCACAGAATGTGGCGAGGTGGTCGAGGGAATGCCTGTCCTCATGCCGATCACCCGGGAGCGCGACGGCCCAGCCCGGGGCCAGATCGAGCATGTGCGGGCGATGATTCTCGGGGTACCCACCGCCCAGACGTTCCCCGGCGTACAGTACCCGGGTGTGTACGTGCCCGACACGCAGATGGTGGTTCCGACCCACGAAGGGACCATTGCTGACGGCAGCGTCGTAGACCAGCACGGTGACCCGGAGCTGATGTTGAGCTTCGCGGAGCAATACCTCTCGGCGTACAGGGCGCTGATGCCCACCGGGCGCCTGCCGACTTCGGTCGTTGAGGTGATGCCCGCGCTCCACCTGCTGGTCGTGGCCGCCGAGCTAGCAATGAAGGCGGATCTGATGCGGTCGGACAAGCACACCGAGGGCCACTCGCTGAAGGACCTGTTCAAGAACCTCGACGGCTCTCACCGGGGCGAAGCGCGCAGGAGGTTCGCCAACTGCGAGCCGAATGAGCGTCTGAGGTCGGTGGGCGGGCCTCCACAGTCGATCTCGGTGGTGCTGTCCGCCTACGGCGCATCGTACGGCGGCGGCAGCCAAGTGTATCTGGACACGAGGTACTACGCCGAACCTACGACGAAGCTCAAGGAATCCCCTGGGGGCAGCCTGTCGAAGGCCAACACGCCGTACCCGATCTTTCTTCCGTACGCGGTCGGGGTCCTGATCGAGACGTTCCGGTTCTTCGACGGCGCCGCGAGGTTGGCGCGTCTCGGGGCGAAGGTGGCACGTGGCGCCCGAGCAGATGTGGACAACAACCACGGCGACTGGGGCCTTGTGCCCAGCTCGCTCGGGCTGATCGTCGTCCAGGTTCCGCAGAACGCACGGCTAGATGCCCGCCACGACGAGCTGCCGGAGTTCCGGCGCTGGAAGGAAGTGCGGCCACCAGGGTTCTCGGTGTCGTGGATGTATGGGGGAAGCGAGCTGCTCTTCTACCGCCTCGATGAGCGGGCGCCCGACTCGATGAGAATCGGCAACATTGAGTGCAGACTCTGGCGGGACGAGAGTCTCGGGATGCACTCGCGCGACCTGTACAAGCTCGCCGACGTGCTGGATGCCAATCCCATATCGAACACGCTCCGGGTGTGACGGTGGACGCGGACCAAGCGGCGAGACCAACGGCGTCAGACGAGCACTGGCCTGTATCTGAGCTGTACCGGCGGCACGAAAGTGAAGTCGCCAGCTCACCCGGTAGCACTATCGTCTGCTGGCGCTAGCCTCTGTTCGGCCAGCACCTCGGCGACCTTACGCCCTTCGTCTGTCATGGAGACGTACCACTTCGTCGGCGGGGCCGTTGGGCCGAAGGCCTGACTAAGATACGACCTGTCGCTGGATAATCGCACGTC
>JAPOYG010000203.1 GCA_026706755.1 Acidobacteriota bacterium
CGGCGTCGATCATCGGGTTGTGGGGGTTGGCGGGGTCGTTCCAGACCGCCTCCGCCCCGAAGTCGCGCCACGGCTTGAAGCCCTCCGTCGTGAACATGGACGGGACCTTCGGGTCGTCGCTGCGCAACGGGATCTTGATCATCTCCGAGCGGTGCTCGAGGGTGTCGGTCACCAGCAGGAAGTCGTTGCCGATGTCGACGCCGTAGAGCGGGCCGTAGGCGTTGACGCGCGGGTTGCGCTTGTCGGTCGCGATCTCGTCGTGGACGAAGGCGACGTTGTTGCCCCAGTTCCACATCGTGAGGACGACGTTGCGCTCGATGCCCTGCGGCCGCGGCGGGGCCGGCGGGGCCTCGCCGGCGGCGATCCGGTCGGACCAGTCGACCAGCATGTCGAGGCCGGCCTCGCGGCCGAAGCGGGTGACGAAGCTGTTCATCAGCGAGCCGCGCTGGCCGCGCTGCACCCGGTCGTCCCAGGCGGAGCGGGCCGAGTCGAAGTCGTCGAGGTCCGGGACTTCGCGGGTCCGCTGGTTGCCCACCTGGTGGCAGCGCTGGCAGCCCTTCAGGTTGTTGATCCACTCGCTCTGGCTGCCCATCAGCGGGTTGATGCCGTTGCCGTCGGGGCCGGTGCCGGGGAACTCGTGCGCGGCGGGCAGCTCGATGAGCGACAGCCAGTAGGTGGACGGGTAGACCTGGGCCGCTTCCTGCGGGGTCGCGGCCACTACCGCGGTCAGGTCGAGCTCCTGGTCCGGCCGCCCCGCGACCGGTTCGGAGTCGACCAGCCCGTAGCCGCGGACCCAGACGTCGTAGGTGGCGTCGGGGAGTTCCGGCAGCGCGTAGCGCCCGTCGTCGTCCGTGACGACGATCTTGCGGAACACCGTCTCGAGCTCGTCGGTCTCGGCGATCACCCAGACGCCGGCTTCGGGCCCGTTGGCGCTCGTGACCGCGCCGCGAATCACGCCGTCGTTGTCGGCCGCCCGAGCAGCGGAGCCGGCCAGGGAGAAGATCAGCGCCGCGCCCGCGAGGGCCATGCCCGGGACTGCCAGCCGTCTCAGGTTCGTCATTGTCGTCTCTCTCCGCCGAGCTCGCGCAGCAGGGCCACGGTGGCCGGCCACGCCTTCTCGGTGTTCGCCACGAAGACGCCCTCCGCGATCATCAGCGGCGTCCAGCCTATCGCGTTGCGCCCGTTGACGTCCGCGCCGCGCTCGACGAGGTACTCCACGATGAGGTTCGAGCCCATCATCGCGGCGCCGTGCAGCGCCGTCGAGCCGCCCCAGCGCATGTCGCCCCGGTCGCGCTGCGGATCGAACTCGAGCAGGTTGTAGGGGTGGCGCAGCAGCAGCTCCACGCCCTCGCCTTCGAGGACCGTATCGCCGAAGTCGGTCGCCGCGTGCAGGTCGTTCCCGAGGTCGAGCGTCAGCTTCACCGCCTCGAGTCGGACCTCCTCGGACGTCCCGTTCAGCGGCCCCGGGCTCTCGCCGTCCCAGAAGCCGAGCCCCGCCGCCGCCATCAGGGGCGTGACGCCCTGGTCGGTCGGCTGCCGGGGGTCTGCGCCGTGGGTCACGAGCAACCGCATCAGGTCGAGGTCGGCATGCTTGGCGGCGAGGTAGAACGGCGTGGCGCCGACGAAGCTGATGAAGTTGCGGCCCACGGAGATGTTGGGGGGCGGCTTCACGATGCCGAGGTCGACCTCGAACGGGATCTCCGGCCAGTCGATGCGGGCGTTGGGATCGGCGCCGCGGGCGAGCAGCTCGCGGCCCAGCGCGAGGCTGTCGAGGGCGCCGGTGGGCAGCGGCGGCCGTCCCGAGCCCGGGCGCCGGACCCACGCGAGGGCGTGCAGCGCCGAGCCGCGGGCGTCGGGGATGTTCGGGTCGGCGCCCCGCGCGAGCAGGAGCGCCCCGAGCTCGAAGTGCGCGTTGACGATCGCCAGGGCGAGGGGAGAGGTGTAGCCGCTCGAGGGCGGGGTGTAGGCGCCGGTGCTGGCGGTGGTGCTGTCGATCCCCGCGTTGACGTCCGCGCCGGCCGCGAGCAGCGCTTGCGCGGTGTCGATCCGTCCCTCGCGCACGGCGAAGAGCAGCGGCGTCAGGCCGCCGGCGGAGCGCGCCTCGATGTCGGCCCCCGCGGCCAGGAGGCGCCGTAGCGCGCCGACATTGCCTTCGGCCGCGGCCCACATCAGCGCCGACTGCCCCCGCCACTGCTCTGCCGCGTCCACCTCCGCGCCGGCGGCGAGCAGCAGGTCGAGCACCTCGACCCGGCCCGTGCGCGCCGCGAGCAGGAGGGCCGTTTCGCCGTCGGGACTCGCGGCATTCGCGTCGACGCCGGCCGCGAGGAGCGCGGCGACGCTCGCCGCGTCGCCGTTCTCGGCCGCGAGCGCGAGCGGCGTCACGCCGTAGCGGTTGGCCGCGGCGGGATTGGCGCCGGCGGCGAGCAGGATCTCCACGGCTGCCGCCTCCGCGGCCCGCGCCGCCCAATGCAGGGCGGTGGTGCCGTCCGGGGATGCGGCCCGCGGGTCGGCGCCCTGGTCGAGCAGCATGCCGACGCGGTCTGCGTCTCCGGATCGTGCGGCGGCGATCAGCGGGCTCTCGGCGGCGGCGGTCCCGGCGGAGGCCGCCCCAGCGGCGAGAACGCTGGCAAGCGCCGCGGCGGTCAGCACGAGTCCCGAAGTCCTGCGCATGAACGGAGCCTCCTCGCGCGTCGTCCGGAAAGGGCGGACAGACCGCCCGGGCATCGTAGCGCCTGGTGCCGCCGTTGACAACACGGGTCGAGAAGCGTAGAAATGCAGGATCGCCCGTAGCGCGTGCTGTGCGCCGAACGTGGGTCCACGGGTCTGCGACTCGGGTCGGTGCGCCGGGCAGGTCTGGCGAGTACCCGAGGGGAGGCGAGATCGATGAAGAGGCGCTGCGGCACACTGACGGCGTGGCGGGCCCTGGCCGCGTTTGCGCTGGCGGCCGCCGTCAACGGGCCGGTCGCCGGCGCCGCTGCGCCCCCAGGGGGAACCTCGACGGCAACCGCCGCAACCGCCGCCACCGTCGAGGCGACCCTGGATCGGTACTGCGTCACGTGCCACGGCGAGCGCGTGGTCGAGGGCCGCGGCGCCGCACCGTCGATGCTCGTCTCGCAGTTGCGTGAGATCGGGCTCGCCTTCGACACGCTCGACCTCGCGGACCTCGGCGACCACACCGACGTCTGGGAGCGGGTCGTCCGCAAGCTCGAGTCGCGGACGATGCCGCCGGTCGGGCGGCCTCGCCCCGACGAAGAGACCTACGAGGCGGTCGCCGGCTGGCTGGAGACCGCGCTCGACCGCCACGCGGCCGAGGCGCCGAATCCCGGCCGCCGGCCCGCCCTGCACCGGCTGAGCCGGACCGAGTACCGCAACGCGGTCCGCGACCTGCTCGCGCTCGACGATCTACCGAAGGAGTTCGACGTCTCGACGCTGCTGCCCGCGGACAACGCCACCAGCGGCTTCGACAACCTGGCCGAGCTGCTGTTCGTCTCGCCGGCGACGCTGGAGCGCTACCTGGCCGCCGCGCGCAGGATCAGCCGCCTCGCCCTCGGCGACACGACGCTGCCGCCCATCGTCGACCGCTACCAGCTCGACCGCGACCTCATCCAGGACCACCACCTCGACGGCCTGCCGCTCGGCACCCGCGGCGG
>JAPOYG010000368.1 GCA_026706755.1 Acidobacteriota bacterium
ACAGCGCCGAGACCGGCCTCTACTACGTCGGCATCAACAACAGTTGCATGGACGTGTCGTTCGTATCCGAGGAGTATCGGCCGGGCCGCGTCTACCGCGGAATGGCGGCACGGGTGAAGATGGTGCCGGGGTACGACTACGTCGGCGAGTTCGTGGCCTTCGACCCGGTCACCGGCCGCCGAGCCTGGGAATACCGTCCGGAGAGCGGCGCCGCGATGACCGCCGCGGCCCTGGCCACCTCCGGCGGCATCGTCTTCGGGGGCACCGCCGACCGGCGCTTCTTCGCGCTCGACGCCGAGACGGGCGACCTCCTGTGGGAGCGGCGCCTCAACGGCGACATCTCGGGCGCCCCGGTCACCTTCGAGGTCGGCGGGCGGCAGTACGTCGCGGTCGGCGCCGGCGGCCGCATAGGCCAGACGACCTCCTACGCGCGGTTCACCGGCACGACCATCCCGCAGGGCACGGGCGTCATGTGGGTCTTTGCGCTACCGGAATAGCCGGCAGTGCCCGGCAGGTGTCATCGGGGGCGGCCGACGGCAGGCCGCCGGGATGTGACCACTTCACCGGAGTCGCGGGAGAACGACCGATGAGAACAAGCACGCTCCTGACCTGCACGCTCGTCGCGGCGCTGGCGCTGGCGGCGCCGGTGTTCGCACAGGACTACACGCCTCCACGGACGCCGGACGGGCAGCCGGACATATCGGGCATCTGGACGAGCTTCGACTCGACGCCCTTCGAGACGCCGGGCCCCGAGGTGTGGGCGGGCCTGAAGGCCCTGGCGGCCTGGTTCCCCGGCATCGACAACAGCGGCATGACCGGCCCCGGGGTCGGCCCCTCCGGTGACTTCTCGCCCGGGGAGGTCGATGCCAAGAGCAACGAGCGCCGGCGGTCGATGGTGGTGGACCCGCCCAGCGGCGTGGTGTCCATCCTTCCCGCGGCGGCGGCGGTCCGGGACGAGAACCTGCGGCTACTCGCCGACCATTGGGTGCACAACACCCCGTGGGAGCGCTGCATCACGCGCGGCGTGCCGGGGGCGATGTTCCCGACCTACAACACCGGCCACCTGATCCTGCAGACGCCGGGCTACGTGGTGATCTCCTCGGAGATGATCCACGTCTCCCGCATCATTCCGCTCGACGACCGGCCGGAGTTGCCCTCGAGCATCCGCCAGTGGGACGGCGTGTCCCGGGGCCGCTGGGAGGGCGACACCCTGGTGGTGGAGGTCACGCACTACAACACGCAGGGGACCGTCGGCACGAACGTGGCCACCGGCCGCATCCGGGGCATCCCGCAGAGCGAGGCCACGCACGTGACCGAGCGCTTCATCCCGGTCGACGAGAACACGATGCTCTACCGCGTGACGGTCGAGGATCCCAATGCCTTCGGGCAGCCGTGGACCGTCGAGCTGCCCATGAACCGGTCGCCGGACTACCACATCCTCGAGTACACCTGCCACGAGGGCAACTACGGCCTCGAGAACACACTGCGGGGCGGCAGGGCCGACGACGCCAAAGCCGGCCGCTGAGAGCGCGTTGCTCCGGCCCACCGGCGCGGCCCTGGGTGCTCCCGCGACGCGCCGGCGTTCGGCCTGCCCCGTGGACGGCGACCCGCTGGCCGTCAGGCGGGGCGACCCACGGGGCGCTGAGACGTGGGGCCGCGGGCGCTGAGACGGACCGACCCACGGGCGCTGAGACGGGCCGACCCACGAGCGCTGAGACCGGGCGCCGGCTGGCAACACAGGTCGCCGCCGGCATCCGCTACTCGCCGCCCGTCGGGTCGATCGTGAGCTGACGCTGCGAGAAGCGCCAGCCGTCGGCGGTCTTCACCAACGTGTCCCTGTACGTGCCCGTCCACATCAGGCTCTGCGTGCGTGAGTTGAACGTCACCGCATAGCACCTGCCCTCGGCGCCCTCGGCGGTCGGCGTCAGCACGAGCGCCCCGTACCAGTGGCGGGGTGCGTCTCCGTTCTCCTCGTGGTAGTCGTCGGCGAACGCAATCAGCGCATCGCGACCGGTGACGGCGTCGCCGAACGAGCCTTCCGGCGTGAACGTGTCCGCCCACGCCACCGCCTCGCCGAAGTCGATGGCTTGTACGTACCGGGCGTAGAGCTGATGGATCTGTGCGTGATCCTCGGCCGTCAACTCCTCCGCCAGCGCGGGGGCGACCGCCCCCAGCGACACCGCCAGCGTCAGGGCAAGCAGGCACTTCCGGATCGTGCTGAACATGATGAGTCTCTCCTTCGATCAGAAGTGGTACTTCAGGTTGACCGTCAGCGCCCGATAGCCGCTACCGGAGAACTCCAGCTCGTTGTTGAACGGCGTGACACCGTCGGCGAGCACCCCCGCGTGGCTGCGGACGACGTCGTACACGGCCTCGTGATCGACGTCGTCGAACCGTGCCCAGCGTAGCGCGACGCCGAGGGACGTGCGCCCGCTCAGCGCGTAGTCGACGCCCACCAGCGCCTGGTAGCCGAAGACGGTCTCGCCCGCGTACGTGTCCAGGATGCTGGCCGTCCCCGCGGCGGCGCGCTTGGCTGCGTCGGGCCAGTCCAGATCGAATTCGATCTGCAGGTACTCCGCTTCCGGCTTGCGGATGAACTGCAGGTAGTAGTTCAGATCGACCGTTGCCAAGCCGACGCCGGCTCCCGCGAACGGGGTCCAGCGCGAGTCGTTGCGAAGGTCGTAGTACACGTTGGCGAACACCTGGTGCAGCTTGTACTCCCCGATCCACTCGTAGGGCGGCTGATCGGTGCTCCACTCCGACGTCTTGGTCAGCAAGGCGGAGCTGGTCGTGTTGCCGATCGGAGACTCGGCGCTTCCGGGCGACGCGTTGAGGTACTCCATCTCGAGCCGCAACCCGCCGATCGCGTAGCCGATCAGGGCGCCGCCGACCGGCCCGAGGCCGGGATCGAACTCGGTGGACGTCGCCCCGGGCCGGCTGTCGAGGCAGGCCGGATCGTCGGCGGGGGGGCTCACCGAGGGCGGATACAGGAGCGTGTCGCAGCGCGTCGGGTGGCTGACGTAGGTACGAACGGCGGTCAGCGCCGTGGGCAGCGCGACGCCCAACTGCAGGCCGGCGTAGAGGCCGTCACGCTCGGTCTGGGCGGCGGCCTCGTTGGGGAAGGATGCCAGGGCGATGCACAGCGCGGTGACGAGTGCGCCGCGCGAGCAACAGCGGGAGCCGGAGGGATAGGTCACAAGCGCGAATGATACGGCCCGGCCGTGGAACGTGCCAGCGCACCCGGAACGTCGAGACGCGGGCGAACGCTGGTGCTGATGCGTCGACAGCGCCGACGCGGACCGGAGAGGGGAAGCCCGAGCCGCTGGGGCTCGCGGCGTCTCCGCGCATGCGATACCCTGCCCGCCATGCGCTGCACGCGGCCCGGCCTCGCGACCGTGACGCTGTCGCTCGCCACGTGGCTCGGCGGCTGCGGGGGCCCTCCGGGCGGGCCGACCGATGCGCTGACGTTCACCTTCGACTTCCATCTTGGGCCGCAGGGGTTCACCGCCGGCTTCGCCGACTATCCGCCGGCCCACACGGAGATCTATGAGTTGGTGTCGGACTACCGCGCCCTCCCGGCCCCGCTGGAACCGCACTCCGCGCTGTTCCTCTCCGGCGTCAACCGGAGCGACGACCTGTTCATGTTCTT
>JAPOYG010000384.1 GCA_026706755.1 Acidobacteriota bacterium
ACACGGCCTGGCCGATGTTGATCATCATGTTGTCGATCGACCGGTGACCGAGTCCGGACCAGTTCCGCGGATCCGAGACGTTCGGGTTGGTCGGCGTGTTGTCGAAGTAGCCCCGGATGCGCAGGATGGTGCCCTTCGGCAGCAGCGGCGCCACGTGGTCCTCGAACGTGTAGACGCGGACCCAGTTGTGGTTGTAGCCGGCGCAGCTCAGGGTCTCCACCCGGTTGGCCCAGATGGTGTCGAGGCACATCCGGACGCCTGCCGCGTGCATGTGCGGCTCGTAGACGGTCAGCTTCGTGTGGTCGAGCAGCGTCGTGTAGGCCTCGAACTCCTGGTCCGCCTCCATCGGCTTGATGTCGAGCTCCATCGTCGCCGGGCCGACGATCTGCACCTGGCGGGTCGGCTCGTAGCCCTCGGGGTGGAACTTCAGGCCGATCTCGAGGTGGGCGCGCGTGTGGCGGCCGTTCGAGTGCAGGTGCGCGGACGGGAAGAGGATCTTCGAACCGGCCCGCAGCAGCTTGCCGGACTCGGGATGGAACTCGTCCGGGTTGCGGCCGACCTCGTGGACGGGCCAGAAGCCGTCGTTCGGGTCGGGGACGCCGTCCGGGCCGACGGGGACGATGACCAGGTGGTGGATCACGTAGAGGCCGCCGATCGTGTCGCGCTCGGGCTCGCCCTCGAAGTCGCTGACCTCGCGCATCTCGATCGCGGACACGTAGCGGTCCTCGGTCAGGCCGGTCTCGACCTCGCCCATCGGGCCCCACCAGTCCGGGGCGGTCGGGGCGACCTCGATCGACGGCGACTTCAGGATCAGGTCCGGCTGGCCGAGCTGCCAGTCCGAGGCAGCGGCCACCGTCTCCTCCGCGTTCGCCGCGTCCACCGCCTCACCGCGCGGTGCGCCGTTGTCGGCCCACTCGGCAATCGCGGCGATCTCGGCATCGGTCAGGGAGATGTCGCCCTTGTAGTCCTGGATGCCGATGTCGCGCTCGATGTACCAGGGCGGCATCACGTCGGGCTTGCCGATGCGGCCGGTCCGGTACTTCATCGACCGCGCCCAGGGACGCGCGTCCTCGTAGGTGAGGAGCGACATCGGCGCGACCGACTCCGGGCGGTGGCAGTTCTGGCAGCTCCGCTCGAGGATCGGGGCGATGTCCTTGTTGTAGGTGACGGTGCTCTCGGCCGCCGCCGCAGGCGCGGACGCTGCGAAACCGACCGCCGCCGCCACGATCACGGCCAACGAAAGGAGACGAAAGCGGGGTGCGGGCATGATGGCAGAACCTCCCTCTTGCCGATAGTCCGCAACACAATACCTCAACTCGCGTGACGGGAACCAACGTTTTCGGCGCGTACGAATCCGGTGCGAGACCGGGCAGGAGTCCGCGCCGTGCGCCGGCGCCGACTCCTGTAGGATCGGTTGGCGCCGAGCGGAGCCCCCGGAGCGCCGAGGGGAGCCGCGGGTTGGGCGCCGGGCGTGCGAGACCCGTGCAACAAGGAGTGGGATCCGTGAGACGACAGGTACTGGCAGGCGGCATGTGCGCAATTGCCGTGGCGGTGGCGGGCGCCACCCTCAGCGGAACGGGGGCGGAGCAGGCCGAGCCGGATCCCACGGCGATCCGGCCGTTCACGATCGACGTGCCCGATGCCGTGCTCGGCGATCTCCGCGAGCGGCTGGCGCGCACGCGCCTTCCCGACCAGCTCGAGGACGTGGGGTGGGACTACGGGGCGGAGCTCGGCTACGTGACCGACCTCATCACCTACTGGCGGGACGAGTTCGACTGGCGGGCGGCCGAGCGCCGGCTCAACGAGCTCGACCACTACAAGACGGTGATCGACGGGCTCGACATCCACTTCATCCACCAGCGCTCCCCGGTGGAGGGCGCGCTGCCGCTCATCATCACCCACGGGTGGCCCGGGTCGGTGGCGGAGTTCCTGAAGGTGATCGGTCCGCTGACCGACCCCGCCGCGCACGGCGGCGACCCCGCCGACGCCTTCCATGTCGTCGCGCCGTCGATGCCCGGCTACGGCTTCTCCGACAAGCCGCGGGAGCCGGGCTTCGGCCCCGAGCAGATCGCCGACGTCAACGCGAAGCTGATGGCGCGGCTGGGATACGAGCGCTACGGCGCGCAGGGAGGCGACTGGGGCAGCATCGTCAGCACCTGGCACGCGTTCAAGCACCCGGAGGAAGTCGCCGGCCTGCACCTGAACATGCTGGTGGCGCAGCCGCCCGCGGGGGTGGAGGATCCGACGGCCGGCGTGCCGCCGGAGGAGCTCGCGCGCTCGCAGGCCCGGTTGTCGTTCTACAACACGGACGAGAACGGCTACGCGCAGATCCAGGGCACGAAGCCGCAGACCGTCGGCTACGGGCTGAACGACTCGCCGGCGGGCCAGGCGGCCTGGATCGTCGAGAAGTTCCGGGCCTGGTGCGACTGCAACGGCGACCCGGAATCGATCTTCACGCGCGACGAGCTGCTCACCAACGTCATGATCTACTGGGTGACCGAGACGGCCACCTCGTCGGCCCGCCTCTACTACGAGGCCGGCGGCGCGACAACCGGGCTCGGGCGCGTGGAGGTCCCGACCGGGGCCGCCATCTTCCCCTACGAGCTCTTCATCACGCCGCGCGCGTGGGCCGAGGCGGCCTTCAACATCACCCACTGGACCGAGATGCCCCGCGGCGGGCACTTCGCGGCCATGGAGCAGCCGGAGCTCTTCGTCGAGGACCTGCGCACCTTCTTCCGGACGGTGCGCTAGAGCGCCCTTGCTGGCGCTTTGGGAGTCTGCGGCGCAGACTCCTGGCGCGCCCGGACGGGCACGGCGTGGCGGCGGGGACAGCGGTCATGACGACACACGGCAGACGGGTCGCGGCGGGTGTGCGGGTCTTCCGTCTCGCGGGGCGCGCGCTGCTGCCTCTCGTGACGGGCTGCGCCCTGACTGTCGCCGCCGATCCGGCCGCCGCGGGAACGCAGGCCGCGACTGAGGCCCCCGACGACGTCGGGGGCGTCGTGGCGATCTCCACCTTCGCGAACGTCACCCAGGATCCGGCGGACGACTGGCTGGGTGAAGGCATCGCCGAGACCGTGGCGGCCGACTTTGACGCCGCGGGTCTGACCGTCGTCGGACGGGGGGCGTCGGGGCCGGAATCGACGGGCGCCGGACCGGATGCATCGCCGGCCGGCATTCTGTCGCTCGGCCGCGCCCTCGGGGCGCGCTGGGTCGTGACCGGCGGCTACCAGCGACTCGGCGAACGGCTGCGGATCACGGCGCGGCTCGTCGACGTCGACAGCGGAGCGGTGCGGCGCGCCGTGCGGGCGGACGGCGTCACGAGCGAGCTCTTCGCCCTGCAGGACCGGATTGCGACCGGGCTGCTGACGGACGGCGATCTCGCGGGGTCCGCCGGTCGCGCCGCGCGGGCGGAACGGCCGGCGGCGACGTTCCCGGAGTCCGAGCCGCGACCGCTCGGCGGCGCACCGGCCGCAGAACGTCACGTGGCGGAGGGGGAGCTGATTGCGGAGCTGGCGCCGGAGCCGCCGGCGACCGGCGAGGCCCGGGCCGGGATGGAGCCGGCACCGCTCGTCATGCCGGGGGCGGCGGGCCGAATCGCCCGCGCC
>JAPOYG010000689.1 GCA_026706755.1 Acidobacteriota bacterium
ACGACGCCATGCTCGACGATTCCCGCTGGCCGGCCACCTCGGCCCTCATCGACGAGGCCTGCGGCCTGACCGGCAACGACCTCATCGTCCGCGAAGGCCCCCTCGACGACGTCCGCGTGCTCTTCGTCGGAGCCTACTGCCGCGGGCAGCGCCGCGAGGACCAGGAGCGCGATTACCTTGAGAACTACTACCCCACCGACGAACGCGTCCCGCGCTTCCGGCAGCTGCCCGACAGCCGTCTGGTGCACGTCCGGGACCTGCTCACGGCCGACGAACTGAAGACCTCGCCCACGTACAACGAGATGCTGCTCCGGACCGGCGGCCAGGACAGCCTGAACGCCCGGCTCAACGGGCCGGACGGCTCCTCTATCACCTGGGGCCTCCGAGACCCCATCGACGCGGACGGCTGGGGAGCGGCGCGGATCGCAATGGTCACGGAGCTGCTGCCCTACATCCGGCAGTTCGTCCGCGTCCGGCAGGCGCTGGTCCGCGCCGAGGCACGGAACACGACCGTGACGGCCCTGCTCGACAACTCACGGGTCGGTGTCGTCCACCTGGACCGGCGCGGGCGGGTCCTCGCCGCCAACGACCGTGCCCGCCACATCCTCCGGAACGGCGACGGGTTGACGGACCGGGGCGGGATGCTGGGCGCCCGCGCGGTGGCCGACCGAGTCCGGCTCGAGCGGATGGTAGGCGACGCCCTGCGGGGGTCCGGACGGCCTGTGGTCAGCGGGTCGATGCGGCTCCACCGCTCGCCCGTGTTGCCGCCGTTCGTCCTGCACGTCAAGCCCGTCGCCGCGCCGCCGCCCGACTACGGCGCGCGCCACGTCGCCGCGCTGCTGCTGATCGTCGAGCCGGGCCGTCAGCATCGGCTCGATCCCTGCTCGCCACGACACTGGAGCTGACGCCGGCGGACGCTCAGGTGGCCGTCTGCCTGACCGCAGGCAAGAGCGTCCGCGACATCGCCGAGGCGCCCGGCAAGCGGAGGGGGCCAGCTACTGGCGCCTGAAGCAGATCTACCGCAAGCAGCCCCTCTCGCGGCAGGCGCCCCTGGTGCGGTTGGTCCTCTCGCTCGGCGAGCTCCGGCAAGGCGGCGGGATCCGATCAAGACGCGCTCGACCGCGCCGAACGAGCGAGACTGCGCTCCGCCATCCGGGTCGTAGAACTGCGGCGCCCCTATGGGGCGACGGTCTGGACCTGCGGCGCCCGCCCGTCCTCGAAGCCGCCGGTGGCGACGTACGTCTCGACCGCCTCCTCGGCCCGGTGGTGAGCCGCCACGTCGTGGCGCGTGCCGCCCTTTTCGTGCGGCCGCAGCCACCCCCGCACGCCCTTACCGGGAAGTAGTGGTGGTCGGCAACAGCACCTACGACCACATCGGTCGACGCCCGAACCCCGGGAACGCCGCCGTCGACGTGGCCGTCGCGCTGCGGCTCGGGTTCAACGTGACGACCGAGGTCGATGCCCCGATCCAACGGTCCCCGAGAAGCGCCGACGCTGACCGGCCCACTCGGGCGCCACGTCGACCACCGGTGCGCAACGCTCGTGCGCCAGACGATTCGCCGAGCTACGAACCGGCCCGCGACCACGACGACCTCGCTCTGCGCACTCGCGGTCGCCGCCGTCACCCTGCGAATGGAGGGGTCGCGCACGCCGCCCCCAACGAGGCTGCTGTCTGCCTCTCAGGCCGACCCGTCGTGGAAAGCCGGACCTTGTCGGGTTCGGACCCCGTCAGCCCGGCTTCGATCGCGCAGTCCGGAGCGGCGTCGGGGAGCCTCGTGCCTCGGGAACGTCACCCAAGGACATCACCAGCCGTACGAGCTCTGACTGCCGCGAGATCCCCAGCTTGGCGCAGATCTGGCGCAAGTGCCAGCGAACGGTCGTCACGCTGCGCCCCGTCGCGGCCGCGATGTCGCGAATGCTCGTGCCTCGGGCCAGCGACGCCGCCACCTCGCTCTCCGCAGGCGTAAGGCCCAGGCCGGCCGCCACCCGACCCACGTGGATGGCTCCGCGGCGTGCAGGGTCAACCACGAGAACCAGCGCGCCCATCCGGCTCGAACGCTCGTCCGGGGGTCTCGGGTCCACGGGGCTGACGTGCAGCTCGAGCCGCAGGCTGGTGCGCGCACGACTCACCAGCATCGAGCCGCTCACGCCCACGCCGTCGGCGAACGGCAACGCCCGCGCCAACAGCCTCGAGAGCTCCGCGTCCTCCGCCGACACCACGGCACGCAGGACGCCGCCTCGGTCCGATAGGCCATCGTCCCTACGCAGAAGCTTCAGGGCAGCATCATTCGCGGCCGCCACCCGGCCGCGCCGGTCCAGCTGAATCACGCCGGTGCTCCGGCTGTCGAGCAGCTCAACGGCCGACGCGCTCTGCGCCCTCGCATCGACCACCACCTGTCGGACCCGGGCGAACTGGCGCAGATGCGGGAGGAAGCGCTCGATCGCCACCACCTGGGACGACGACCAGCCCGCGCCCTCGACCGGATCCGCCGTCGCCCAGACGATGCGCCAGCCATCCGGCCCGTCAAGGCGCACGTTGAGTCCGTCTCGGGTGCCGTTGCGCAACATGACCTCGTTGAAGACCACCGAGGTCTTCTTCTCCCCGTCCGTGAACAGCGAGGAGTTGGGCGTCACCCGGCCGTCCGGCAGCTCGCGCAACCGCGGGAGGCGCTCGTCGAGGAGGTGGTAGTCCTCGAAGTACTCCCGCTCCAGATCCGGCCGGCGCTGACCTCGGAAACAGAATCGCCGAAAGAAGACGTCCACGTCGCCCCGCGCCGTCCCTTCGGCCAGGATCAGGCTGTTGCCCCGCGAGCCGCACCATTCATCGACCAGGCTGGATACGACCGGCCACTCCGCATCGTCCAGCACGCACGTGTGCAACGACTTCAGGATGCGCTCGAACAGATCCTGCCGGCTCATGACCCTCGGCCCCGAATCATAGATGCCCGGACCGTGGTCCGACGCCCTGCAAATGGAGGGGTCACGCGAGCGGCAACGATCAGGATCGATGATGGCGGCCGGTGAACGGCAAGCGGCATGAGCCAGGAGAGCGTTCGCCGCCGGCTTGCCCTGCGACCAGGTATGGCTTCTGGGCCCAGTGGATCACCTGGTTGCGCGAGGGCGGCAGTCCACGTTCGCCGGCGTTCCTGCGTCCCGGCCCGGCACACTCCGAAAGCTCGGCGTACCGCGGGTTGATGTACTCGTCGCAAATGCTCCGTGGAATAGCTACGCCCGAACGAATGGACTCGAGCTCGGAACCCGCGTTCAGGCCGAACCCGGTCGAGAAACACGGCTGCCCGACGGCCGGCGTGGGAATGAGCAGCAGGGCAACAGGGTCCCACTCCACATCTCCTGGCGCATATAGATACGCCCGTAGATGCTGCCCGGACCGTGCAATACTCTGCCCCATGGCAGACACCGCAGTCTTTCTCAAACGGCATCCTCTTGATCACACGTGGGGTGGGCGTGGGCCTGGGAGAAACTCAGCCCCAACCAGAACAATCGTCAGCAGTGGGACATCGGCGAGCTGCGCGTTGAATTCCGACCAACAGTACCAGTAGCAGGGCCCGCTCGTCGCCCTGCAAACGGAGGGGCGCCAACCAAG